>JAAYRK010000017.1 GCA_012518815.1 Candidatus Epulonipiscium sp. | reverse complement strand
TTTTATTATAAATATAAGGTGATAGATATGGCTGACAAAAAAACAAATGAAGTAAGCCTACAGTTTCTGGGTTTAATTATTAACTTAACCCATTGGCTTCATGGCAAGTATTTTAAAGAATTTAATATTAATGGTAAGGGTAATACAGGGCTTACAGACAGGCAATTTACTATTTTGATTTTAGTTCATCAGTTTAAGCAATGCACATTATCAGATTTACAAAGACATTTAAATGTTAGTAGCAGCAGCTTATCTATAGGAGTCTCTAAATTAGTTAAAGAAGGTTATTTAATAAGAAATTATCCTTCAGAGGAAGATGATAGAAGAAAAATATACTTATCTATGACACAAAAGGGAGTGGGGGTGCTTACGGAAGTGTATGAAAGAATCATATATATATTTGGAGAATTTTACGAAAGTTTAACTAGTGATAAGAAAAAGGATTTTGAAGAAGGAATAAGCAAATTAAATGCTGTTATTAGCGAATAAGTTATTTAGGAGGATTATTGTATGAGAATTAAAAATATAATTTCAGTAATTTTGTTATTAACATTATTAATTACTGGCTGCAATAATACTGGTAATGATAGTGAAACGGAAGATAATATAGTTCCTGTAAATATTCAAAAGGTTTCTAAAGGTCAAATATCTAATACTTATACTTATGGAGGGAAAATTAATCCTAAACAACAGATCACGATTTCAAGCAAAGTAGCAGGAAAAGTAAAAGAAGTATATTTTGATATAGGGGATTACGTTAAAGAAGGAGACGTATTATTTAAATTAGATGAGACAGATCTTCAAAACAATATTAAAGCTTTAGAGGCTCAATTAAAATCTGCACAAGCAACAGTAAATATGGGTCAAGTTGGACTTAGCAGTGCAAAAGGAAGTCAATACCAACAACAAAAAAGCCAATTAGAAACTGCACTAAAAACTGCAGAAATCAGACTTGAAGATGCTAAGAAGGCATATGAAGATATGAAGGTATTATATGATATAGGTTCTGTTTCAAAGCAGCAATTAGACCAATTAGAAAGCACATATCAAACTGCTTTGTTGGCTTATGAATCAGCAAAAGATAATTATGATTTATTTATGAGCAATCTTTCTAAAGAAAGTGTTCAATTGGCTCAAAGTCAACTTACTCAAGCAGTAGCAGCAAAAGAAAGCCTAGAAATCCAAATTGCTAATGCAAAAGAAACCTTAAAGGATACCGCAGTTAAAAGTCCTATTGATGGTGTAGTCAGCAGTAGGATGATAGATGCTGGGGAAATGGTTGGTGGAGCTATTGCACCTTTTACAATTATACAAATGGATAAGGTTTTTGTGGATGTAAATGTCTCAGAGCAAATAATTAATAAGATAGAAAAAAATCAAAAGGTAGATGTTTATGTAGCTTCTGCTTCTTCAAATAAGTTTGTAGGAAGGATTGCTGCCATAAGTCCGGCCGCTGATGAAAGAACTTTTACATACCTTGTAAAAATAGAAATTGATAATAAAGACTCTTTGTTAAAACCCGGTATGTTTGCCCAAGTAGAATTTGAACTTGATACAGCTCAAAATGTAATAGTAATTCCAAGAGAAACTGTATTAACTGAGGGAGATATAAATTATGTTTATATAGTGGAAGAAGACACAGCAAAAAGGATTGAAGTAAAACTTGGCCTTGATAATGGTAAGGAAGCTGAAATCACTGAAGGTTTAAAAGAAGGAATGAATATAGTTATTAAAGGTCAAGAATATCTTGTTGACGGTGGAAAGGTTAAAGTAGTTGATAATTAGAATAGGAGGAAGTAGTTTATGAAGATTTCAAAAGTATCGATACAGCGTCCAGTTACCACTGTCATGTTAATATTAATTATTGTTTTATTAGGGATTATTTCTATGGGAAGATTGCCAGTAGATTTATTACCTCAATTTAGTCTTCCTTATGCGATAATAATGACTCAATATAGTGGTGCGGGGCCTCAAGAAATTGAAACATTAGTTACAAGGCCTTTAGAAGGAGCCGTTGGTACGGTAAGTAATTTAAAAAATATAACATCCATGTCATCAAATGGTTCTTCTGTTGTTATGGTAGAGTTTAATGATGGAACAGATATGGATATGGCAATGCTTGATATGAGAGAAAAAATAGATATGATTAAAGGGTATTTGCCAGAAGATGCTGAAGAGCCTTTGGTTTTGGAACTTGATCCCAATATGATGCCAATAATGCAGCTTGGCATTAGTGGTAATCAAGATTTAGAAGCGTTAACTCGCAGTGTTGAAAATAGTATAATTGGAAAAATAGAAAAAATCGAAGGGGTGGCTTCCGTTAGTTTAAGCGGGGGAAAAGAAAAAGAAATTAGGGTTACTTTACTACCAGATAAATTAAAAGGATATAATTTAACTCCCGCTACAATTGCACAGTTTTTAGCAGCAGAAAATTTAAATCTTCCAGCAGGAGAATTAAAGCAAGGAAAAACTACTCTTACACTTCGTTCTATTGGGGAATTTAATAATATAGAAGAAATTAAAGATCTCCCTATTACGACTGCTGGAGGGCTGATTTATCTACGAGATGTTGCAGAAATTGAAGAAGGATATAAAGATATGGATTCCTATGCATACATTAATGGCAATCCTAGCATTAGTTTATCCATTCAAAAGCAGTCAACAGCGAATACAGTTAAAGTTTCAAAAGCAATAATGGAAGAGGTAAATGCTTTAAGATTAAATCCTGACTTAGAAGATATTGAAATAGCTGTTATTTATGATAGTGCTGAATTTATAAATAAGTCTATTGAAAACGTTGCCTCTACTGCTATTATTGGCGGAATCCTTGCTATACTAATACTATTTGTATTTTTACGTAATATAAGAAGTACCTTAATTATTGGGCTTTCTATTCCAATTTCAATTATTGTAACTTTTGCTTTTATGTTTTTTATTGATATAACTCTTAATATAGTTTCCTTAGGTGGTTTAGCCTTAGGAGTAGGAATGCTTGTTGATAACTCCATTGTTGTTTTAGAGAATATTTACAGGCATAGGGAAAAAGGAAAAAGCAGAATTGACGCTGCAGATTATGGAACAACAGAAATAGGGATGGCAGTTGTTGCATCAACGCTTACTACTATAGTAGTATTTTTACCTATAGTTTTTGTTGAAGGATGGGCAGCTAAGATATTTAAAGAATTAGCTTTAACAGTAACCTTTTCTTTAACAGCGTCTTTAATTGTAGCATTAACTTTAGTGCCAATGATGGCATCTAAAATATTAAAGGTTGAAAAAATAGATGATATTAAAAGGAAGAAAATTACTACTAAAATATTTGATAAGTGGAGCGAACTATTAGATAAAATTGATTTATTCTATAGAAAAGTTCTAAACTGGACAATGAATCACAGAAAGAAAGCTGTAGTTATTACATTAGCAGTATTTATAGGGACATTAATAATACCAGCAGTTGGATTAGTGGGGATGGAGTTTTTCCCTGCTACTGACCAAGGGCAATTTAGTATTGATATTGTACTTCCCAAAGGAACAGTTATTGAAGAAACCTTTGAGATTGCAAGAAAGGTTCAAACTAGTTTAGAAGGTATTGAAGAAATAAAAGAAGTCTTTGTAAATATTGGAGGGGGTGCAGGAATGATTGGAACAGACACAGCCTCCAATAGTGCAAGTATTATAGTTAATGTAGGTTCAGTTAAAGATAGAAAACGCTCCGTTGATGAAATAGCAGATGAAGTAAGAAGTTTAACTAAGGATATTCCTGGTGCTGAAATATCTGTTACAGGTAGTAATTTTATGGTAGGTTTATCAGGATCAGCCCCTATATCTATCGATATTTCAGGAGATGACTTAGAACAGTTGGAATCTATGGCAAATGATTTTGTAGAGATTGTAAGGAGTGTAGATGGGACAAGAGAAGTAACACATTCTGTTGAAGAAGGTTACCCTGAGGCTCAAATAGTCATAAATAGGAATAAGGCATCTATGTACGGCCTAAATATGATGACAATATCTAATACTTTAAGAACGGCTGTGCAAGGTTCAGTTGCAACAAAATATAAGGTTGACGGTACAGAAATAGATGTCAGAATACAATATGATAGTTCTAAATTAGAGTATCTTAAAGATATAAAAGATATTTCTGTAACATCTCCTTTGGGAATGAGTATACCTTTATCGGAGCTTGCAGATATTTCTATTAGTAAAAGTCCTGAAAGTATAATGAGGACTAATCAAAAACGAACCGTAACCATAAGCTCAGCTGTTTTTGGAAGGGATATTAATTCAATTAAGGAAGATATAGAAGAAAAATTGAAAAATTATAGGATGCCAGAAGGATATAATTATGATTTTTCTGGAGAAATAGAGCAGATGATGGAGTCTTTTGGAAGCCTTACCCTAGCATTATTATTAGCAATTGTGCTGGTTTATATGGTTTTAGCTTCTCAGTTTGAATCTTTCTTACATCCTTTTACGATACTATTTTCTATTCCTATAGCTTTAACGGGAGCAATTCTTGCACTGTTTTTGACGAGAAGAACTATAAATATGTCTTCTTTTATCGGTTTAATCATTTTGGTAGGTATAGTAGTTAATAATGCTATTGTATTAATTGATTATATTATTCAGCTTCGTGACAGGGGCTATAGTAGGAAGGATGCAATTTTAGAAGCAGGACCGACAAGACTTCGTCCCATTCTTATGACTACTCTTACAACTGTTCTTGGTATGATACCAATGGCTTTAGGAATTGGAGAAGGAGGAGAAATAACAGCTCCTTTAGCAACTGCGGTTATTGGAGGTTTATCATTATCTACAGTATTAACCTTAGTTGTTATCCCATTAAATTATACAATTTTTGACGATATTGCAGAAAAACTTAAGGGAATTGTTAAGAAAGATAAAAAGAAAGAAATAGCAAAAGGCCTATAGATGAAGTTTTCTATAGGCTTTATTTTATTTAAATTTTATTTTTTAGAAATTTTTCTTTTTTAATGATATAATTTAAGGGTTTAATAATTATAATTTTGTAAAAGCTTGAACAATTGTGCAAAAGAATTTATAATTTATTCATATTTAGTTCAAGATTTTTTGATAAACTTACTAAGAATTATAAACATGGGAGGGAGTAGCTTGATTGAAGTTAATAATTTAACTAAGCAGTATGGTCAGCACAAAGCTGTAGATAACATAAGCTTCAAAGTTGAAAAAGGTGAAATTTTAGGCTTTTTAGGTCCCAATGGTGCAGGAAAGTCTACAACAATGAATATCATAACTGGATATATTTCTGCAACAGAAGGCACTGTTAAGGTAGATGGATTTGATATTTTAGAACAACCAGGGGAGGTAAAAAAGAGAATTGGTTATTTACCAGAATTGCCTCCTCTTTATATGGATATGACTGTAGAGGAATACTTAACGTTTGTATGTAATATTAAAAAGGTAAGTGTTCATAAACAAAAAGAGATGTTGGGCAAGGTTATGAATGCTGTGAAAATAACCGATATGAGAAAAAGATTAATAAAAAATTTATCTAAGGGTTACAAACAAAGAGTAGGTTTAGCTCAAGCTATGATTGGGGAACCTCAGGTTTTAATTCTCGATGAGCCTACTGTTGGTTTAGACCCAAAGCAAATTATTGAAATACGTAATGTTATTAAGAGTTTAGGTAAAGATCATACTATTATTCTTAGCTCTCATATTTTATCAGAAGTAAGTGCTGTATGTGATAGGGTTTTAATTATTAACAAAGGTAAAATAGCTGCTATAGATACTCCTGAAAACTTAGCAAAAAGGCTTTCACAAACTAATAAGATGTTGTTAAGAATAAAAGGCTCAAAAGATAATGTATTAAAGGTTGTAAAAGAAATAAATTCAATAAAGACTGCTGAAGTAACTGGTTCAAGAGAAGCTGGCACAGTTGATATTATTGTTGAAGGTAAAGAAGATATAGATATCAGAGAAGATTTATACTACGCATTTAAAGCTGCGGATTATCCAATTTTAATGATGAAATCAATGGATTTAACCTTAGAAGAAATCTTCTTACAAGTAACTACTCAAGAACAAATAATTGAACAAGAAACAGCAGACAATTTTGATGATAATGATAGTCAACAAAAGGAGGATGGGGAAGATGTTAGCGATAATAAATAAAGAACTTCGCTCCTATTTTGCTTCTGCAACAGGCTATATTTTTATGAGTTTTTTCCTTTTAATTTCTGGAATTTTCTTTTCTATAACTAATTTATTAGGACAAAATCCTTTATATAATAATGTTTTGTCCAGTATAACTTTTATTTTTCTTTTTGTAGTTCCTATGCTTACAATGAGATTAATATCAGAAGAAACAAGGCAAAAAACAGACCAGCTTTTATTAACATCACCCCTTAAGGTATCGGATATTGTATTGGGTAAATATTTTGCTGCACTATTATTATTCCTATTAACTCTATTAATTACAGTTTTATATCCGATTATTTTAAGTTTTTATGGAAATGTGGCAGTAGGTGAAGTTTTAGGAGGATACATAGGCTTCTTTCTACTTGGGGCAGCATTTATTTCTGTAGGCTTATTTATATCCTCACTAACTGAAAATCAAGTAATATCTGCAGTTGTTACAGTTATTACTTTATTGGTTTTATGGATTATGGACGGAATAATAATGGGATTGCCTACAGATAGGAAGTCTTCCATAGTAGTTGTTGGAATTCTCGTTATTGCAATAGCTGCTCTATTATATTATTCAACAAAAAATATTTATATAAGTGCAGGTGCTATAATTATTGGAGCAATAGCAATGGTTTTGTTATATGTGTCAAACCCAGCTATATATGATGGAATTATTCTAAAGCTATTTCAATGGTTTTCTTTGATGGAAAGATATCAAAGTTTTTCTTTTGGAATTTTTGATATTAGTTCTGTAGTGTATTTTATTACTTTTTCATTTGCTTTTATCTTTTTAACTATACAAACTATTGAAAAGCGTAGATGGAGCTAGGAGGGAAGCAATAATGAAGAATTTAAATATATGGGAGTCTTTTAAGGATAAAAGAGTCAGATATGGTGGATATGCATCAATGATGACAGCCTTTGTAGTGGCGATCCTTATAATAATAAATTTAATGGTTGGACAGTTGGATTATAAATTAGACTTAACTGAAAACAAAATGTTTTCGCTATCTCAACAAACTCTTGATATATTAGATAGCTTAGATCAAAAAATTACAATATATGCTTTAACAGAGACTGGTAAAGAAAATCTTATTTTTGATGAAGCATTAAAAAAATATAGTGATTATTCTAATAAAATAAAGGTGGAATATAAGGACCCAGTTTTATATCCTCAATTTGCTACGAAATATGACAAAAGTGGTAATTCTATTAGTAATGATAGCTTGATAGTAGAAGGAGAAAATGGGAAATATAAAGTAATTCCTCCTTTTCAATTAGTTAATTATAGGTATAGTAATGGTTCATATATTGCAGAGTCTTTAGCAGTTGAAGAAAGAGTAACAGGGGCAATTCAATATATAGTTTCAGAAAAAAATCCTGTAATTTATGCCTTAAAAGGTCATGATGAATTTGAACTATCTAATAATATTAAGACACAATTAGAAAAGGAAAACTATGAGATAAAAAATTTGAATTTATTAACTGATAAGTCTATTCCTGAAGATGCAGATATTTTACTTATACTTGCTCCAAATAGGGATATTTCTAAAGAAGAAGCAACCATAATCAATGATTTCTTACAAAATAAAGGAAGAGCCATTATTCTTACAAATGTAAGCGGAAAAGAAATGGATAATCTTGAAGAAGTAACCAATAAGTATGGAATAAGTATTCAGAAGTCAATAATTATAGAACCTGAAACAAAATATCAATTTTTTAATCCTTTGCACATTATTCCAAGCTTAGGTGACCATGAAATTACAAATCCTTTAAGGTCCAATGGGCTTGCAGTTTTAATACCTGTTGGTCAAAGCATTGAAACTCTTCAAGTTAAAAGAGATTCACTGGAGATTATCCCTTTAATTACATCTTCAGAAAGCTCTTATGCAAAAACAAATTTTGAATCTGAAGTAGCAGAGAAAGAAGAAGGAGATTTAGATGGTCCTCTTGATATAGCTGTTGCAATTACAGATAAATGGTATGAAAACAATGAAGAATATGTTACAAAGCTAGTTGTTATTGGTAATACGCAATTTTTATTAGATCCTGACGTAGATGCTCTAAGTGCAGGTGGTAATACGGACTTTTTCATGAATAGTATAAATTGGCTGGTTGACAGAGAAGAAAGTATATCTATAAGACCTAAAAGTCTGGTTACACAACGACTTAAGATGAATCAATCACAAGTATTATTATATTCGGGTATTTCCGTAATTGTTATTCCAGTTATCATAGGTATTATTGGACTAGTTGTATGGTTGAGGAGGAAAAACCGATGAGAAAGTCTCGCAACTTAATTTTAGCAGCCATACTATTAGTAGTTTTAGTAGGGGCTTATATCTATATCAGTAATAATGCTAAAGAAAATGATATAAATGAAGAAGATGGATCTGAATTAACCTTATCCAATAGTTCTAGGGATAAAATTACTAAGATGATTTTAATATCTTCTGAAGGTGAAATAACAATTGAAAGAAAATATGATATATGGGTATTGGCTGGTAAAGATAATATAGAAATAGATCAAGAAAAGGTAAATGATTTAGCTTATAGTTTTGCGGTAATGTTTGCTCAAAGAATTGTGGAAGAAAATCCACAAGACTTAGAGCAATATGGTCTTAAATCACCATCTGTTATAGCTAAAGCATTTTTTGATGATGGCGAAACAAGAGAGTATTATTTAGGTAATAAGACACCAGAAGGTACTACCTATTATCTTATGAGAAAAGATGATTCTAAACTGTATACTGTTTGGATGAATCATGGCGAAAACTTTAGTTTAAGTGTTGATGATTTAAGAAATAGAAAATTAACACAAATAAACGCACAAGAATTAGACTATTTATACATTAGTCAAGAAGGAAAGCCAACAATAGAAATAGTCTCTAATATAAATGAAGAGCTTAATAAATACGGTTTAGACCTTTGGATAATGAAACAGCCATATAAGCATAGTTATGCTGTAGGCTCTAAAGAATTTATGAATATTTTGGAAAAAGGCTTTAACTATACTATTGAGGATTTTATAGAGGATAATCCTTCAGATCTTTCAAAGTATGGCCTTGACAATCCAAGAATAGAGATAGAAATCAGGGATACTAAAAATTCTTTACATTTATTTATAGGTTCTAATAAGGACGACAATATAGCATATGCCATGACAGAAACTAAAGATACTGTTTATACTATGGCTCTATCTCAACTTCAATCTTTAATTGACATGAAGCCTATAGATTTTATTGACAGATTTGTGTATATTGTTGACATTAATCTGGTAGATTCTATTGAAATAGAATATGAAGGCAAAGTTAATAATCTTAAACTTTCTAGAACTACCAGCAAAGAAGAAGATGGAGAAGAAGTTATAACTACTTATAAAGTAGATGGAAAAGAAGTGGAAGAAGAGGCCTTTAAAGATTATTATCAAGACTTAATAGGTATTACTTTTGATGCGGAAATCGATAAAGATGTGGAAAACACAAACCCTGAAATAAGAACCACTTTTACCCTTGATACAGGAGAAAAAGTAACAATAGATTATGTATCTTATAGTGATGACTTTTACGCAGCCTTTAGAGACGGTGAATCAGATTTTGTTGTATCCAAAAAGAAAGTCAATAAGATGATAGATAGCCTTAAAGAGCTTGTAAAATAATAAGGATAATTAATAATATACTTTTCTTATGATAACATCTTGCAAAGATTTAAAATATGTGTTATCATGAAAAATAATAAATTTTAAATTCTATGATTGGAAAGAGTAAATATAAAGAAGTCTATTCAGCGAGTCGGCGTTTGGTGTGAGGTCCGATATAGAGGCTTATATTGAATGGTTCCATGAGAAGCACCATGAAATCTCTAACTGAGAAAGTATTGGTAGCCGGGGCTTCCCGTTACAGGAGCAGGATATCGAGTAGCAACTCCGTATCTGGGTGAGTGAGATAGTTTTACTATCTAATCAGGGTGGTACCGCGGAATAATAGCATTTCGTCCCTTAGTAGGGATGAAGTGCTTTTTTTATTTTATATTTTAAAAATGAAAGGGGAATTTATAATGAAAGTAAAACAATTAACTATGTCAGCAATCTTATTAGCAATAGGAGCAATTTTACACTATATTGTACCAGGAACATTTGCAGGTCTTAAACCAGATTTCTTATTATCTATGATGTTTTTAGCTATATTTATTAATTTTAATCCAACTAATTTAGCTGCAACTTCAATTGTATGTGGATTAATATCTGCCATGACAACACAATTCCCAGGAGGCCAGCTTCCTAATATTATTGATAAATGTGTTACTGGTATAGTAGTTGGACTGATGATTTATGCCCTTAAAAAGCTATCCATTTCTGAAACTGTTAAGATGGGGGTTGTTGGATTTGTTGGAACAATTGTAAGCGGAACTACTTTCTTAGCTAGTGCACTCTTGTTAGTTGGATTGCCTGGACCTTTTGCTGTATTATATACTGGTGTAATTGTTGCATCCATTGGGAATGTTATTTTTGTTGTAATGCTATATCAAATAATTACTCGTGCAGGATTAAGCAGACTTACATTATCACAATCACAAGAAAAAATTGATTAATAATGGAGCTTAGTACTACTTGATGTTTTCACTTTTAAATTATATACTTATTTAAGTGAAGTCCTATAAAACAAATGAGGTGAAAACAAATGACTGCAGATAATCAAAAAGAAAAGAAGGTTATTTTTAGTGGAATGCAGCCTTCAGGAAATATAACTTTAGGAAATTACTTAGGAGCATTAAAAAATTGGACTAAGCTTCAAGATGAATATAATTGCGTATTTTGTATTGTAGACCTTCATGCTTTAACTGTTAGGCAAAATCCTGCAGAATTAAGAAAGCGTTCTAGGGAAGTTTTAATGTTATATATTGCCGCAGGTTTGGATCCTGAAGAAAATATCATATATTATCAGTCTCATGTTAATGCCCATGCAGAATTAGCTTGGATTCTTAATTGCTTTACTTATATGGGCGAATTAAACCGTATGACACAATTTAAAGAAAAGTCCCAAAAGCATAGCGAAAATATTAATGCTGGTTTGTTTACCTATCCTGTCCTTATGGCAGCGGATATTCTTCTTTATCAAGCGAATTTAGTACCTGTAGGCAATGACCAAAATCAACACTTAGAGCTTACTAGGGATATTGCAATTAGATTTAATAATCTTTATGGGGAAACCTTTACAGTTCCTGAGGCATACTTTCCTAAAGTAGGGGCAAGAATTATGAGTTTACAGGAGCCTACTAAAAAAATGTCTAAGTCTGATGAAAATGAAAATGCATATATTAGTCTTTTAGACTCTCCTGATACAATTGTAAGAAAGTTAAAAAGGGCTGTAACCGATTCAGAAGCTAAAATATCATATAATGATAATCAGCCAGGAATTAAAAACTTATTAAATATTTATTGCAGTATTACAGAAGAGCCTGTTGAAGAAACAGTAGAAAGATTTTCTAGCTTGGGCTATGGGGAATTAAAATCAAAAGTTGCTGAAGTAGTTGTAGAAGAATTAAGGCCTATACAAGAGAGATTTTATCAATTAGAAAAAGATAAAAGCTATATTGATTCTATAATTAAGAATAATGCTGAAAAAGCATCTTATATTGCAACTAAAACTTTAAGAAAAGTTCAAAAGAAGGTTGGATTACCTGCAAAAATAAGATAAAAACTTTTTAAATTATGTCAAATCATTAAACATTTCTTTATTATGTGTTATAATAAAGAGGGGTGATGTTATGCAGGTTAGGAATTGTATAAGATGTGGCAAATTATTTAATTATATAGGAAAACCTATATGTTACGAATGTATTCAACAAGATGAAAAGGATTTTGAAAAAGTAAAAGAATATATATATGACCACCCTAAAGCTACAATTACTGAAGTTTCTAAGCAAACAGGAGTTTCAGTTAAAAAAATTACTAAGTTTTTAAGGGAAGAACGCTTAGAAGTTGTTGACGGTTCTGTAGGCTGGTTAACTTGTGAATCATGTGGTGCAGACATAAATACCGGAAGATTTTGCAAAGAATGTACCCTTAAACTAAAGAACAATCTTAGTGAGTTTAGTAGTTTAAATGATGATAAAGATAAAGAGGATATATTAGATATTAAAAAAACAAATTATAATTCTAAAATGCATTTAAGACATCATCTTAAAAGAGATTAAAAAGTATATTAATTATGTTTTAGAAATGTCTATTTTTATATAGACATTTTTTTATTTGATTCCTCATATAAATAAATCAAGCATTTTATTATGGGGGAAAAACATGCAAAGGCATAGAAAAAATATCTTTATTGCTTTGCTTTTATTAGCAGTGCTTGTTATTTTTTTTATTATTAATAAGGCTGAAGCAAACAGAACATTAAAGGCCAAATGGATTAATGATTATATCGAAGGAATTGATTTAATCACTAGTAAAAATAAAATTTTAGAAATTGTATTAAAGGATATAAATTATTCACAGTGGAATGATAAAAAAGATAGCATTGATTTAAATATTAACAAGGTAGATTTATTGGGAGATTCTAAAGAAGAATTAATGATGTATATTAGTTTTACACCCAAAAAATCAATTATTGCAGTTTATCAAGAAGATGAAGAAGGCGATTATAAATATCTTGATTTAGTAGATGAATTTTTTGATATAAAAGATATTCAATTAATATCTATAGGTTCAAAAGGTAAAAAACTTATTGTAGTTAGAGAATTTGTTGATCAAATGTTAGGAGCTTTTGAAAAAGGTACATATATAAGGGCTTATCTTTGGGAGAATGGACAGTTTGATATGGTTCTTTCTCTTATTGAAGATTATCTTGCTTATTGGAATGAAATGTGGGATAACCCACAAAAACTTGATCCTTTATGGCTTAAAGTAGAAGAGAAATCAACAATAAAATGGGAAAATGGTCCTTATCCTGTAATTAGAGTATTAGAAAATCAATTTTATTATAAATCAAAGATGGCTAATATCAAGGAATTACCAAAAGAAGATGATTTTCAATTAATAAGTTCAAAAGAAGTCCTTCAAACTTATTATTGGAATGAAAAATACCAACATTTTGTTTTAGCTGAAGGCAAGGATATAAAAACTGGAGAGAAAGTAGCTATTATTGAAGACTTATCTCTTAATCCTTTTCAGTTAGCCGGATTTGAGCAAAATCAATACAGGATTAAAAGGGAAAATGGAAAAATTGAAACCGTTCCTAAGAAGCAAATAACAAAAATCAACAATCCTCTGAGAAATTCAGAGGATTGTTTTGCTAGTTTAGTGATTTTGTATATAATTATTTAAAAGGTAAAAATATAAAAGTATAAAGATTGTTTTTAGGAGGAATATAAAAATGAAGTTATTTTTTGTATCTGACATTCATGGTTCTGCCTTTTATGCAAAAAAGGCTATAGATATTTTTAATAAAGAAAGTGCAGATTATTTAGTAATATTAGGAGATCAGCTATATCATGGAGCGAGAAATCCACTGCCAAAAGAATATAATCCCCAAGAAGTAATAAACTTACTAAATAAAATGAAAGATAAAATAATAGCCATAAGGGGAAATTGTGATAGCGAAGTAGATGCAATGGTGTTGGATTATCCTATTATGTCTAGTTATTCTAATATTTTATATGATAATAGAAGATTATTTATAAGTCATGGGCATATTTATAATGAAGATAATCTTCCAAAGCTTAGCCAAGGAGATGTTTTTATCTATGGTCATACTCATATACCAGTGGCAAAGAAAGTCAATGATATTTATATAATTAATCCAGGGTCGATTACTTTACCTAAAGAAGATAGCCCTAATTCCTATGGAATATTGGAAGATAAGATATTTAGAATTAAAGATTTAGAAGGAAATATATTTAAAGAAATATTATTAGATTAAAATAGTAATTAAGCTTTTAGATTATTTATTTTACGATAAAGCCCCATTGGCTAAGTTGCTTTTGACTGCCAATCCATACAGGTGTTCCATTTTTTACTAGAGTAAATAGTTTGTCAACATCATTATTATCCATTCTAATACATCCTTTTGAAACAAAGTATCCAATGCTTCTTTCATTATTTGTGCCGTGAATTCCATAGATATATCCGTCGCCAATATTAAGTCCCATCCATCTATATCCTAAGGGATTTTCAGGCACTCCTCCTTTGATATTTTTCCAGGCAGGATTAACTACTTTATTATTTATTACCCATTTGCCTTCAGGAGTAAGTTTTGGCTCTTTTCCTGTAGCTACAGGAAATTTTTCAATGACTTGCTTGCCTTTTAGCAATGTGAGTGTATTAGAAGATTTATTAATTGTAATCCAATATCCACTAGTAGGAGCGTTGGTTACTACAGTATTAATAACAGGAGAAGTCATTTTATTTTCAATTAGGATTTTATTAATGGCATTGACTGTTGATTTACCAACAATTCCATCAGTGTTTAAATCATGTTCTGATTGAAATTGCATAACAATATCTTTCATGTTATTATCAAAAATATAAGAACTTGTATTAATGGGATAACCTATTTTTTTTAGAGCTTTCTTAATTTGCAAGACATCTTCACCAACTTGCCATTGATATAAGGTGCGTTTTAATACAATACCTCCTTTTGCATATAGATAAGGATAGTTTTGAGCACTTGCAATTACTGTTTCATCATAATTAACAGTAATTAAAGGAGTGTCATCAAAAGTTTCGTATCTAGCAATATCAGGTTTGTTTGGCTGCATAATATATAGGATTATACTAATAAATATAATACTATAAAATAGTTTTTTAATAGTATTCACCTCCTATAATGATAAAAGTCATAGTTAGACTTATATATTTTATTTTAAGTATTTAAATAATAGAACCGCTTAATTGGTTAAGATAGATTTTATTGCATAAAAAATGAGTGTTTTAAAAACTACCTTAAAACACTCATTTTTAGCTTATAATTTTTCTATTGTTACAAGATTAATTTTATTCTTCAACAGTAATTACAGATACAGGGCATTCTTCTTGTGCTTGAATAGCGGAATCTTTTGCTTCTTCTGGGACTTCATCCACATATACTTCTGCTAGACCGTCATCATCCATTCTAAATACTTCGGGACATACTCCTGGGCAAGTTCCACAGCCAATACAACCATCTCTATCAATCTTTGCTATCATCTTAATCCCCTTTCTTCTAATAAGATTTATTTCATATTTTATCCAAAAGGATATACTATTATTCTAATTAATTTTTGCTTGTTTTAAAAGGGATTTTTATTAGATTGATTGCTATAGATAGAGTTAATATTTAAGTTTAATTGTCTTTTTCATGTCCCCAAAAGCCTCTTCTGCCAAAGTATGGGATGAATAAGATAATAATAATTATCCATAATAATAAATCATTCTTAAAGAATCTAGATTGAGAATCTACCATTGGAAGGTCACCTCCTTAAAGATATTACTAGGAATATATTTTAATCTATGAAAAATAATACTAATATGTGATAATCCCTATTTAGTTATGAATATTATAGTCAAGAGAAAAACACCTTATGATATACATAATAGAGTATTAATTACTACTTATTATTTTTTTAGTTTTCAAGATATATATACTTGCACTATTAAGTTAATTCTATTAATATAAAAATATAATAATTATTAGGAGGAAATTTAATGGAAATTAAAATTGTTGCAGACAGCAGCTGTGATTTAACTGATGAAATGAAAAAAGAAATGAATATCGAAATAGTACCGTTAACTCTTCAATTAGGAGACAAAATATATATAGACGATGAAAGTTTAGATATAAAAGAATACCTTCGTGAAATGAAAAATTGCGAAGTTTCGCCTAAAACAGCATGTCCTTCTCCAGAACAATTTATGAAAAGCTATGAAGGGAAAGAAAGTACTTTTGTGGTAACTTTATCTTCAGCAATAAGCGGAACTTATAATAGTGCAGTATTGGCGAAAGATATGTTTTTAGAAGAAGTTACAAATAAGTTTATTCACATTTTTGATTCCCGTAGTGCAGCTTCGGGAGAAACTCTTATTAGTTTAAAAATACATGAATTATCAAAATTAAACATTGGAGAAATGGAGATAGTTAAAAGAGTTAATAATTATATTAAAGAAATGAAAACATTCTTTTTATTAGAGAGCTTAGACAATTTAGCCAAGGCAGGACGATTAAATCCTATAATTGCAAAACTAGCCTCTGTTTTATCTATAAAACCAATAATGGGTGCAACGGAGGAAGGTACTATTAAGCTAGTTGAGAAAGTAAGAGGATATAAAAGGGCTTTTAATAAATTAGTAGATATTATTGGAGAAGAAGGTAAAAATCTAGAAGAAAAGATTCTAGGAATTGCTCATTGTAATTGTATCGAAAGGGCTTTGCAATTCAAAGAAGAAGTAATGAAAAAATATAAATTTAAAGATATTATTATTGTAGAAATGAAAGGATTAAGTTCCTCCTATGCTAATGAGGGAGGTCTGGTAATTGCATTTTGACAGAAGACATTCTGTTAATACAAATTTCTATCACCTAAGAAGGAATTCAATAATATTTGAAGAATTAATTATAAAAGGTAGGTGATAGGGATGTTGATAAATGAAATGCAAACCATAGTATTTCAATGTGCATCCTGTGGCAGTTTTTGCTTTGATGTTATATCTTTATTTGATTTTTCCGGTAAAAAAGAACAGCATATAGTATGCAAGTGTTCTCAGAGTTCTGTTAGGCTTACCTTAGTTAATAAACAAATAGTGATATCTATTCCTTGCTTTTTATGTAGCCAAACACATGCCTATACTTATAAAATTAATCAATTTTTTTCAGATACTTTAAAAATTCTACAATGTCCTAAGAAAAATATGAAAATAGGCTTTATAGGAAATGATAGCCAGGTTAGAAATGCATTGGATTCTCATGAGAATTCTTTAAATGAAATTTTAAAAGAAATGGGAATTTCTAATTTATGCAATAATATTGAAGTTGCCATTGAAAGTATTAATTATATTCATGATTTAGCTGAATTGGGCAAAATAAATTGTGAATGTGGAAGCAATAAAATTGAAATGGATCTTTTGACTAATAAAGTAAAGTTAAGATGTATTTATTGCGGTAACGAGATTTTTTTATTAACTAGAAATAACGAAGATCTTAAACATTTAAAAAGTCAATCCAATATTTTCTTAAAAAGCATACAGGTTTACTAAGTTTACCATTGCTCTAGTAGAAGTGTAGTTATTTGTCTGATATAGTAGACATTTTTGAAAAATGATGGTATATTCTTACTATAAATAGAAACAAAGTTAAGGGGATGTATTTTGTGGAAACAAAAGATTGGATTGAAGAGGATGAGTTTGAAGATTTAGAAAATCTTGATGAAGAAGAAAAAAGGAAGATTCTAGACGAATTAGAGGATTTATTTAATAATCCCAATCCTTTTGATGACAATTTTGACGAAACAAATAAAAAAATTGAAAAAAATGAAGATATTCTTCGACCTTCTGTTAAAACTAAATATAGAAGGAAAAAGAAGAATATTATTATGGACCGAATTATTACTTCAGTTATTATAATTACAGCATTAGTTCTTGTTGTAGGAGTTGTATGGGGTGGCTATAGTTTAATTAAGCTTTTTACCCAAAAAGATGATAGTCTTGTAGTAATAGAAGAAGATAGTGAAGAAGTAGCATTATTAAAAAAGGAAATAAGTGGATTAAAAGAAAAAAATCAAGAATTATTAGCTGAAAACACAGAGCTTCGTAAAAAATTGCAAGAATTAAGGACTATAGTTGATATTGAATTAGAAGCATTAAAGGCTCAGTTTCAAGAAAACTCTCTTGGAGAAAATAAAGATACTAAGGAATTGGAAGATTCTTTATCCGCTAATTCTATTCGACCTAATGATAATTCCAATACAAATAATTCAACTCAAGTAAGTCAAGAAAAGCCAATCACAAATCAGACCAATCAGAACAAGCAAACTAATAAAAACAACCAAAGCAACAAAAATAATCAAAGTAGCCAAAGCAACCAAAACAATTCATCCAACACTACCCAAACAACAAATAATGATAGTCAAGTTACATACTATACTGTTAAATCTGGAGATACTTTATGGAGTATAAGTACAGACTTTTATGGTTCTGGGCAATACTATAAAAAGATAATGCAATATAATAATATGAAAAGTGAAAGTGAATTATATGTTGGCAAAAAAATAAAAATACCAAATTTGTAGAACATAAAGGTGGTAACCATGGAAAATGATTATAATAATAAGACTCTATCAGAATTAAGAGAAATTGCTAAAGATTTAGGAATAAAAAATATAACAAAATATAAAAAGCAAGAATTAATTGAAGAAATTCTTAAAGAAGATGCTTCTGAAAATAATTATATAGAAAAAACTAAAGTTCCTTCTTCTATTGAGCAGTTAGATAGTGGAATTGTTGAAGAAGGAGTATTAGAAGTTTTAGTTGACGGGTATGGTTTTTTACGTTCAGAAAACTATCTTCCTGGTACTAAGGATATCTATGTTTCACCTTCTCAAATACGACGTTTTAATTTAAAAACAGGAGATTTAGTAAAAGGAAATATCCGTATTCCAAAAGAAGGGGAAAAATTTAGTGCATTATTATATGTTAAAGAGGTAAATGGAGATAATCCTGAGGTTGCATCAAAGAGGCCAAATTTTGAGGATTTAACTCCAATATATCCAAAAGAAAAATTAAATTTGGAATATGATCAATTAGATTTGTCTACTAGGCTTATTGACTTAATTGCGCCCATTGGTAAGGGGCAAAGAGGTATGATAGTAGCACCTCCTAAGGCAGGCAAAACAGTACTTCTTAAAAAGATTGCCAATGCCATTACTAAGAATCATCCTGAAGCAAGTTTAATTGTTTTATTAATAGATGAAAGACCTGAAGAAGTTACAGATATGAAAAATTCTATAAGTGGTGAGAATGTTGAAGTTGTATATTCAACTTTTGATGAACAACCTGAACATCATAAAAGAGTGGCCGAGATGGTTTTAGAAAGAGCAAAAAGATTAGTTGAACAAAAAAAAGACTTGATTATTTTATTAGATAGTATTACTAGATTGGCAAGAGCATATAATTTAACTATTCCTCCTAGCGGGAGGACTTTATCTGGTGGTCTTGATCCTGCAGCTCTTCACATGCCAAAAAAATTCTTTGGTGCTGCTAGGAATATTCAAGAAGGCGGTAGTTTAACCATACTTGGCACTGCTCTTATAGAAACAGGCAGTAAAATGGATGAAGTTATATTTGAAGAATTTAAGGGAACGGGAAATATGGAGTTAGTTTTAGATAGAAGGTTATCTGAAAAACGGATTTTTCCTGCCATTGATATTTATAAATCAGGAACAAGAAAAGAAGAGTTGCTTTTAAAACAAAGTGAATTGGAAGTAGTTTATGGAATTCGAAAAGCTATGAGCCGTATGACTCCTGCGGATGTGACAGAAAGTATTATTGAAACTTTAATGCATACAAAATCTAATGAAGAATTTATCACACTAATCGAAAAAAAATTGTAAAAAACTAAACATCATACTCTTGAAACAATAAAATGTATATGTTATAATACGAATGTTGTCGTTATAACTAAGCTTAATAATTATAATAGAGAAAGAGCAGATTGAGATATTTGATATTTTTCTTGAAAGAGGTGAAATAAATGAAGGCAGAAATTCATCCTAATTATGAAGAAGCTTCAGTAGTTTGTAACTGTGGTAATTCTTTTAAGACAGGTTCTGTAAAGAAAGAAATACGAGTAGAAGTATGTTCTAATTGTCATCCATTTTATACTGGAAGACAAAAGACAACTGCGGCTAAAGGTCGTATAGATATGTTCAATAAAAAATATGGAATTAAGCAAGAACAGTAAGGGGTTGAGGCGGTTGTACTCAACCTTTTTTTTTAAGTGAAAATTTAATTTCTTAATTTTAACATATATTATTTGCTCAATATTTAAACTTAGGGGGTGAATTGATGAAACGGACAAATGTTGGTGGTCAGGCTGTTATTGAAGGTGTAATGATGAGAAGCCCGAAATCTTATGCAGTAGCGGTAAGAAAGCCTGATAAAGAAATTGTATTAGAAAAAAAGGCTGTAAAAGCTTTAACAGATAAATATGCTTTATTTAGGTTGCCTTTATTTAGAGGAGTAGCTACATTCATTGATTCTATGATAGTAGGAATTAGGACTTTGACATATTCTGCACAGTTTTTTGAAACAGATGAAGAGGTTGAACCATCAAAATTTGAAAAGTATCTGGAAAATAAATTTGGAAGTAAAAAAATAGAAGATTTTATAATAGGATTTACTATATTTATATCCATTATTTTAGGCATTGCTTTGTTTATGGTAACTCCTCTTTTGGTATCCAGGGCATTTAAAAGATTTATTAATAATGTATGGATAATTAATTTACTTGAGGGATTAATTAGAATTATAATTTTTCTTTCATATATTTATTTAGTATCTAAGATGAAAGATATTCAACGGGTGTTTGAGTATCATGGAGCAGAGCATAAGACTATTAATTGTTTTGAAAAAGAGGAAGAGTTAACAGTAGAAAATGTAAAAAAACACAGCAGGCTTCATAAAAGTTGTGGCACTAGTTTTCTTTTTATTGTTGTGCTTGTTAGTGTTATAACCTTTATAATATTTAATGTTGAAAATATTTGGATTCGTATAATGAGTAGGGTAATACTTGTTCCTTTAATTGCAGGGATATCTTATGAAATAATAAGATGGGCAAGAAAGTCTAAATCTAAACTAGCTGGAATAGTTAGTGTTCCAGGTATGTGGCTTCAAAGAGCCTTTACTACAAGAGAACCTGATGATGCCCAGATCGAAGTAGCAATCGCTGCCTTGAAGGGAGTTTTAGAGGATGAAGAAAAACATTGAAGAACTCCTAAAAGAAGCTAAAAGAAAATTAAAGGATGAAGGAATTAAAAGTTGGGCATTAGATAGTGAGGTTCTTTTATCCCATATTCTTTCCTTTTCAAGGGTTCAACTGTACACCCATTCCAAAAAAGAATTAGAGGAAGATATTCAAGAAAAATATAATAATTTAATATCTAAACGAATAAAAGGAGTTCCGGTTCAATATTTAACAAATACTAAGGAATTTATGTCTTTATCTTTTTATGTGGATAAAAGCGTATTAATTCCTAGAAATGATACAGAAATATTGGTTGAAAATGCTTTAGAGCTAATTGATAAAAAAGATAGTATTATATTGGATATGTGTACTGGTTCAGGCTGCATAGCTGTTAGCATTGCTTATTATAGGCCTGAAACTAAAGTATTTGCTTTGGATTTGTCAGCTTCAGCTTTAAAAGTTGCTCAATATAATGCTAAATTAAATGAAGTAGAAAACAGAGTCTTTTTTATGCAAAGTAATTTATTTGAAAAATTAGAAGAAGATTTTTTAGGGAAATTCGATATGATTATATCTAATCCTCCTTATATTCCTACAGAGGATATAGCTAAGCTTGAAGTTGAAGTTAAAGATTATGAGCCGCTTATAGCTTTAGATGGTGGAAAAGACGGCTTGGATTTTTACCGCATAATTACAGAAAAAAGCAAGGCTTACCTTAAAGATAAAGGTACACTTATTTTTGAAATAGGATATAATCAAGGTGAAGCAGTAGGAGAACTATTAAGAAATAATGGATTTTCTAATATTAATATAAAGAAAGATTTAGCTGGATTAGACAGGGTTGTCTTTGGAAGTAACATTAAATAATTTAAGGATATAATAGAGGTGAAGAGATGTTTAGTAAATTAGAAGAAATAAATGAAAAATATAAAGTGCTTTCAAAAAAGGTTAGTGACCCTGAAGTAATCAGCAATCAAGCAGAATGGCAAAAGCTGATGAAAGAATACGGAGAACTTAAACCTTTAGTAGAAAAGTATAATGAATATAAAAAAGTTAAAGAAGAGATAGAAGAAGCAAACTTACTTTTAGAAGATAATCTAGAAGAGGATTTTAAACATCTTGTAAAAGAAGAGTTATCTTCAAACAAACAAAAAATAATAGAGATAGAAGAAGAATTGAAAATATTATTGTTGCCTAAAGACCCCAACGATGAAAAGAATGTAATTGTTGAGATACGTGGTGGAGCAGGCGGAGATGAAGCGGCCCTTTTTGCTGGGGACCTTTTCAGAATGTATTCAATGTATGCTGAAAGGAATAATTGGAAAGTTGAGATTATGGACAGCAATGAAATAGGGGTAGGTGGCTTTAAGGAAATAATATTTATGATACAAGGAAATGGAGCATATTCTAAGCTTAAATATGAAAGTGGAGTTCATCGAGTTCAAAGAATTCCTATAACTGAGTCTGGGGGAAGAATTCATACTTCAACTGTAACAGTTGCAGTACTTCCTGAAGCTGAAGAAGTAGATGTAGAAATCAATATGAATGATTTAAGAATTGATGTTTTCCGTTCTTCAGGTCACGGTGGTCAAAGTGTTAACACAACTGACTCAGCGGTAAGAATTACCCACCTGCCTACTAATATAGTTGTTACTTGTCAAGATGAGAAATCACAACTAAAAAATAAAGAAAAGGCATTAAAAGTCCTTAGGGCAAAATTATATGAGATTGAACAGGAAAAACTAGAAAAAGAGCTAGCAGCTACAAGAAAAAGTCAAGTAGGGACTGGTAATAGAAATGAAAGAATTAGAACTTATAACTTCCCACAAGGAAGAGTAACTGATCATAGAATAGGCCTTACCCTCCACAAATTAGATAGTATTTTAGATGGAGATTTAGATGAAATTATTGACAATCTAATTACTGTTGATCAAATGGAGAAACTTAAACAAGGTATTTAATTATTCAAAACTTTATTGGACATTATGATTTTTATGATATAATAGATAAAAAATGTTTTAATTTCATATGGAGGGCGATTTATGGCTAAAAAAAAGAATGCAATTCAAGATAATCAGGAGTTAGTGTATGTTAACCGCAGTTCTAAAAGCTCATTAGGAAGTTTTTTTCTAGGTTTGATTTTATTATGTGCTGGTATTTATTTAATATTTCAAAATACAATTATAAGCAGTAACTTTTCATTAGAAAAAGTTATTGGTTTTACACCATCATTTGGGTTGGTTCTTTTGCCTCTGATTATAGGAATAGTAGTACTTTTTTTCAATTCAAAGTCATGGGTAGGTTGGCTCTTTATTGTTTTTGGAATGCTAATTATACTATTAGGAATATTAATGGGCTTAAAAATAAGGTTTATGCCTGTTACTTTATATGAAGCTATACTAATGTATGGAATGACAGCTGCTGGTTTAGGATTAGTTTTAAGAGGCTTATTAGGAAAATAAATTTATTATAAATAAGATAAAACTACATTGTTAAATAGTTTGTGTTTTGAGATATTTAACATGTAGTTTTTTTTTGAAAAACCATATATGAAGAATAATCTAATTTATTTTAATTATTATGTTTTGAATATCACTTTGTTAGAATTAAGACAAAGGAAAAATAATTATAAAATTTACTTTTATAATAAATATGTGAATTTTATCATATTAATGGTATAATTTTAGCATACAATTAGCAAGGTGGGGTATAAATGAACAAAAAAACAGTCTTTGAAATTTTAGAAATTGAAGAAACAAAAGATGAAGCAATAATTAAATCCGCATATAGAAAAAAACTGGTTGTTACAAATCCTGAAGATAAGCCAGAAGAATTTAAGGCTTTAAGGCAAGCATATGAAGAAGCTCTTAGGCTTAGTAAAATTGAGGATGATGAGATAGAAGAAGCATATACTCCCATTGGCAGGTGGATAAAGAAAGTTGAAAAAGTCTATAATAGTTTATCTAATAGAGGAAATCTTGACTCTTGGAAGAGATTATTTCAAGAAGATATTTGTATTAATTTTGATACAAATGAAGAGGCCAGGGATGCTCTTCTTGTGTTTTTAATGGATAATTATCGTTTAGGAGCAGAGATTTGGAAACTAATAAATGATACTTTTAATCTATCATATATAAAAGAAGAAGTATATGAAAAATTTCCAAGAGACTTTGTAGATTTTGTAGTAAATGCTCCTGAAACGGAAGGATGGTTTGATTACAATCTTTTTGAAGGGGAAGAAGAAGGGAATATAGACGAATTTATTAGCCGTTATTTATCATTAAGAAGAATGAATGACTATAAGGATTATGAAGGAATCGATAAAGTACTAGAAGAATTAGAAAAAACTAATTTATGGCATCCTTATTTAGATATTGAAAAGATTAGATATCATATTAGCTTAAAAGAACTCGAGCTTGCTAGTGAAATTGGACAAAGACTCTGGGAAAAAGAATATGATGATTTATATATAAAATATTATCTTGCCTTATTAACAATGGAGTTAGGAGAATTTGAAAAAGCATATATAGAAGCTAAAGACCTTTTAAATAAATTTTCTGGTCATTATGGAGCAAGGAAAATTATTTATAGATATTATTTTGAAAAGGGAGAGTATAAAAAGGCAAAAGATAAGCTACTTGATTTACTTGAAGAATGGAGCTATGACCAAAGTTTAATAGAAGAATTGAAAAAAGTAAATGATTATTTAATAAAAATCTATAAAGAGAAGATGCTTGAAGAACCAGATAACAAAAAGATAAAACTCGAATTAGGCTGGAGTTTATTTCAGAATAATTTATATCAAGAATGCTTATCTATATTAGAGCATTTAGAACTAGATGATAAGATTTATTATGAATATTATAATTTGCTGACACGTACTTACATGGTAATGGAGGATTATGAAAAGGCATATCCTTGTGCAAAAATCTGGTTGGAAGAAATACTTAAAGCAAAAGATAAAGTTAAAGATGAAGAGAATATTTGTGATGAAGATAAAAAAATAGTTAGAAGATTACCTCTTGCTTATTATTTTATTGCAAAATGTTATTATAGTTTTGCTCAGACTAAAAAAGACGAAAGTTATATTGATAAATGTATGGAGTATTTTGATTTAGCTATAGAAACAGAGACAGATGTAGCTGATTTACTAAGATTTTTATTAGAAAAGGCTCAAATGTATTTAGAACTTGGAAAAAATGAACTTTGTATAGATGTATGTGATAAGATAATAGCTATGGACAGCAATTACTTCCCAGCATATGTACATAGGCAAGAAGCCTTTTACAATTTGAAGATGGGGAAGGAAGTTATCGATGATTTTTATAGGGCAGTAGAAATTTATAATGGATATCCAAGGCTTTATATATTAGCAGTTAATGTGTTAATAGCATTTGAAAGATATGATGAAGCAAAAAGTGTTATTGACAGAGCTAAAGAAGCAAATCTTGAAAGCAACGAACTTAAATATCAGGAATTAAGGTTAAAAAGAATTTTATCAACTACAGATGATGAAAGAAAAGAACTTGCTGATAAAATAAAAAAATTATATGATAAAGTTCAAGAAGAAAAAGGGGATTTGGAAGATACCTCAATCTTATTGCATGAATTGGCTCTTTGTTATAATAATATGAATGAATATGAATTGGCACTTAAAACAATAGAAGAAAAATTAAAGATTAATGATAGTATTGATAGTATTGAATTAAAAGCTGATATACTCTATTATCTTAAGAGATATAAAGATTCGATTAATGTCTTTAAAGAAATTATAAAGAGAGAACCACAATATCATCATGCATATTATGCAATAGGATTTTGTTACGAAAAGCTCAATGATGATAAAAAGGCTCTTGATAATTTTTTAAAAGCTCTTGAATTGTACCCAGACCATCTTTATGTTAATAATAAAATTATGAATATTTACAGAAAGTGGTATAACAAATATTTTAATAAAGAGTATTATGATTTAGCTGTAAAACATGCAGAACGTCAAATAGAGTTACTTCCGAATTGTTATTATTATAACGAATTAGGTCTGATATATTCTGATGGATATGAATTAGAAACTGCCATAGATGCATTCAAGAAAGCTATTGAATATGATGAAGAGGACATGTATCCTTATAACAATGCAGGATGGGCATATAAAGTACTTGGAAATTTTGATGAGGCCTATAAGTACTATAAATTAGCCCTTGAACACCGTACCAATGATGACTTTATTACCCATAGAAATTTGGCTACTTATTATAGAATTATGAGGGAATATGAAAAAGCTATTGAAATTTATGAAGAGATATTTGAAAAAACTAATAATAGTAACTTTCTTAAAAACATAGCGTATTTATATTTGCGGTTAAAAAACTGGGATAAGGCCATAGAATATTATCAACGTAAAAAAGAACTTGATAAGAGGTATGTATCTCAATACTGGTTAGATCTTGGTTATGTATATTCTTGTGCAGGTGATAGTGATAAAGCAATAAAATGTTATAAAAAGGGCATTGTTCAAGATGTAATAGGTTGCGAACCTTATAGGTATATGGGTGATCATATACTTTGGGTATTGGGTGACATTAAGAAGGCATTAAAATATTATAAAAAAGCATATATGTATTTTGAACATTATAAATACGATGATGTTTGTTTTGAGGATTTGACAGAATGTATACTATATATTTATAAATCTTTAGGAAAAGAAAAAAAGGCTGAAAAATACTTAGAAAACACTTATAACTATATTAAAAAGAAATACAAGAGTGTAGAAAATTGGCTAAATGACCCCAATAACCGTAAAGAAAGATTATATTATTTAGCTTCTTGGAATTATTTTATTGGTCAATATGAAAAAGCAAAGCATTATTTGGAGCTTATGAAAGAATGCTTAAATTGCGAAAGGTGTTCTTTGTCAAAGTGTGCCAACATGTACTTTTTAGAAGGACTGTTTCTAGAAGAAGAAAAATATTATTTAGCTGCATTAGAAAAATATCAGATTGCCTTAGAAATTGATGATACTGATATAAAATTTATAAGCAAAGTAAAAGAAATTAGAGAAAAAGTAGGAGAGAAGTAATTATGATTATTGGAATAGATTTAGGTACAACAAATAGTCTGGTTAGTTATTTTTCAGAAGACGGACCTGTAATAATCCCCAATCGTTTAGGGAAAAAACTTACTCCATCTATAGTGAGTATTGATGAAAATGAACAAGTGTATGTTGGTGAGACAGCTAGGGAACGGGCGATATTATATCCTGATACTTGTGCTTATGTATTCAAAAGAGATATGGGGACAAAAAAGCAATACACTTTAGGAGATAAGGTTTTTTTACCTGAGGAATTGTCTTCTTTTGTACTTCGTTCTTTAAAAGAAGATGCAGAAGTATATTTGGGAGAAGAAGTAACAGAAGCAATAATTAGTGTGCCGGCTTATTTCAATGACGCAAGGAGAAAGGCGACTAAAAGAGCTGGTGAATTAGCAGGCTTAAAGGTAGAACGCATCATTAGCGAGCCGACAGCTGCGGCTATAGCTTACGGCCTTTATCAAAGTAATAAAGATATGAGATTTTTGGTTTTTGATTTAGGCGGCGGGACTTTTGATGTATCTATTTTAGAACTTTTTAATAATATTTTAGAAGTACATGCAGTTGCTGGAGATAATTTTCTTGGGGGAGAAGACTTTACACAAGTACTAGTAGATATGTTTATGAAGGAAAATAATTTAAATGCAGAAGAGTTAGATTTAAAGACCTTAACACATATTATAAAACAAGCGGAAGAATGTAAGAAAAAATTTGCAATAGACAGAAATCCAGTAATGACATGCAATATAAATAAAGAAATAATTGAAATGAAAGTTGATATTGATAGATATGAAAAAAAATGTGAGAAACTTTTAGAGCGTATTAAACAACCAATAAAAAGAAGTTTATCTGATGCTAACTTAAAGCTCACAGACATAGATCAAGTAGTTATGATAGGGGGTTCAACAAAACTTCCTATTATACATAAAATGGTTACTAAACTTTTTAGGATAATACCTAATACGAGTGTTAATCCTGATGAAGCAGTTGCTTTAGGAGCAGCAATCCAGGGAGCAATGAAAGAAAGAAATCAGGCTGTTAAAGAAGTAATTTTAACAGATGTATGTCCTTTTACCTTAGGAACTGAAGTAGTAAGAGAAATTGAAGAAAATCGATATGAATCCGGTTATTATTGTCCCATAATTGAACGTAATACAGTTATTCCTGCTAGTAGAACTGAAAGGCTATGTACCACTTATGATAATCAAACATCAATAAGGATAAAAGTTCTTCAAGGAGAAAGCCGTTTTGCAGCTAACAATATTTTAATTGGAGAATTAACCATAGAGGTTCCTAAGAGCAAAGCAGGAGAAGAATCTGTAGATGTCACTTATACATATGATATTAACTCGATATTAGAAGTTGAAGTTCAAGTTGTATCTACAGGAAAGAAAAAAAGAATGATAATAAAAGGTCAAGATGTAGATATGACAGATGAAGAAATAGAAAGACGTATGCAAGAATTGGCATATCTAAAGATACATCCAAGAGAAGAAGAAGCTAATAAGCTATTATTATTAAAGGCAGAAAGGCTTTATGAAGAAAGCATAGGAGATAGGAGAAGACGCTTAGAATATGAACTTCTAAAATTTGACGCTGCTCTTAATAGTAGAGATAAAGCAAGAATAGAAGAAGGCCGAGAAAGACTTCAAGCTATTTTAGATAAAATGATTGGCGAAAATGACTTTTAAAAACAATACAGAAATTATTTCTGTATTGTTTTTTTTCTACTATTTAAATTAATTTGATTATTTTATTATTAAAGTATAAGATATTATTATATAGAAAAATATATGAAAGCGGTGGAAAAGATGATTAAAGAATTCAAAATAAATAAATATGCAATTAGAGATAATTATTTAAAAGATAAATATAAAAGTGCTAAGAAAATGCTAACTCTATTAGCTATTATTTTTCCAGCAATTGTAACATTACTTATTGGAGTAGGAATAGCCTTAATTTTATTTGCGGATGAGAGTTCAGATTTTCTTTTTGAACAATATGGTAATAATATTATGATTTATATGGCATTATATTTAGTTACAGTTTTTTTTAGAGCACTCTTTTTTGGCTTTGTAATTAAGTTTATTTCTCAATTTGTTTATAAAAAAAATTTAGCAAAAAGAGATAGGGAAAATTTTAGATATTTTAATTGTGATGTCGGCAGAAGGGAAAATATAAAAACATTTTTAACTGATACAAGCATAATTTATAATTATGATAAATACAACAATAACAATGGTGGTAATAACACTTATTTGATAAATAGTATAGAGCTCGAAATTAAATATACTGATGTTGAAAGGATAGTACGGACTACTATTGATGATGTATTACATATTTATTGTAATTATAAAGAAGAAACAGACAAAAATATTATTGAAGGAAAAGGCTGGTATCATTTCCCATTAATATTTTGTGAAAACAATTCTTTTGTTAATACATTAGTTGAAAAGACCGGTAAAAGTTGCGAGATAATTGAACATGAAAGATATTCATTAAATTAATAATTACTAGATTTAAATTTTTGTAGTTAAGCTTATAATAGGGGGGTAGATATGGCAAAGTTTTATTATTATAACCCTAAATTGTTAAAGAAAAAAGTAAAACAATCTAAAGAAAGTAAAAAAGCAAGTATAAGAGCTTTTATATCTACTATTTTAATGATTGTATTAGCTCTTGTAGCTACATATTTTATAAGTAAAAATATGCTAATCAATGATAGTGACGAAAGTATTATTTCTTTAGTTATAATAAATATAATTATTTTTATAGCATCATTTGGTGTAGTTGCTTTGTTATGGCTCTTATTACGTCTTATAGTAGCAATTATTAAAAGTATTCTTTACAAAATTTTAAGGATTGAAAGAGAATCAGAACCAGAAGAAATGCAGTCATATTATACAAATAATTTCAGTTGGAAGAGTAAAATAAAGCTATTGTTATCAGATGATAAAATTATTATTTGGTATGAGTACTTTGATGGGCCAGGAGATATGGGAAGCCTTGCTTATGGTATGGATACTATATATTATTCTGACATAAAAAGAATAGTATATAGTTTAGCAGATCATTATTTACATTTAGATTGTAAATATACTTTTAATCAAACTTCAAGGGATTATGATAGAATTTATACTACACATACCTTTGAGGAGTGGTATAATTTTTGTTTGCTCTTTGAAGATGATCTGGAATTATTGAACACAATATCATTAAAATCCAATCTACAAATTGAAAATATAAACGATGAAAAGTATAATTTATAATATATTATAAAGAGCTATAGTTAATAAGCAAACAAATATCTAAAAAGTCTAAAAATAAAAACATATGCTAATTTCCTTATCTTCATTGACAAAGCAAACTTGCCGTGATATCATTATGGAGACAATTAATAGGACAATAAATTAGAAATTTTCTTGAACGCATATTGACCTTTAAATTGGTCCTGTGAGGCCGGAAAGGAAGAGTGAAGATGCGAGACATCGGTGCGTTTTTTTATTATGTAAAAAAAGTAGTTAATAAGTTTGTTAATTATGAAAAAAGCGGGGTAGAAGTAGCTTTTGTTTTAGATTTTCTACCTGGCTTCATATTTTCATTTTTAGATATTTCCAATAAAGCAATAAGGAGAATAAATTATTCTCTTTATTGCTTTTTTTAATGGAATAATAAAAAGGAGGAAATGAATTATGTTAGAAAATAAGGATTTATTAGGAATTAAGAATTTAAGTCCTTTCGAAATTCTGTCAATTATCCATACGGCAGAAAAGATGAAGTTAAGGATTAATAATAAAAAGTTAAGAGAAAATACTCTTGAAAATTATAATATGGTAACACTTTTTTATGAAAATAGTACAAGAACAAAAATGTCTTTTACTATGGCAGGAAAATATACAGGAGCCAGAGTTACTGATTTAGGTGTTGCAACTAGTAGTGTTAATAAAGGTGAAAGTTTAGTAGATACAGGAGTTACCTTAGACCAAATGGGTTTTGATATAATGGTTATCCGTCATAGTATGACAGGGACAGCTAACCTATTAGCTAGAAATGTAAATGCTTCTGTAATAAATGCAGGGGATGGAATAAATGAACACCCTACCCAAGCCTTATTAGATCTCTTTACTATATATGAAAAGAAAAAGAATTTTAAAGATTTAAAAGTAGCAATCATTGGAGATATAGCTCATAGTCGGGTAGCAAGAAGTAATATTTTTGGGCTTAAGAAATTAGGAGCTGAAGTAGTAGTGTGTGGTCCAGCTACTTTAATTGATAAAAACATCGAATGTCTTGGGGCAAAGGTAACAACAGATCTAAAAGAAGCTCTAAAAGATGCAGATGTAGTAATGGGATTACGTATTCAATTGGAAAGACAAAAAGGAGGGCTCTTTCCTGACCTTAGAGAATATAGTCAAATTTTTGGAGTTAATAAAGATTTAATGAAATATGCAAAAGAAGATGCGATACTCTTACATCCTGGACCTGTTAACAGAGGGGTTGAATTAAGTACAGATATTATTGATGGAGAACAATCTCTTATTAATGAACAGGTAAAAAACGGAGTTGCAGTTAGAATGGCAATTATAGATTTATTGATTGAAAGGAGAAAGAAAGATGAGGTTACTAATACAAAATGGTCGGCTTCTGAATCCTTTATCCAAGATAGATGGGAAAAAAGATATACTGGTTGAGGATGGAATTATAATAGCAATTGAAGATAAGATAGAGGAAAAGGCAGACAAAGTAATAGATGCCCAAGGTCTTTGGGTTAGCCCAGGTTTTATAGATGTTCATGTTCATTTAAGAGAACCTGGTTATGAATATAAAGAAACAATAAAAACAGGAAGTATGGCGGCAGCTAAAGGAGGATTTACTACTATATGCTGTATGCCCAATACAAATCCAGTAGTTGATAACGAAATTCTAGTAGAATATATAAAAATGAAAGCAGAAAGAGAAGCAGTGGTAAATGTGCTTCCTATTGGCAGTATTACTAAAGGGCAAAAGGGAGAAGAACTTTCAAACATTGGCTTGATGGCACAAGCTGGTATATGCGCCATAAGCGAAGACGGAAAATCCGTTGAAAATGCAGGTCTTCTTAAGAAAGCTATGAAATATGCAAGTATGTTTAATCTCCCAGTTTTTTCTCACTGTGAAGATATGAGTCTTGTTGGAGGCGGTGTTATGAATGCAGGAGAAATGGCTCAAAGAATAGGGATGAAAGGCATAAGTGCTGATTCAGAAGAAGTGATTGTAGCAAGAGATATTATTTTAGCTCGTAGTACAGGGGTAAAGCTACACATTTGCCATATTAGTACAGAGGGTAGTGTTCAGTTAATTAGAGAAGCAAAATTGCGGGGAGAAAAAGTTACTGCTGAAGTTTGTCCACATCATTTTTCTCTAACAGATGAAGCAGTGGAAGGATATGATGCTAATACCAAAATGAATCCACCTCTTAGGGCTAAAAAAGATGTAGAAAGTATTAAAAAGGCCCTAAAAGATAATATTATTGAAATCATTGCAACAGACCATGCACCCCACCATATAGATGAAAAAAATTGTGAATATGATAAGGCTGCCTTTGGAATTGTAGGTTTAGAGACAGCTTTAGCCTTAGGAATCACTCATTTAGTGGAAGAAGATATAATAAGTCCATTAGAATTAATAGAAAAAATGAGTACAAATCCTGCAAAACTTTTAGGAATAGATAAAGGTTCATTAGAAGTTGGAAAGGTTGCAGACATAACCATAGTTGATCCTAATGAAGAATACCTAATTGATGCAAATTCTTTTGTTTCCAAGAGTAAAAACACTCCTTTTAATGGTCACAAAGTTAAAGGGAAAGTTAAATATACAATTGTAGCTGGCAAAATAGTTGTTGATAATGGAGAGTTAATGGATTAGAAGGGAAGGATAAGAGTGATTGACAGATTAATAAATCAAATAGAAACTAAAGAAAATCCTACAGTAGTAGGTTTGGATCCAAGGTTAGATATGATACCAACTTTTATAAAAGAAGAAGCTTATGAAAAGTGGGGGAAAACTCCTAAGGCAGTAGCAGAGGCTTTTCTAAAATTTAATAAAACAATTATTGATGAGATATATGACTTTGTGCCTGCTGTTAAACCTCAAGTAGCTATGTACGAGCAATTTGGACCTGAAGGAATACAAGCTTATATTGATACAATTAAATATGCTAAAGAAAAGGGACTTATAATAATTGGGGATGTTAAAAGAAGTGATATTGCTTCAACTGCACAGGCGTATGCTGATGGTCATATAGGAAGGGTTAAAGTAGAAGATGAAAGCTTTGAAGTTTATCATGAAGATAGTATTACCCTTAATCCTTATTTAGGCTATGATTCAATAGAGCCATATATAAAACATTGTAAAGATTATGATAAAGGTTTATTTATTTTAGTTAAAACTTCTAATCCTAATAGTGGAGAAATTCAAGATTTAGAAGTTGGAAAGGAAAAATTATACGAAAGAGTTGGTAAACTGGTTTCTAACTGGGGAGAAGAAGTAATGGGAAAAAGAGGCTACAGTCATGTAGGAGCAGTTGTTGGTGCTACTCACCCAGAACAAGCTAAAAGACTTAGAGAACTTATGCCTCATACATTTTTCTTAGTACCTGGTTATGGAGCTCAGGGTGGAACAGCAAAAGACTTGGCAGTTTGTTTTGACAAAAATGGATTAGGAGCAATCGTAAATTCATCCAGAGGGATTATTGGAGCTTATAAGTTAGAAAAATATAAAAAAGATTTTACTGAAAAAGAATTTGCTCTTGCTTCAAAGCAAGCAGTATTAGATATGAAAAAAGATTTGCAGGGGGCATTAGCATGAAAGCAACATTGATATTGGAGGATGGAACAATATTTAATGGAACTGCCTTTGGATATATAAAGGAAACTATCGGAGAAGTTGTATTTAATACAGAAATGACAGGATATCAAGAAGTATTGACAGATCCTTCTTACTATGGACAAATTGTAACCATGACTTATCCTCTTATAGGTAATTACGGTATCAATTTAGAAGACATGGAATCCCAAAATGTAAAAGTAAGAGGTCTTATTGTTAGAGAAAAGGCAGACTTTCCTAATAACTGGCGTTGTGAAATGGAATTGGATGGATTCTTAAAACAAAACAAGGTTATTGGAATAGAAGGCATAGATACAAGGGCACTAACAAGAAGTTTAAGAAATCACGGCAGTATGAGAGGGATTATTACTGTAAGAGAGCTTACAAAAAGCCAAATTGAGCAAAAAATAAACAGCTATCATAATATAAATGCAGTTGCTGAAGTAACAACAAAGGAAAAATATGAAATAGAAGGTACAGGACATCATATTGCAATTATAGATTATGGAATAAAACAAAGTATTATCAATTTTTTAAAGGAAAGAAATTGTTTTATGACTGTTTTCCCAGCAACCACAACTCCAGAAGAGCTTTTAAAAACAAATCCCGAGGGAATTCTTTTATCTAACGGACCTGGTAGTCCTTTAGATGTTCCGTGGGCAGTTGAAAATATCAAACAGTTAGTTGGTAAAAAACCTATATTAGCTATTGATTTAGGTTGTCAACTTTTAGCTAAAAGTCTTGGTGGTACTATAAAAAAATCAAAACATGGACACAGAGGAGCAAATCATCCTGTAAAAGATTTAAATACTAATAAAGTACTTATAACTGCTCAAAATCATTCTTACGACATAGTAGAGTTGCCAGAAAATGCAATAAAGACTCATGTAAATATAAATGATAATACAATTGAAGGTTTTGTCCATAAAGAATTGCCGCTTGTAGGGATTCAATTCTATCCCGGATATAGAGATATAGGCAATATTTATAACTGGTTTATCAATGCAATGGAAGGAGAAGCAGTATGCCAAGGGATAAAAGCATAAAAAAAGTAATGGTAATCGGTTCCGGTCCTATTGTAATAGGCCAGGCGGCAGAATTTGATTACTCCGGAACTCAAGCTTGTCAGGCTTTAAGAGAAGAAGGAGTGGAAGTTGTACTGATTAATAGTAATCCTGCAACTATTATGACAGACAAAGAAATTGCAGATAGTATTTATATAGAGCCTTTAACTACTGAAGTCATTGAAAGGATTATCCAAAAAGAAAGGCCAGACAGCTTGTTGGCAGGGATGGGAGGTCAGACAGGATTAAACCTGGCTGTAGAACTTTATGATAAAGGAATCCTTGATAAATATGGGGTTAAAATTATTGGAACCTCTATAGAATCTATAAAAGAAGGGGAAGACAGAGAAGGTTTTAAGAACTTAATGGAAAGAATTGGTCAACCCTTAGTTGAAAGTGAAATTGTCACCAATATAGAAGACGGGATAAAATTTGCTGATAAAATAGGATACCCTTTAATTGTTCGTCCTGCTTATACCTTGGGGGGTACAGGAGGGGGAATAGCCAATAATTTAGAGGAATTAAAAGAAATATTAGGTCATGGCTTACATTTAAGCCGAGTAGGCCAAGTACTTCTTGAAAGAAGTATTAAAGGCTGGAAAGAAATAGAGTATGAAGTTATTAGAGATGAAGATGGTAATAGTATCGTTGTATGTAATATGGAAAATATCGATCCTGTAGGAGTACATACAGGTGATAGTATAGTAGTTGCTCCAAGTCAAACATTATCAGATAAAGAAAATAAAATGTTAAGGGATGCGGCCCTAGATATTATTGATGCAGTTGGAATTAAGGGTGGCTGTAATGTACAATTTGCCCTTAATCCCGAAAGCTTTGAATATGCAGTTATAGAAATTAATCCTAGAGTTAGCCGTTCTTCTGCCCTTGCTTCAAAAGCTACAGGTTATCCAATTGCAAAGGTAGCAACAAAAATTGCTTTAGGATATAGATTAGATGAGATTAAAAATACTGTAACAGGCAAGACTTATGCTTGTTCTGAACCTACCCTGGACTATGTTGTTATAAAAATACCAAAGTGGCCTTTTGATAAATTCCATGGTGCTAAACGTTCTCTTGGAACTAAAATGATGGCAACAGGGGAAGTAATGGCTATAGGAAATAATTTTGAAGCTGCCCTTTTAAAAGGAATTCGTTCCTTGGAAATAGGTCAGTATTCTTTAAATAAAAAATCATCTTCAAAAAGAAATTTAGATGAATTAAAGCAAAGGGTTCAAGTTCCTGATGATGAAAGAATTTTTGATTTAGCAGAAATGATAAGAAGAAGCTATCGTGTGGAAAAAGTGTGTAAAATTACTGGGATAGATCCCTTTTTTGTGGAAAAAATCAAGTGGATTGTTGAGCAAGAAGAAAACTTAAAGCAAATGAGGATTGAAGATTTAACTAGAGATTATCTTTATATGCTTAAGAAAAAAGGTTTTTCAGATAAAGGTATTGCAGATTTTATGGGGGTTAGTCCTCAGTTAATCTATAAGTTAAGGGAAGAATGGGGTATTAATCCTGTTTATAAAATGGTAGATACCTGTGCAGGTGAGTTTAATGCAGAATCACCCTATTATTATTCAACTTATGATGAATATGATGAAGTGGAAGTATCCAATAAGAAAAAAGTAATGGTAATTGGTTCTGGACCTATTAGAATTGGACAAGGAATTGAATTTGACTATTGTTCTGTTCACAGTGTACTATCCTTAAAGAAAGCAGGATTAGAAACAATTATTGTAAACAATAATCCTGAAACAGTAAGTACAGACTTTAATATATCGGATAAATTATATTTTGAACCTTTAACAGAAGAAGATGTTTTAAATATAGTAGAAAAAGAAAAACCTGACGGTGTTGTTCTTCAATTTGGAGGACAAACTGCAATTAAACTAGCAAAATTTTTTAGAGAAATGAATATACCCATTTATGGAACAAAACCTGAACAAATTGACGCAGCAGAAGATAGAGAAAAATTTGATGCTCTATTAGAAGAACTAGGCATTAAAAGACCAAAAGGTAAGGCAGTATGGAGCCTTGAAGAAGGTTTAAAAGAAGCTGAAAATTTAGGTTATCCTGTACTGGTTCGTCCTTCATATGTTTTGGGGGGGCAAGGGATGGAAATAACCTATCATGAGGAAGAATTAAAACAGTATTTAGGAGAGGCTTTTGAAAGAGATTCAAAAAATCCCGTATTAATTGATAGATACTTAATTGGACGAGAAATTGAAGTTGATGCAATTTGTGATGGTAAGGATATATTAATACCTGGTATCATGGAGCATCTAGAAAGGGCTGGAGTACATTCAGGTGACAGTATTACTATCTATCCAAGTCAAAATGTATCACAAGAGATAAAAGAAAAAATATTAGATTATACCAAAAGAGTTTCCCTTGCTTTAAATGTTATAGGGATGGTAAATATTCAGTTTATTGAATTTGAAAATGAATTATATATAATAGAAGTTAATCCTCGTTCAAGCCGTACAGTGCCATATATTAGTAAGGTAACAGGAGTGCCAGTTATTGATATTGCAACAAGGGTAATGTTAGGAGAAAATTTAAGAGACTTGGGTTATGGTACAGATATTTATAAGGAAGCAGAATTAATAGCAGTTAAAGTTCCTATATTTTCAACAGAAAAGCTTCCAAGGGTAGAGGTGAGCTTAGGTCCAGAAATGCGTTCTACAGGAGAAGTTCTAGGAGTTGGCAGAACTCTTAATGAAGCTTTATATAAGGGCTTTTTAGCAGCAGGTGGGAAAATTCCTAAAGGAAATGGTACCATTCTTGCAACTATTAAACCCTATGACCAAAAAGAATTTTTACCTATAGCGAAGGCTTTTGTAGAATACGGATACCGCTTTGTAGCAACAGAAGGAACAGCAAAATTATTAGAAAAAGAAAATATTCCAGTTTCTGAAGTTAAAAAGATTAGTGAAGGAGTTCCTAATATATTAGATATTATAAGAAGCGGTATGATTGATATAGTTATTAATACGCCAACTAAAGGTAATGATTCTAAAAGAGATGGATTTAGAATAAGAAGAGCAGCCATTGAAGCTTCTGTTGATTTGTTTACTTCTTTAGATACTGTTAAGGCTCTGCTTATGGTTATGGATTCTAAGATTGATTTTAAAGATATTGATGTATATAACTTAGGAGGAAGTCATGAAGGAAATTAAAAATGCTCTTGTAGTTGACAATAAATTAATATCGCCAAACATATACAGTATGACTTTAGATATAAAAGATATTGCCCAAAAAGCAAAGGCAGGCCAATTTGTAAACTTATATTGCAAGGCAGAGTCAAGGCTTTTACCAAGACCTATAAGTATTTGTGAAATAGATAAAGAAAAAGGCAGAATAGTTCTTGTTTATGGAGTAGTTGGAAAAGGGACAGAGGAATTTGGTAATATCAAAAGAGGAGAAAGTATAGAAGTATTAGGGCCTTTAGGTAATGGCTTTATGATTGATGAGACAAAAAGAAAAAATATAATTGTAGGAGGAGGCTTAGGAACTCCTCCATTAGTAGAGCTTGTCAAGCATTTAAAAGGTGAAGTAGATGTATATTTAGGCTTTAGAAGTCAAGCTATGCTAATAGAAGAATTCGAAAAAATTGGAGCAAGGGTTCACATAGCTACAGATGACGGCTTGGAAGGCTTTAAGGGAAATGTTTTAGAACTTCTAAAAAACAATAATGCAGTTGGGGATATTATATACAGTTGTGGCCCTAAACCAATGTTAAAAGCTGTTGCAGGATGGGCAAAAAATAATAATATTCCTATGCAAGTATCCTTAGAAGAAAGAATGGCATGTGGTATAGGGGCTTGTGTAGGCTGTGTATGTAAAGTTAAAGAAAAAGATGAACAGGACTGGCAGCATAAAAAGGTCTGCAAAGACGGTCCAGTATTTTGGAGTGATGAGGTGGTATGGGATGAATAAAGAAAATCTTAATCTTAAAGTTGATATTGCAGGAGTAGAATTAAAAAATCCCATCACCACAGCTTCTGGGACTTTTGGCTCTGGTAGGGAATATGGAGAATTTATAGATCTTAATCAATTAGGAGCAGTGACAGTAAAAGGAGTGTCCAGTATTCCATGGAAAGGAAATCCTGCTCCAAGAATTGCAGAAACCTATGGTGGTATGTTAAATAGCGTAGGTTTGCAAAATCCTGGTGTAGAAGAATTTATAAAAAATGATATTCCTTTTCTTCGCCAATATGACACAAAAATTATAGTAAATGTTGCTGGTAAGTCTATACCAGAATATTGCGAGGTAGTAGAAAGATTATCTAGTGCAGATATTGATTTAATTGAGCTTAATATTTCTTGTCCTAATGTAAAAGAAGGTGGAGTAACCTTTGGAACTGATGTAAAAATGGCACATAAAGTTACCAAAGAAGTAAAACGTTACGCAAAACAACCCCTTATAGTTAAATTAAGTCCAAATGTAACGGACATTACAGAAATAGCAAGGGCAGTAGTAGAAGGGGGAGCAGATGCCATATCACTTATTAATACTTTGCTTGGAATGGCAATAGATATCCATAAAAGAAAACCTATTCTTGCTAATGTTGTAGGTGGCTTTTCTGGGCCAGCCATAAAGCCCGTTGCTCTTAGAATGGTTTATCAAGTAGCTAAGGCAGTATCTGTACCCATAATTGGGATGGGAGGTATAGCAACAGGAGAAGATGCTATAGAATTTTTATTAGCTGGGGCTAAGGCAGTAGCTGTAGGCACTGCTAATTTTAGAAATCCAAGGGCAAGCATAGATGTACTAGAAGGTATTAAAGAATACATGAAACTTTATGGTATAAAGTCTTTAGATGAAATTCGAGCTATTATTTAATATGCTTTTATAAAGAATAATATATAATGATGGAGGATTATAGATGTTAAGTAAAGACCGAGTTATAGAAATTTTTAAAGAAACAGAAGTTTTACTTGAAGGTCATTTTCAATTAACTTCAGGAAGACACAGTAATCAATATATGCAGTGTGCAAAAATTTTACAATATCCAAATTATGCTGAAGAAATTGCAAAAGGTTTAGCAGAAGAATTTAAAGATGACAATATAGATATGGTTGTAGGGCCTGCTATGGGTGGAATTATTATAGCCTATGAATTAGCAAGACAATTAAAATGTAAAAACTTATTTGCAGAAAGAGAAGATGGAAAAATGACCTTAAGAAGGGGCTTTACTATTCCAAAAGGAACTAGAGTACTTGTAGCAGAAGATGTTATTACAACTGGAGGTTCTGTCATGGAAGTTATAGATATAGTTAAAGAACAAGGTGGAGAATTGGCAGGAGTAGCTGTTTTAGTAGATAGGAGCAATGGAAAAGTTGATTTTGGGACAAAACTTAGAGCAGCTTTAACTGTAGATGTAGTGTCTTATGAAGCAGAAGAATGTCCAATTTGTAAAGAAGGAAAGATGGCTTTAATAAAGCCTGGAAGTCGAAAAATAAAATAATAATTTTTATTAAGGATTGCCTATTGGTAATCCTTAATTTATTTGCAAAAAAATGCTTAGAATACCATGTCTATAAAAATAATTATTAGCATATAATAATTTAAAAATACAAAGCTTTTTTAGGAGTAGAATATTAAATGGAAAAATTTTTTGGAGAAAACTATACAGGAGAGCCTTTCGAAATTTTTTCAACTGCCCATATTAATGCTATTTCGGTAATATTTTTTTGCTGTATCATGATTTATTTATTTAATAATAAATTAAAAAAAGAAAAAGTTAACCTTTATTTTAGATATAGCTTTGCACTTATTTTAATTTTTGTAAAAATAATTTATTATATATGGCTTTATGTTAATAATTTATGGTCTTTTTCAGAGGGCTTACCTCTACATCTATGTGAAGCTGCGGTTATATTATCTATTATCTTATTATTGAGTAAGTCTTATTTCTTATATGAGTTTTTATATTTTTGGACGATTTGCGGAGTTTTGTCAGCAATAATTACACCAGAACTTAATGGCTATAATTCACATCATTTTATATTTTATCATTTTTTTATCAGTCATGGACTTGTTGTCATGGCAATTATGTTTATGACTTTTGTTAATGGATATCAGCCTAGGGCATTTTCTATATTAAAAAGTATGTTAATAAGTAATGTGTATATGTTTTTTGTTGCTATAGTCAATATTTTGACGGGAGGGAATTATCTTTTTATTTGCAAGAAGCCTAAGGTTCCTAGTATTATGGATTTTTTAGGCCCTTGGCCTTGGTATATATTTTCTTTAGAGTTAGTGGCTTTAGTTGGATTTAGCATTGCTTATTTACCATTTAAAATTAGATTAAAATTAAAAAAGTCACATGCCAAAAAGGACATGTGATTTTTCATATTTTTTTCTGAAATTAATTGGACAAGATATTATTCTTTTTTATCGTTAGATATTGATTTTCTATGTCAAACAGTAATCTTAAAATAAAATAATTAGTGAATATTTAAATAAAAAATGATATAAATAATAATGGCTAAAATAATACAATAATCTTAATTATTTATAAAAAATTTGTTATAATGGTAAAGTACATTAAAATTTGACATGGAGTGATGAGTTTTGGCAGCTTTTAAAGACATGACATTTAAAGAAAAAATTGAACACATTATATACTATTATAAATGGCATATTATTTTTGGGATTGTGATTTTAGTTTTTTCAATCAATATCTTTCAAAGTATTCTAGAAGCAGATAAAAACATCCCTTTAATGACTTTTTCTTTACAGGGTGGGGAATTTGTAGATTATCAGAAAAAAGAGGATTGGGAAAAGAAGTTTTCTGAAAAAATAGTTAAGGAAGAAGATATAGGAAGAACAGTTAGAGTTGATTTTTATCCTATTAACACAGAAGAACCTAATGAAGCTACTAATATAAGTATTCAAAAACTTGCAACTTATTCTGCTGTAGGAGAGTTGGATATCATCTGTTTGAATGAAGATTATTATATAGAACAAATGAAAATTGGAGCATTTTTGCCTATAGATACAATAGATAAATTATCGTCTGTGATTGAGGAAAACAAGGACAAGATTGTAACATATGTATTAGAAGATGGCCAAAAAGAAAGTCATATTTATGGAATTAGAGCAGATGACATTAAAATTTTTAAAGAACTTGAATATGATGTGACAGGAAAAATAATAGGAATTTCTTCTGGCACTAAGAGAATTGATTACACTGTTGAAGCTTTTAAGCTTGTATTTGAATAATAATTGTTTAATATTATAAAATAGGTACTAAATATTCATTTTAATATATAGAGGTGGAAATATGACATTTGTATTATTAAATCAAACTATTGGAATTATTGGTGGTGGACAATTAGGAAAGATGATGTTGCTTGAAGCTAAGAAAATGGGCTTTTATGCAGTTATTCTTGATCCAACTTTTAATTGTCCTGCTCATAGTTTAGCAGATGAGCATATTGTAGCAGCTTTTGATGATGAGGTTGCTATTAGGAAACTGGCTGACAGAGTAGACGTTATAACATATGAATTTGAGCATATTGGAGTTCAAGTATTAAAGGATTTAGAAGAAAAGGGACATACAATATATCCTACTCCTAAGAGTCTTGAAATTATTCAAAATAAATATAAACAAAAGGAATTATTAAAGAAAAAGAGAATACCAGTTCCTGATTTTATTTATGTTTCAAATATAAATGACATGAAAGAAGCAGGTGAAAGATTTGGTTATCCCTTTATACTAAAAAGCTGCACAGGGGGATATGACGGAAAAGGAAATATGGTTGTTAATAGCCCTGAGGATATTCAATTTGCTTTTGAAAGTCTTGGCGGAGAAAAAGAAGAATTAATGGCAGAGGAATATATTCACTTCACAAAAGAAATATCCGTTTTGGCTTGTAGGGGAATAGATGGCGAAATTGCAGTTTATCCTGTAGGTGAAAATATACACAAAGATAATATATTAATAAAGACTATGGTTCCTGCACAAATAACAAAAACCCTAACCAATCGGGGTATGACTTTGGCTAATAGGGTTATGAAAGTCTTTGAAGGGGTAGGCATGTTTTGTGTTGAAATGTTTGTAACAGAAGATAAAAAGTTATTAGTTAATGAAGTTGCTCCAAGGCCTCATAATTCAGGACATTATTCTATTGAAGGTTGTGTGACTTCTCAATTTGAACAACATATACGAGCAATTACTGGTATTCCTTTAGGAGATACTGCTCTTATTCATCCAACCGTTATGAGAAACATCTTAGGAGAAGAAGAAGGAATAGGTATAGCTGAAGTTTGTGGAGTAAAGGAAGCATTAAGTATAGATGGAGTTTCTTTGCATATTTACGGAAAGGAAAAAACTAGCCCAAAAAGAAAAATGGGACATATAACAGCTGTTGCAGAAACTTTGGAAGAAGCAATAGAAAAAGCCGATAAAGCAGCAGAGTTCGTAAAAGTATATCCGTCAAACTATAAGTAGAAAGGATTGGAAGCATGATTGAAGTTGGAATAATTATGGGAAGTGATTCTGATCTTCCAGTTATGATTGAAGCAGCTAGAATTTTAGATGAATTTAATATTAAATATGAGCTTACTATTGTATCTGCTCACAGGACACCTCAAAGATTATATGAATATGCAAAAACTGCAAAAGAAAAAGGCTTAAAAGTAATAATTGCAGGAGCAGGAGGAGCAGCACATCTTCCAGGTATGGTTGCTTCTATTACTACTGTTCCAGTTATAGGTGTTCCAGTTAAGACTTCTACATTAAGTGGTGTTGATTCTTTATATTCAATTGTACAAATGCCTCCAGGAATTCCTGTAGCAACTGTTGCCATAAATGGTGCAAAGAATGCAGGAATATTGGCTGCTCAAATTATTGGCTCTTTTGATTTGGAAGTTGGAAAAAAAGTAGAAGAATATAAAGAAAGTCTAAAAAATATGGTTGAAGAAAAAGCTGAGGAGCTAGAAAAAATAGGTGGAGAGGAATATTTATCAAAAATGAAAAAATAAATCCGAACGTTTTTACAATAATTTAAGATAAAATTCGCGATTGATATTGACAGCAATTATTAGCTATGGTACAAATATAGATATCAAATTAATACTCATATATACTCAATAATATGGTTTGAGTGTCTCTACCAGGAAACCGTAAATTTCCTGACTATGGGTGGAAGTGTCTAAAAGAAATGTTCGATGGCAACAATATTTCAAAGGAATAAATTTGGACAGATTTCATGCATATGGAATCTGTTTTTAATTATTTTTACAAAAAATAGACATCATGGATAATTTGAGCATAAGGTAAAAAATCTTATTAAGAAATCTAGCTACTCATTTTTTTGAAAGGAGCTATATTATGCATCAGGAATTTGTAGATGATAAGTTTCATGATGAATGTGGTGTCTTTGGTATCTATAACAGTAATAACTGGAATACAGCAGAAATGACTTATTTCGGATTATATGCATTACAACATCGGGGACAAGAAAGTGCAGGAATTGCTATTAACGATAACGGAACTATTATTTATCACAAAGAAATGGGAATGGTATCGGAAGTATTTGATGATGTGATTCTTAGCCATTTACATGGCAAAATGTCAATTGGACATGTAAGAGCTACTATATCTGGAGAAAGTCAAAGAGAAAATGCCCAACCTTTAGTGCTAAAATATACTAAGGGACATATGGCACTTGCTCATAATGGAAGTTTGATAAATGCAAATAAAATAAGAAATGATTTGGAAGAAAGGGGATTTTTATTTCAATCTTATAGTGATGCAGAGGTTATTGCAGCTCTTCTTTCAAGTGAAAGAATTAAACATCACAGTATAGAAGAGTCATTGGTTGAGGTAATGAAACAAATTAAGGGCTCTTATTCTCTTTTAATTATGACTCCTCACAAATTAATTGCAGCTAGGGATCCATTAGGTATGAGACCTTTATGCATTGGAAAGAAAGATGATTCCTATATCTTTTCTTCTGAAACAGCAGCTCTTGAAACAGTAGGTGCAAAATTTATTAGAGATGTAAAGCCTGGGGAAATTGTAATTGCTAATGAAGAAGGTATGAAATCCATACAAACTGAAGCACCTAAAGAATCTAAAATGTGTATTTTTGAGTTTGTTTATTTTGCAAGACCAGATAGTATTATTGACGGAGCCTATGTATATGAGGCGAGATTAGAAGCTGGTAAAATCCTTGCAAAAGAACAACCTGTAGATGCAGATTTGGTTATAGGGGTACCAGATTCTGGGCTTACTGCTGCGATAGGTTATGCAAGAGAAAGTGGAATTCCCTATGGGGATGGGCTAATGAAAAACAGATATATCGGAAGAACTTTCATACAACCTAGTCAAGAAATGAGAGAGCAAGCCGTAAGATTAAAATTAAATCCTTTTAAAAGTCAAGTTGAAGGTAAAAGAATTATTATGATAGATGATTCTATAGTAAGGGGAACAACTAGTAAGAGAATTGTTAAAATGCTAAAAGATGCAGGAGCCAAAGAAGTTCATATTAGAATAAGTTCTCCACCTGTGTATTACCCATGTTATTTTGGAATTGATACTCCACACAGGAAAAATCTAATTGCAAATCATTATTCCATAGAAGAAATAGCCAAGTTAATAGGTGCTGACAGCCTTGCCTTTTTATCCATTGAAGGTCTTAAGAAAACACCTATTGGAGCTAAATGTGGTTTTTGTACTGCTTGTTTTGACGGAAATTATCCTATAAAAGTTGATAAGGAGGAAGAAAAATGAGTATGGATTATAAAAGTGCTGGTGTTGATGTAGAAGCAGGTTATGAAGCAGTTCGCTTAATGAAGGACTATGTAAAGAGTACTTACAGGCCTGAAGTATTAACGGATATTGGTGGTTTTGGAGGCTTATTTTCTATTGCAAAAAATAAAATGAAGGAGCCTGTTTTAGTTTCTGGTACAGATGGCGTTGGTACTAAGCTTAAGATAGCTTTTGTTACTGACAAACATGATACTATAGGCATAGATTGTGTTGCAATGTGTGCTAATGATGTTGCATGTTCTGGAGCAGAACCCCTGTTTTTCTTAGATTATATTGCGTGTGGCAAAAATATACCTAAGAAAATTGCTGAAATTGTTAAGGGAGTTGCAGAAGGTTGTAAACAAGCAGGAGCAGCATTAATAGGAGGAGAAACTGCAGAAATGCCAGGCTTTTATCCTGAAGATGAATATGATCTGGCAGGCTTTTGTGTAGGTATAGTTGATAAAGAAAAAATTATTGATGGAAGCAGAATTAAAAAAGGTGATATTTTAATTGGTTTAGCTTCAAGTGGAATTCATAGCAATGGATATTCTCTTATCAGGAAAATATTTAATCCCAACAAAGATAATGTTAATGAATATATAGAACTTTTAGGTTGTACTTTAGGTGAAGAACTATTAAAACCTACTAAGATATATGTAAATACTATTAATAAATTAAAAGAAGCTGTTGATATAAAAGGGATTAGTCATATTACAGGTGGAGGCTTTATTGAAAATATCCCTAGAGCATTTCCAAAGGGACTTGGAGCAAAAGTTTATGAAGGAACTTGGGAGATACTTCCCATCTTTAAATTAACTGAAGAACTTGGCAATGTCAGCAGAATGAGCATGTATAATACTTTTAATATGGGAATAGGAATGGTTATAATTATTGATGAAAGTGAAAAAGAAAAAGCCCTTTCTATACTTTCAAGTATTGGAGAAAAAGCTTATCTTATAGGAGAAGTTGTTGAAAGTGAGACAGGGGTGGAGATATGTACAAAATAGGGGTTTTGGTTTCTGGAGGAGGAACAAATCTTCAAGCAATAATAGATGCCATAGAAAATGGCAAAATTAAGAATGGTGAAATTGCAACGGTTGTAAGTAATAAAGCAGATGCATATGCCTTAAAAAGGGCTCAAAATCATCAGATAGAAGGAGTTTGTATCTCTCCAAAGGATTTTAATACAAAAGAGGAATTTACCGACAGCTTAATCAATCATTTTGAAGAAAGAAAAGTAGAACTTATAGTATTAGCAGGATATTTATTAGTATTAGATAAAAAATTTGTGAAGCATTTTGAAAATAGAATTATGAATATTCATCCGTCTTTAATTCCTTCTTTTTGTGGAGATGGATATTATGGACTTAAAGTTCATCAAGCTGCACTTGATAGGGGAGTTAAAATAACAGGGGCAACAGTTCATTTTGTAGATGAAGGAACAGATACTGGTCCAATTATTTTACAAAAAGCAGTTAATGTAAAAGCTGAAGATACTCCTCAAACCCTTCAAAAAAGGGTTATGGAAGAAGCAGAATGGGAAATATATCCTAAAGCAATTCGATTGTTTTGTGAAGATAAATTAATAGTAAAGGATAATAAAGTGATAATACTTAGTGATTAAGTAAATGGAGGTAAAGCTATGAAAGTATTAGTAGTTGGCGGAGGCGGAAGAGAGCATACAATAGTTTGGAAGCTAGCTCAAAGTAAAAAAATAAATAAAATTTTTTGTGCTCCTGGTAATGCAGGAATAGCCGAATTAGCTGAGTGTGTTGATATAAAAGCTACAGATATAGAAGCTTTAGCAGATTTTGCTCAAGATAAGGCAATTGATTTTACAATTGTCGGTATGGATGACCCTTTAATGCTTGGTATTGTTGATGTTTTCCAAGAAAGAGGACTTAAGATTTTTGGTCCTAGAAAAAATGCAGCTATTATTGAAGGCAGTAAGTCTTTTTCAAAGAACCTTATGAAAAAATACAATATCCCAACAGCCAATTATGAAGTATTTGATAATTCAGAGGATGCCATAGAATATCTAAAGACACAATCTTTTCCTATAGTAGTTAAAGCTGATGGCCTTGCTTTAGGTAAGGGTGTTTTAATTTGTAATACATATGAAGAAGCAAAAGAAGCTATTTATGAAATCATGGAAGAGAAAAAGTTTGGTGAAGCAGGAAATAGAGTAGTCATTGAAGAATTCTTAGTTGGACAAGAAGTTTCAGTATTATCTTTTTGTGATGGGGATACTATCGTACCCATGGTTAGTGCCCAAGACCATAAAAGAGCCTTAGACAATGATGAAGGTTTAAATACAGGAGGCATGGGAACTTTTTCTCCAAGTAGGATTTATACTCCCGAAATTCATGAGTATTGTATGGAAAAAGTCTATAAAGCTACTTTAGATGCCATGAAAAAAGAAGGAAGACCTTTTACGGGTATATTATTTTTTGGCCTTATGCTTACAGATGAGGGAGTTAAAGTATTAGAATATAATGCTAGATTTGGAGATCCTGAAGCTCAAGTTGTGCTTCCAAGATTAAAGGGAGATCTTTTAGAAGTACTTGAAGCCTGTGTTGATAAAAGACTTCATGAGTTAAAGGTAGAATGGGAAGATAATGCGGCAGTGTGTGTAGTATTAGCTTCAGGGGGATATCCACTTTCATATAAAAAGGGATATCCAATCTATGGATTAGATAAATTTAAAGATAATAATATAATTGTATTCCATGCGGGGACAGCAAAAGAAGGAGATAATATTGTTACTAACGGAGGAAGAGTGCTTGGAGTTACAGGGATTGCACAAAACCTTGATGAAGCAATTCGTACGGCTTACGAGGGAGTTGAAATGATTAGCTTTGAAAACATGCATTATAGAAAAGATATAGGGATAAAGTAATAATTAGTAATTATTAACTATTGCACTATTTTTATTTAGGAGTTATTATTAAATAGAAGTCTTATTAAAAATTTCTATAAATTTTTAAATTTTAAAACTACATATGGGTTATTGCTTATCTTGTGCTTGCTAGGAATAACATTAGGCTTATTTAGTTATACTATAAGAATTTAAAAGTGGGGAATTTAAATGTCATATAGTAGAAGGCTAGAGACACTAAAGGCAAGAATTGAGCAGACTAGGGAACACTTAAATGACTTAATTATTTTGGGAGAGGAAAGCATTTCTAGCAACGACGTAATGATAGTAAGTCAAGTATTAGATGACTTACTAGTAGAGTATCTTAAAGAATTAGATAAAGATGAAGTATGAAAGGGATTTCTACTAACTAATATTATCTGTTGTAGTTAATATTAGTTAGTAGATTTTTTTTGTTAATATAATATTTAAATACACGCAAGGGCTGTTTCTGCTTCTTGGACTAGTTCTTTTATTAATTCTTTAACAGAAACAATTTTATTTAATTTATACGTATTAGTACCTGCAAAGATTAATCCTTTATCAGTATCACCATTAACTGCTTTAATCAATGCTTGCGAAATACAATATGGAGTGGTGGCAGGATTGCAGGGTTTTAAACAATTATAACATCTGACAACTTTTTGATTAGCTTCTTCTAAAGATATTATTAATTCATTTCTAAGGGCACGGCCAGGCATTCCAACCGGGCTTTTTATTATTTGGATATTGTCTTTTGTAGCATTAAGATATGCAGTTTTAAAATTAGTATGAGCATCACATTCATGAGTTGTAACAAATCGTGTTGCCATTTGTACTCCGGATGCACCTTCTTTAATGCATTTTGCTATATCTTTTCCATCAAAAATGCCTCCTGCTGCAATGATTGGTATTTTTTTATTATATTTTTCTTCAAAAGGTTTAATTGCTAATAATACTTCTTTTAAAATATCTATTAAACTAGGAAGGGGTTTACTATTAAGGATTTCTAAAGAAAAACCTAAATGTCCACCAGCTTTAGGACCTTCGACAATAAGAGCATCGGGAAGATATTGGTATTTTTTATCCCACATTTTAATTATTACCGATGCAGCCTTAGCAGAGGATACTATAGGAATGATTTTTGAAGCGGAGTTTTTAACTAATTCGGGTAAGTCAATAGGTAATCCTGCTCCACATATTATAAGATCAATTTTTTCTTTAACAGCAGTCAATACCAATTCTTTATAATTATTCATTGCTGTTAAGATATTTACTCCAATAATACCCTTAGGACATAATTCTCTTGCTTTTTTTATTTCTTTTTTAAGGCCCCTTATATTAGCTTCTTTATTATTTGTTTCAAAATCAGACTCATTAAAACCAATTTGAACTCCTGAAATAACGCCAATTCCGCCTTCATTAGCAACTGCAGAAGCTAATTTTGATCTTGATACCCCAATTCCCATGCCGCCTTGAATTATAGGAATATCAGCAATAAGATCTCCTATTTTAAGTGAAGGAAGCTTCATTACACCACTCCTTTTATTTGACATACAAATATTTTGATATTCAAAGTATATAAGAAAAAGAAGCCTAAGTCAATCAAATTAAAATATAGATTTTTACTTTTTGTTATAACAATTAGTGAAGTAGCTCAATAAACTTTTTTGCACCAATAGAAAGAGGAATTTGCTTATGAGTTACAATCCCTAAATATCTTTCAGGAATTTTTTCTTTTATATTTACTATAAATACTTCTTTTGATTTTAATTGTTCTTCGATACATTTTTTCCAAACAAAAGTAATACCAAGGCCGATTTTTGTCATTTCAACTAAAAGATCCGTACTGCCTAATTCAATTTCTGGAGTTATATCTGTATTATTTTCTAATAACATATTATCAAAAAATTCTCTTGTAGATGTTTGTTTTTCTAGCATAAGAAAAGGATATTTTTCTAAATCCTTTAAAGATATTTCCCTATTTTTTATTTCTTTAAACTGATTGCCTGCTATAAAAACATCTTGAATAGGTTTTATTTCCTTTATTTTCATAGAAGAATCTGTATATCTATTTGGAATATTTGATATAATGAAATCAACACTACCTTGTTTAAGTAGTTCTACACACTTAGGAGAAGTTCCATTAGTAACATGAATTTTTACATTTGGATATAGTTTATGGAATTCTTTAAAATAATTAAGCAGATAATACTTACATATGGTGTCACTGGCACCAATACGGATTTCTCCTTTTTCAAGTGAGTTGATTTCATCTATAATTCTTTCACCATTTTTAATAAGATTATAAGCTTGTTCTATATGTCTAAATAATATTTCACCATCATTTGTTAACTTTACTTGTTTTGTGTTTCTAAAAAATAATTTAATATTTAATTTACTTTCCAAAGTTTTAATAGCTTGGCTAACAGCTGATTGAGAAATATAAAGCTTTGATGCAGCTTTAGAAAAGCTTAGGCTATCGGCTACATAATAAAAAATTTTATAAAGTTCAAAGTTAATATCCATTTATTAAACCACCTTATAAATCTTATTAGAATTATTAATTTTATTTATTAATAATATCATGTTAATATTAAATTGTAAATAAATTTAAACTATATATTATTAATAATTGGAGGTAGGAAAATGAAAGAAGTAAGAAGAATTTTTGTTCAAAGAAAAGCTGAACTTGACATTGAAGCTACTAATTTATTAAAAGACATAAAAGAAAATTTACTAATTGATTCATTAAAGGATTTAAAAATTATCTATCGTTATGATATTGAAGATATTGATGAGGAAACTTACTTAAAAGCTCGTAACACAATTTTTTCCGAACCTCCGGTAGATATGGTTTTTGATGAGGAAATTACAATTGATAAAGACGAAAAAATATTTGCAGCAGAATTCCTTCCAGGACAATATGACCAAAGAGCTGATTTTGTTTCACAATGTCTTCAATTATTAACTTGTAAAGAAAAACCTACAGTTCGTGTAGCAAAAGTAATAATTGTAAAAGGTAATATATCTGATGAAGAATTTAAGAAAATTAAAAGCTATTGTATTAACCCTGTTGATTCAAGAGAATCTGCTTTAGAAAAACCAACATCTTTAAAGATGGAATTTGCTAGTCCCCAACAAATAGAATATCTAGAAGGCTTTATTAATTGTAATGAAGAAGAGTTAGAAGCTTTAAGAAAAGAATTAGGATTAGCAATGAATTATGATGATTTTAAATTCTGTCAAGATTACTTTAAAAACGAAGAAAAAAGAGATCCTAGCATTACAGAAATAAGAGTTTTAGATACTTATTGGTCAGACCACTGTAGACATACTACATTCTTGACTAATATTAAAAATATAAAGATTGAAGATGGAGAATTTACAGTTCCTATTAAAGAAGCTTATGAAGAATATTTAGCAGGAAGAGAAAAAATTTATGGAGAAAATAAAAAGAGTATAACTTTAATGGATATTGCTTTAATGGGAATGAAAGAATTAAAGAAATTAGGCAAATTAGATGATCTTGAAGAATCTGATGAAATAAATGCTTGCAGCATTATAGTTAATGTTGATGTTGATGGAAAAGATGAAGAATGGCTTATAATGTTTAAGAATGAAACTCATAACCATCCAACAGAGATAGAGCCTTTTGGTGGAGCTCATACTTGTCTTGGAGGAGCAATAAGAGACCCCTTATCAGGACGTTCTTATGTTTATCAAGCTATGCGTATAACAGGTAGTGGAGATCCTAGAACTTTGGTAAAAGACACATTGCCAGGAAAACTACCTCAAAGAAAAATTACTATAGAAGCAGCACAAGGATATAGTTCTTATGGTAATCAAATAGGTCTTACTACAGGTCATGTTGCAGAAATATATGATGAAGGTTATGTAGCAAAGAGAATGGAGCTAGGTGCAGTTATTTCAGCAATTCCCAGGGAAAATGTTTTAAGAGGTGTTCCAGAAGAAGGAGATATCATCATTATTTTAGGTGGTAGAACTGGTAGAGATGGTTGCGGAGGAGCAACAGGTTCTTCTAGGGAACATACTGAGGAATCCCTTACATCTTGTGGTGCAGAAGTACAAAAAGGAAACCCTCCTATAGAAAGACACATTCAAAGACTCTTTAGAAATCCAAAAGTAAGTAAGATGATAAAACGTTGTAATGACTTTGGTGCAGGTGGAGTATCCGTTGCTATTGGGGAATTGGCTGACGGACTTAAGATAAATCTTGATTTAGTACCTACAAAATATGAAGGTTTAGATGGAACAGAACTAGCTATCTCTGAATCTCAAGAGAGAATGGCAGTTGTTATTGAAAAAGATAAGGTAAATGAGTTTATAGCTCTTGCTGAAGAAGAAAACTTAGAAGCTACAGTAGTAGCAGAAGTTACATCAGAAAAAAGATTAACGATGTTTTGGAAGGGTAATGCTATAGTTGATATTAGCAGAGCTTTCTTAAATAGTAATGGTGCGGTCCATTACGCAGATGTTCACGTAGTTAATCCTGAAGCTAAGGATAATTACTTTAATACTATTTTACCTGAAGTTAAGGAAAAGCTTGAAGATATTAAAGAAGCTTGGCTTGCAAATCTTAAAGATTTAAATATATGTAGTCAAAAAGGTCTTGTCGAAATGTTTGATAGCACTATAGGGGCAGGTACAGTACTTTTACCTTATGGTGGTAAATATCAATTAACTCCAGCGGAATGTATGGTTGCAAAGGTTCCTGTTTTAGAAGGAGATACCAATACAGCAACAATTATGAGCCATGGCTACAATCCTAAAATGTCGAGATGGAGTCCTTTCCATGGTGCAGTATATGCGATGATAGAAGCAGCAGCTAAGGTCGTGGCAGTCGGTGGAGATTATAAAACTATTCGTTTTACTCTTCAAGAATACTTTGAACGTTTAGGTGAAGATCCTAAAAGATGGGGAAAACCTTTTAGTGCGGTTCTTGGAGCATACTTGGTTCAAAAAAGATTAGGAACTGGTTCTATTGGTGGAAAAGATAGTATGTCTGGTACCTTTGAAGACTTAGATGTACCACCAACCTTGACAGCTTTTGCAGTTAATGTTGCTAAAGCAGATAAGATAATTTCACCAGAGTTTAAAAAAGCTAACAGCACAGTTATTTATATTCCTTTAAAGAGGGACAAGTATGAGCTTCCAGATTTTGATGAATTAGATAAAGTATATTCTAAGGTAACAGAATTAATTCAAAAGGGAAAAGTATTATCAGCTCATACAATTAGGCTAGGTGGAATTGCAGAGGCAATTAGTAAAATGAGTTTTGGTAATAAAATTGGAATGATTTTTACAGCAGAAATGGATAAAGAAGCTTTATTTGAACCTAATTATGGATCTCTTATTCTTGAGATAAATAAAGCTGACGAAAATCTTTTTGATGATATCAGTTACATTGTTCTTGGACAAACACAGGAAAGTCCTTATATTAAGCTTAATAATAAGGAAATTGCTATAGAAGAAATGATTGGAGCATGGACAGAAACTTTAGAAAAAGTATTCCCAACTAAGGTAGAAACAACCAATGTTAAACCTATTAGTAAAACTTATTCTATTAGAAACATCGAAAAAGCTAAAGTGAAAATAGCAAAACCAAGAGTAATTATTCCTTTATTCCCAGGAACTAATGCCGAGTATGAAACTCAAAAAGCCTTTGAGAATGCAGGTGGCATAGGAAATATATTTGTATTTAAGAATTTGACTCCTTCTCATATTGAAGATTCTATCAATCGTTTGGCAGAAGAAATTAATAATTCTCAAATCATTGCTCTTCCTGGTGGTTATAATGCAGGAGATAAGTTGGAAGGTAGCGGAAGGTTTATAGTTACTGTATTTAAAAATCCTAAGGTTAAAGAAGCAGTTATGAATCTTTTAAATAAGAGGGATGGATTAATTCTAGGAATAGGTAGTGGATTCCAAGCTCTTATTAAATTAGGCTTAGTACCTTATGGGGAAATAAGAGATATTGACAATAGTTCTCCAACACTTACTTTTAACACATTAGGCCGTACAGTATCTACTATGGTTACTACTAAAATTGTATCTGTTAAATCACCATGGTTTGCTAATGTAGAATTAGGAGATTTGCATACTATTGCTGTAGCTCATGGAGAAGGAAGATTTGTTGCAGATGAAGAAATGATGAATAGTCTTTTTGAAAATGGACAAGTAGCAAGTCAATATGTAGATTTTGAAGGAAATCCTAGTTATGATATTGCCTATAATCCTAATGGTTCCATGAATGCTATAGAAGCGATAACAAGCCCAGATGGAAGAATTTTAGGTAAGATGGGACATTCAGAAAGAATAGGCAGTAATGTAGCTAAAAATATAGTTGGAGAAAAAAATCAAAAATTATTTAAAGCAGGAATAGATTACTTTGCATAAAAAAGTCATGGCGTAAGCCATGACTTTTTTAATTAGAAAGATCTTTAAATCAATCTAATACCTTTATATATATGGATGCAATTGTTTAAAAAATAGACTTTTATTATAATATAGAATATAATAATCCATAATAATGGTATATATGAATAGAAGGAGAAGATGGTTGATGAAAGATTTTCAGTATTTTATGCCTACACAAATAATATTTGGGAAAGAAGTTATTAAAAATAATTCATCTTTATTTAAAGAGTATGGAAGTAAAGCTATGATTGTAACAGGAAAGAACTCAGCTAAGAAAAATGGTTCTTTAGATGATATATTAGAAGTCTTAAATATTAATGGAATAGACTACTGCATTTTTGACGAGATAGAAGAAAATCCTTCCCTGGAGACCGTAGAAAAAGGTGCAAACTTGGGCAAGAAGGAAAAAATAGATTTTATAATTGCAATAGGAGGAGGTTCTCCTCTTGATGCAGCAAAAGCTATAAATATTTTAGTAGCTAATGAAGATGCTACAATAGAAGATTTGTATATTTTAAAAGCTATGAAACTTTTACCTGCTATTGCAGTTGCTACAACTGCTGGAACAGGCTCAGAAACAACACCCTATGCAATATTAACTAATCATCAAAAGAAAACAAAAGTAAATATAGTTCATAAAGTATTTTTTGATGTTGCATTCTTAGACCCAAAGTATATGATGAATATGCCCTTGTCTATTACAATTAACACGGCTTTAGATGCCCTTTCTCATTTAGTAGAAGGTTATTTGACTGTAAAAGCTAATTTGTTTAGTGATACATGGGCAGAAAAAGGTCTCAAGCTTTTTGCAGAATGTATTGACGACCTAAAAAAAGAGAATTTTACTTATGAACTAAGAGAAAAGCTGATACTTATTTCTACAATTGCAGGAGTGGTTATTGCTCAAACAGGAACTTCTTTACCTCATGGTATGGGTTATCACCTTACTTATTTTCATAATATAGCCCATGGAAGGGCTAATGCTCTTTTGATGAAGGCATATCTAGAAATATATCCAAATAAAGAAAGAGTAGATAATATACTAACTTGTTTAGGATTTAAAAACCTTGAAGAGTTAGGAAAATTTATAGATGATTTATTAGGAGAAAAAGAAAAAGTTACTAAAGAAGAAATAAATGCTTATGCAGAAGATATGGTTACAAATGACTTAAAACTTAAAAATCACCCCGGCAAAGTTACAAAAAAGGAATTTTATATAATGTATGAAAAAAGTTTAAATGTACAATAAAAAGTTATTATAGCTATGATACTTCCAAATCACATATTTATTTGGAAGTATTTTTTATTAAAAAAGCAAAGTCTAGCAAGTCTTAATAAAATTATAAAAAACTAGACTATTTTTAAGTAGATTCTTAAAAAATTGTTTATATTTACAAGGATAAAATAAATTGAAATAATATTCATACAGATGTCACATCTTTTTAACATATTCTTAAAGAAGAAATTTGACAGAATATGTTATAATACCATATGTATTTATATCTATTTATTTAGGAGGATAATATGCAAAGAATAAAGTTATTTATTAAGAATTTAATGATGTTAACTTTAATTTTATCCATATCTTTATCAAGTATTAGCTTAAGTTTTGCTAAAGAAAAAGGTGATTATGTAAAGAATGCTGAAAGCTTAAAAGCACTGGGACTATTTTTAGGAACTAATAAGGGTTTTGAGTTAAACAGAAAATCTAATCGGGTTGAAGCTGCAGTTATGTTAGTAAGATTGCTAGGAGCTGAAGAAACGGCATTAAAAGAAGATAAAACAAAACCGCATCCTTTTGTAGATGTACCAGAATGGGCAAGTTCAAGTGTTTCTTATTTATATAATAATGAATTGACCTATGGTATTAGTGATACATTGTATGGTTCTAAAAATGATATTACACCTGAACAATATATGACTTTTTTACTTAGAGCTTTGGGGTATAGCGATAAGGATGGAGATTTTCACCTAAATAATTCTTTAGATTTTGCACATCAAATTGGCATGATTAATAATAATGAGTTATCATTGTTAAAGTCTAAAGAGAAAACTGGAATATTAAGAGATTATATAGTTATGATGTCATATAATTGTCTTTTTACAAAAATGAAAAATGAAGAAACTAGCTTACTAATTAGTTTAACTGATAAAGGGGTTATTTCACGTAAAAATTTTGAGAATGCATCTAAATATGATAATTATTTAAAGCAGTTTTTGATAGAGAAAGCTTATCTTGAAGAAAGTAAAAATGTGAATAATACTGTAGAAGGAGAAATAAAGGGAGTTTGGATTTCTTATTTGGAATTGCAAAATATTTTTCCTAATAAGACAGAAGCTCAATTTAAAGAAACTATAAGCAAAATGTTTAAAAATGTTAAAGATGCCGGTTTTAATACTGTTTTTGTCCAAGTTAGGCCTTTTGGAGATGCAATATATCCTTCTAATTATTTTCCTTGGTCATATATTATTTCAGGGACAGAGGGGGTAAATCCTTTTTATGATCCTCTTGAAATTATGACAGATGAAGCTCATTCTCAAGGTTTAAAGATTGAAGCTTGGATTAATCCTTACCGTGTTAGAAATAATAATAAAGCTTTAAGTACTAATAATCAAGCCTTGCAATGGTTAAATGATGGAAGCAATAGAGTAATAAAGATAAATAGTGGGATTTATTATAATCCTGCCAACGAAGACGTTCAGAATTTAATTGTTAAGGGTATTGAAGAAATTATTCAAAATTATGATGTAGATGGGATTCATTTCGATGATTATTTTTATCCTACTACAGATATGAGCTTTGATGCTGTAGATTATCAAAATTATTTACTAGAAGGCGGATCTCTTAGTCAAGCTGCCTGGAGAAGAGAAAATGTAAATCAATTGGTTAGAAAGGTATATAAGACAATAAAGTCTTATAATCCTAATATAAAGTTTGGTATAAGTCCTCAAGGAATTATTAGTAGAAACTATAATAATCAGTATATTGATGTAGAAAAGTGGCTTTCTAGCTCTGAATATATTGATTACATTTGCCCACAGGTATACTTTGGATTTAATCATTCTTCATTTCCTTATGATAAAGTAGTTAAAGAATGGAATGATTTAATAAAGAATGATGATATTGATCTTTATATAGGCCTGGCAGCATATAAACTAGGTCAAGAAGATGCTTGGGCAGGAGACGGAAAGCATGAATGGATTGGCACTAATGATATGCTTAAGAGGATGATAGATGAAGGAAGAGAAAATAGTAACTATAAGGGATTTATAATATTTAGATATGATTCCTTGTGGAATCCGCCAAAAAGTTTAAAAAGTCAAATTGATAGAGAACTTAACTTAATAACCTTAAATTAATAAAAAAGCCTGAACTTGCAGGCTTTTTTTATATTACTATTTCACAAAGATAAACTACAATAATGCTGCATAAAGCAACTGTCATAAGTCCTTTTTCAAAATATGACAAAAGCAATGCTGTTATCATGCCTGCCACAGCAGAATACATATGATTTGTGGAGTAAAGTATATCAGGAAAAGTCATAGCCCCTAAAACAGCAAAAGGGACATAAGATAAAAAAGAGAGAACAAATTTTGATTTAATTTTTTTTCTAAATATAGCAATAGGTAAAACTCTTGGGATATAGGTTACGATAGCCATAATAATAACTGCAGTAAAAGCATAACTCATAATTCTTCTCCTTTAGGAAATAATAGTGCTCCAATAGTAGAAGCAACAATTGTTGCAATAATAATTCTAAAACCGTCAGATATTTGATTAATATATGGAGTCCATTTAAAAATTGAACTTATAACTATTCCAATACTAGTAACTGTTAGAGCCGCTTTTGATTTTTTTGACGGAGGAATTACCAAAGCAATAAACATAGCATATAAGGCAATGCCCATAGCACTTTGAACTTGCTCAGGAAGTACTGAACAAACCATTGCTCCTGTAGCAGTTCCCAGAACCCAGCCTGCAAAAGGTCCTACTATAAGCCCTATCATATAAGAAAAAGTTAATTCTTTTTTTTCAAGGGATGCAACGGCAAAAGTTTCATCAGTTATTCCAAAGGCAATAATGCATCTATGAAGCATAGGCATATTTGCTTTAATTTTTTGAGAAAGTGATAAGGACATCAACATATAGCGGATATTTATAACAAAAGTTGTTAAAGCAATTTCTATAAAAGGTACATTTGCAATAATTAAATTAGTTCCTGCAAATTGTCCTGCAGAAGTAAGATTCGAAAAAGAAATAAATATTGTAAGCCAAACAGGAATTCCACCATTTACTGCTATTAATCCAAAGGTAAAGGATACTGGAAAATATCCTAGTGCAATAGGAATTCCGGCTTTAAATCCTCGAGAAAAATCAGAATTCATAATGTCGCCCCAATTCTAATAATCAATTGAAAATATTATATCTCAATAAGATAAATAGTCAATATTTATTAATTAAATGTAATTTAAATCACAGAATTGAATTAAATAAGGGGCTATAATTAAGTTAAAGAATAAAGGAGGAATGAATAATGGTTAGAAGAAAGATTGTTCATATTCATGAAGATAAATGTAACGGCTGTGGCTTATGTGTTGAGGCATGTCATGAAGGAGCCATTGAAATGGTTGATGGTAAAGCAAGACTTGTTTCTGATGAATATTGTGACGGGTTGGGAGACTGTTTACCAGCATGTCCTGTAGGTGCTATAGAGATTATTGAAAGAGAAAGTAAACCTTTTGATGAAGAATTAGTTAAAGAAAGAATGGAAGAAATACAAAAGGCTAAAAAAGCTCCAATGCCTTGTGGCTGTCCAGGAACAATGGCAAAAACTATAGAAAGAAAACAAGCTGCTATTAAAGAAGATGAAGTTAAAGATGAAACTAAGGTTGAACTTCAATCTCAATTAATGCAATGGCCGGTACAACTGAGTTTAATTAATCCAGATGCATCCTATCTAGAACATCCTAATTGGCTTATAGCAGCAGACTGCACTGCATTTGCTTATGGAAATTTCCATGAGGATTTTATTAAGAATCATATTACAATGATTGGTTGTCCCAAATTAGATGATATAGAATATTATACTGACAAGCTTACTGAAATCTTACAAAAGCATGAGCCTAAAAGCATTACGGTGGTTAGGATGGAAGTTCCTTGTTGTACAGGAATTGTAGCAGCTGTTAAAAAAGCAATGCTTAAAGCTGAAAAAATTGTTAATTATAGAGAAATTATCATTAGTACATCGGGTGAGATAAAATAAGTTGCACATAATTTGTGCAACTTATTTTTTATTATGAAGATAGATTGAAAGAGATAATAATTTATGTTAGGATTGAGTATGATATAAATATTATGAGCTAATAATAGTAATATTTACTATAAGGAGGACGGCTGTTGATGGAGTCTAATAAAAATTTAATGAATGAAGAGTTTACTAATTTTATTCATGACATAATTGATAAAGATTTAGAAGAAGGTGTGTGTAAAAAAGTTCATACACGTTTCCCTCCTGAGCCTAATGGGTATTTACATATAGGACATGCTAAAGCAATTTGGCTAGATTTTAGTACTGCAGAAAAATATGGCGGCCTGTGTAATTTAAGATTTGATGATACAAATCCTACTAAAGAAGATGTAGAATACGTGGAGTCAATTAAAGAAGATGTAAAATGGTTAGGTTATGACTGGGAAGATAGGCTTTATTATGCTTCTTGGTATTTTGATAAGCTTTATGAGTATGCTATAGAGCTTATTAAGAAAGGAAAGGCATATGTAGATGATTTAACTGCTGAAGAAATTAGAGAATATAGAGGTACCTTAACGGAACCAGGAAAAGAAAGTCCTTATAGAAATCGTTCAGTAGAAGAAAATCTTGACTTATTTGTTAGAATGAAAAATGGGGAATTTCCTGATGGTGCAAAGGTACTTAGGGCTAAAATTGATATGGCTTCTCCTAATATAAATATGAGAGATCCTGTTATTTATCGTATCGCTCATGTAAGTCATCATAATACAGGTGATAAATGGTGCATTTATCCTATGTATGATTTTGCACATCCCCTATCTGATGCAATTGAAGGGATAACTCATTCTATTTGTACATTAGAATTTGAAGATCACAGGCCTTTATACAATTGGTTTTTAGAAGAACTTAATATTAAGAATCCTCCTAAGCAGATAGAGTTTGCAAGACTTGAAATTTCAAACATGGTAACGAGTAAGAGAAAACTTCGAAGTTTAGTAGAAGAAAATATTGTAGACGGTTGGGATGACCCACGTATGCCTACAATTTCAGGTTTAAGAAGAAGGGGCTATACTCCTGAAGCTATAAAGGAATTTTGCTATAAAACAGGTGTTGCTAAAAACAAAGGAATAGTGGATATCTCATTTTTGGAACATTGTATCCGTGAAGATTTAAAATTAAAAAAACCAAGAGTTATGGCTGTGTTAGATCCTCTTAAAGTTGTTATAACTAATTATCCCGAAGGACAAATAGAAATGCTTGATGTTGAGAATAATGCTGAAAATCCAGAAATGGGAACAAGACAGCTTCCATTTTCTAGAGAAATATATATTGAGAGAGAAGATTTTATGGAAGATCCACCAAAGAAATTCTTCCGTTTATCTCCTGGTAAAGAAGTAAGGTTAAGGAATGCTTATTTTATTAAATGCGAAGAAGTTATAAAAGACGAAAAAACTGGAGAAATTATTGAATTGCGTTGTACTTATGATCCAGAAACCAAAAGTGGAAGTGGTTTTACAGGAAGAAAAGTAAAAGGAACCATTCATTGGGTTTCGGCTTCTCATGGAATTCCAGCAGAAGTAAGATTATATGATTATCTGTTTATAGAAGATGAAGAAAGCGGTGAATTAATAGTAAATCCTGATTCCTTAAAGGTTTTAAAAAATTGTATAATTGAGCCTTCAATGAAAGAAGTTAAGAAAGGTGATAAATTCCAATTTTTACGCCATGGTTATTTTTGTGTAGATACTAAGGATTCTACAAAAGAGAAGCTTGTATTTAATAGAATTGTATCTTTAAAAAGTTCATGGAAGAAGTAAAGAAATAAAAGTAAGCGGTTAAAATAAAAACCGCTTATTTTTTATTAAAAAATAAAAAATTTTTTCTCGTCAAAATAAAAAATAAAAAAAATTTCTCTTTTTCTATTGACAAATTAATAAGCTGACAATACAATATAATTAAATTATAGTTAAGCAATCAAATCAATCGGTATAATTATTGTCGATTATAACAAAAATATAATCAATATTAATAAATATGTGGGAGGATAACATGGGAAATATAACTAGTAAATTCCGGCAAAAAAGCACAGAGAGAGCTTTACCAGGTTCAAAAAAATCTTTTCCTTATTTGCTTAACATACCTATGTTTTTATATTTAGCATGTGTCTTATTTGTTCCTATGATATGGGGTATTTCTCTAAGTTTTACAGATAAGGCTATCGGAGGAGAAGCAAGTTTTATTGGCTTAGGGAATTATATTAAATTAATTAATGACAAAGAATATTTATTATCTTTGTGGAAGACAGTTCAATTTGCTACAATCTCACTTTTTTTTAAATTAATTTTAGGTGTTTTAATGGCTGTGGTATTAAATGTTGAATTTAAGGGCAGAAATATTGCAAGGGCATTATTGTTAGTACCATGGACCCTTCCTAACGTTGTTGCAGTATTAAACTGGAAATGGCTTTTTGCCTCAACAGGTGGAATTATTAATCACATAATGAAATTAGCAGGACTTATTGAGAAAGATATTGTATGGTTTGGAACAGCAAGCTTAGCTTTAACTACAATCATAGTAGCCAATGTATGGAGAGGGACACCTTTCTTTGGAATTTCAATCTTAGCTAAGTTACAAACAATTTCTAAAGACTATTATGAAGCAGCAGATATCGATGGAGCTAAGGTGTGGCAGAAGTTTTTATATATTACTATTCCTTCTATAATGGATACGATTTTCTTAACCACATTAATGTCAAGTATTTGGACTATTAATGAATTTGAAACTGTTTGGTTGCTTACTGGAGGAGGACCAAATGGTCAAACACAAGTAATGAATGTATATAGTTATAAGACAGCGATGGCAAGTATGCAAATAGGTCGAGGTATAGCTGTTTCAGTATTGGCAATGCCAGTATTCTTACTCATTATTAGCTTAATAACAAAAAAATCTCTTTCAGATGAAAATATGTAAGGAGGGTGAGAGGTATGAATAATAAGTTTGTGACGATATTACACCGGATAACAGTAGCGATATTTTTAATCGTTGCACTATTTCCTATATATTGGATGCTCAATACTTCTTTAAAGACACAAGGTGAAGTATATAGTAAGGTACCTACCTTTCTACCCAACAATCCAACTTTAGATAATTTTAACTACTTAATTTTTGAAACGCCTTTTATGGGTGCATTAAAAAACAGTTTATTAATTGCACTTGTTGTGACTTTACTTTCAATATTAATTGCTTACCCAACAGCATATTCAATATCACGGTTAAAGTTTAAAGGAAGAAATAGTTTTGCAAAATTAATATTGTTTTGTTACCTGCTGCCTTCCTCAGTGCTATATATTCCATTATATATATTTGTATCCAGAGTGGGCCTATCAGATAATATTATGGGCTTGATGCTAATATACCCGACTTTTACATTGCCCTATGTAGCTTGGATTTTGATACCTCATATATCATCCATTCCATATGACATAGAGGAGGCAGCTTTAGTAGATGGATGTAGCAAATTCAAAATAATGTATCAGATAATTTTTCCACTTACTATACCAGGAGTTATTTCAACAGCTATCTTTGCTTTTGCCATGTGCTGGGGTGAGTATCTATATGCATTAGTAAATATAACAGATACCCAAGCAAAGACATTCCCATTGATAATATCAGGCTTGATTTATGGAGACTTATATCCTTGGGGTCAGATTATGGCAGGTTCTATAATAGGATGTATTCCAATTCTAATAATTTATATAGCATCATCAAGATTTTTAACAGGTGGTGCAACTGCCGGAGGAGTAAAAGGTTAAACATTATTTCAATAAATTATTTTTGATAAATTTTCCAACAGTATACAACTAATAATAGTTGTATCGTTGGAAATTTATATAGAACTTTTTCACAAAAAGTTATAAGACATATAATTTTTAGGAGGGATCTTATGAAGAAAAGGCTAGTTTCAATTTTATTAATGTTAGTTTTAGTAGTTTCTCTAGCAGCTTGTGGTGGAGGAACTAAAGACAACACTACAGGAGAAAATACTAGTCAAGGAGAAAATACCAGTAAAGATGATTCAAAGTCACAAGATAAGAAATTAACCGTTTGGTTAGAAAAAGTATTTAGTGATGATGCTAATGCAGAACTTCAAGAAAGAGTTAAGGCATTTGCAGAGGAAACAGGAATTGAAGTTAAATTTGAACTTTTAGCTGCTACAGATTTTGTACCAAAACTAAATGCGGCTATCGAAGCAGGTAGTAATGTTCCAGATGTTACATTAACATCAGGTGCAATTACAAAAGTTTTAAACTATTATCCAAACATTCCTAATATGGATGTAACAAATTTAGTAAGTGAAATTCATGCATCAAGACCTTATTTTGAGTCTATTATCGAAGGATCAAAAATTGATGGTGTAAACTATTTTGTACCATTTTATAGTTCTTCAACTCTAATGTTTATCCGTACAGATAAATTAGCAGAAAAGGGTATTACAGATTATCCAACTACATGGGAAGAAGTATTTGAAGTTGCAGAAGCAGTTTCTGATCCTAAGAATGGATTTTATGGCCTAGGTGTTGGCTGTGGACCTACTGATGAAGACTGTGAAAATACATTTAGAATGATTATGTGGAACAATGGAGCAAATATATTTAATGAAGATGGTACTGTAGCAATTGACAGTGAAAACGCAAGAAAAATGATTAATAAATATGCTGAGATGTATGAGAAAGAAATCATTCCTCCTTCAGCAACTACTTGGGATCCAGGTGGAAATAACAGTACTTACTTAATGGGTGAATCAGCTATCGTATTTAATGCTCCAACATTATATAATGCATTAAAAGGAGACGAAGCTTACGCTGATATACTTGAAAATACAGTTGCTTTAGCACCACCTGCAGGAACTGTTAATTCAGCAGTTATGGAGTTTATTAGTGGATTTGCAATTATGAATACATGTAAAGATGTAGAATCTGCAGAACTCTTTATTAAGTATATGTTAGACCAAGAATGGTATGATTCTTACTTTAAAATTACAGCTCCTGTATTTGCACCAATATTCCAAGATGCTGAAAATGACGAATTCTGGTCTGAAGGCATAAACAAAGAAGTAGTTAATTACGCTAAAAATGCATCTGGCTATTATGGATATCCTGTGAAGAATATTGAAGGTAGAGTAGTTGCTGCAAAGCATTACTTCACATATCCTGTTGCTGAGTTATTGAATTCAGTTGTTACAGGAACCAGATCTGTAGATGAAGCAATTTCTAAGATGGAAGCAGATATTAATCAAATAACTTCAGAATTAAAATAAAACCAATTGTTTAATTTCCTAAAGGAGCAAATTATCATGAGGAAAAAGGTATGGATTAATTTAGATCCCAATAAGGTTGATGTCTCATATCTAGAAAAGCGCCTAAAAGACAGTGGTTTTGATGTCATATATAAGGTTATTTATGCCGATGACGAAGCAGGGACAATTGAATTGGGAAATAAAGTAGATGCAGTTGTAAGTGTATTTGAACAATGGAATGAAAGAACACTTCCTGCAGTAAAAGATAATTTGAAATTTATTCAAAGATATGGTGCAGGTATCGATAATATTAATCTTAAACTAGCTACTGAGGTTGGAATTCCCGTTGCCAATGTACCGGGGGCTAATTCCGCCGCAGTAGCGGAATTAGCATTACTGCACATTTTAAATCTTGGAAGAAGATTTAAGACATGTATTGATGATACAAAGAAAGGTATTTGGCCTTGCGAAATTACTGGAAATGAGTTAGATGGGAAAACAGTAGGCTTAGTGGGTTTTGGAAATATTGCAAAACAATTAGCTAGGATGATGTCAGGCTTTGATGTAAAAATCCTTGTTTATGATTCTTATGCAAGACCAGATACATCCAAGTATAATGTGGAGGCTGTTGATTCAATGGAAGAATTATTCTCACAAAGTGATATTGTAAGCCTTCATATACCTCTTAACAAGGAGACAAAAGGAATTATTGATAAAAGCCTGTTAAGTCTTATGAAACCTTCTGCTTATCTAGTTAACACTTGTCGTGGTGCTGTAATTAATGAAGAAGATTTGATAGATATACTTCGTGAGAAAAAGATTCGTGGGGCAGGACTTGATGTATTAAGTATAGAACCCCCAAGTCAAGATAATCCTTTATTATCTATGGACAATGTATTTGTTACATCCCATATGGGAGCCGAAACAGCAGAATCAGGACAACGTTCACAAAAGATTATGGCAGATACTATAGAAGCTTTCTTTTCAGGCAAAGCTCCATCTAACATAATGAACAAAGAACTAGTAGGAGGGAAACATCATGAGTAGATTGGATAAATACAAAGGCATTTTCCCAGCATTTTATGCATGCTATGATGACAAGGGAGATGTTAGCCCCGAGCGTACAAGATTATTTACACAGTACTTAATTGATAAAGGGGTTAAAGGTTTATATGTTTGTGGAAGTTCAGGAGAATGTATTTATCAAAATGTAGAAGAAAGAAAATTAATACTAGAGAATGTAATGGAAGTTGCAAAAGGAAAGATTACTATTATTGCTCATGTTGCGGCACCATCTACTAGGGACAGTGTTGAGCTTGCTAAACATGCAGAAAAGTGTGGAGTAGATGCTGTAGCTGCCATTCCCCCAATTTATTTTAGATTGCCTGACTATGCAATTGAAAAGTATTGGAACGATATGGTTGATGCAACAGATTTAGATTTTGTAATTTATAACATTCCAGGGACAACAGGATATGCTTTAACTTTAGACTTATTTAAAAAAATGATTACAAATAAAAAAGTTATAGGTATAAAGAACTCCTCAATGCCTACCCAGGATATTCAAATATTTAAAGCAGCTGCTGGAGAAGATTTTATAGTCTTTAACGGACCTGACGAACAATTTGTATCTGGGAGGGCAATTGGTGCTGATGGCGGTATTGGGGGCACTTATGCAGTAATGCCAGAATTGTTTATAAAAGCAGACGAATTGATTAATAACGGGGATTTTGTTACTGCTAAAGAAATCCAATTTGAAATTAACAAGATTATATTTGCTATGCTCTCATGTCATGGGAATTTGTATTCTGTGGCTAAAGAAATATTAAGAAGACAAGGTATTGATATTGGTGAAGCAAGATTACCACTACCACGGTTTATACAAGAGGATTTACCAACTATTTTAGAATGTGTTGATATGATTGAAAAGGCTAAGAAGAAATTTTGTTAATTGTAAAGAGAGTGTTTGATTTAATTGTTGGGAAAATAATAGTTTAAAAAAAGAGAATTGGTATTTTCGCATCTAAATAATTTATTAAAGTATTTTGTTTATTTGACGTAATTTATAGCTAGAATATATTTTTACAAATATTAGATTGAGAAAGTGAAGAACACAGTTCTTCCTTTCTCCTTATCATAATATTAAATAATTGCGTTATTATAATTTGGATTTATTTTAATATATATAAAAATTTAAATATATTTGATAAATGAAAATAATTTATTAATTTAATAATATATAAAAAAACTTTTATATGCTATTATATTTTAGGAGGAATGAGGATATAAGAGTTTTTAGATAGTAGGTGAGATTTGGTGAGTGAAAATATACTAAATAAGATTAGAGGTGGGCTAATAGTTTCTTGTCAAGCTCTAAGCGATGAGCCCCTTCATAGCTCTTATATTATGTCTCGGATGGCTTATGCAGCAATGTTAGGCGGTGCTGTAGGAATAAGAGCCAATACAGTAGAAGATATTAAAGAAATTAAAAAAGTAGTAGATTTGCCCATCATAGGAATTATAAAGAAAGTTTATAAAGATAGTGATGTCTATATTACACCTACCATGGAAGAAGTAGATGCTTTAGTAAACTGTGGAGTTGATATTATTGCTATAGATGCAACCTTTCGTATACGTCCTAAGTCACAAAATTTAGATAGCTTCTTTTTAGAAGTGAGAAAAAAATATCCTAATCAATTATTTATGGCTGATTGTGCTAGCTTCGATGAAGGTATACATGCGGCCAAACTAGGTTTTGACATCATTGGTACTACCTTGTGTGGTTATACTCCTGAAACAAGACTTGAAAAATTGCCCAATTATGAGTTGATGAAAAAATTAGTCAAAGATTGTGGAAAGCCTGTAATTGCAGAAGGAGGTATTTGGAGTCCGACAGAGTTGAAAATGGCTTTAGAAACAGGGGTTTTTGCTGCTGTTGTAGGGACTGCAATTACTAGACCTATGGACATTACAAAAAGATTCGTAGAAGCTATTAAAAATTAGTAAGGAGTAGATGGTATGTCAAATAGTGATTTTCTTTTAAGCATACAATCTCATTACAACCAATTCACAAAGGCCGAAAAAAAGGTAGCAGATTTTGTGTTAAAAAATCCCAAGAAGGTATTATTTATGTCTATTACCGACTTAGCAGATGCTTGTAATGTAGGCGATACAAGTGTATTTCGTTTTTGCCGTACTATGAAATTAAAGGGCTATCAAGAGTTTAAAATGCGTCTTTCTTTAAGCATTACAAGTGATGATAAGGTTAATGAAGAACTTGAAGATGAAGTTGCACCAGAGGATACTTTTATTTCTATGGCACAAAAGGTTTTAAAGTCAAACTTAGACGCTATTAACGAAACTCATTCCCTTTTAAATCCTGAAGAATTTTCAAGGGGTATGGATTATTTTGAAGCTGCAGAAAAAGTATACTTTTTTGGAGTAGGATCTTCAATGTTAACTGCTATGGAAGCAATGAACAAGTTTTTGCGTATTACACCTAAAGTACATTGCATCCAAGATACTCATATGCAATCTATGGCAGCAAGTATGCTTACTGAAAATGACTTGGCAATTATCATTTCATACTCTGGCTCTACGAAAGACAGTATCCATGTTGCAAAAATTGCAAAACAGGCTAGTGCTAAAGTTATATCAATAAGTAGATTTATAAAGTCACCTTTGACTAATTACTCCGATGTAACTATTCTTTGTGGTGCAAATGAAGGTCCCTTACAAGGTGGTTCTACATCAGCTAAAATGAGTCTTTTGTATATTTTAGATTTAATGTATATGGAATATTATCGAAGGACCTATGAAGTTAGTTTAGAAAACAATCAAAAAACGACTAGTTCTGTTTTGGAAAAAATGTATTAAAAGCAATAATAATTTAGAGGTGCAATATGAGAATATTAGCTTTAGATATTGGTGGAACAGCAATAAAAATAGGTCTTATTAATAAAAATGGAGAAATTATTGAAAAAAGAGAAGTTCCCACCTTGGCAAAAGCTGGTGGAGAAGCTTTGATGGAAAAGATTATAAATATTATAGGAGAATACGAAAATATCGATAGAATAGGTATAAGTACTGCAGGTCAGGTAGACCCTCTCAAAGGTAAAATTATTTTTGCAACAGACAATATCCCTGGTTGGACTGGGATGGAAATTAAAAAAAGAATTGAAGAAAGATACAAGATACCTACTACTGTAGAAAATGATGTGAATTCAGCAGCTATCGGTGAAGCTTATTATGGTGCGGCTATTGGTAGCGATAGTTTTTTATGCCTGACCTTTGGTACTGGAATTGGTGGAGCTATTGTAGAAAAAGGAGATATATATAGAGGATGCTTTAATTCCGCTGGGGAATTTGGACATATAATTACCCATGCAGGAGGAAAAAGTTGTACTTGTGGAGGGAAAGGATGTTATGAAGCTTATGCTTCTACGTCTGCTCTTATAAGAAATGTGAAAGAAAAATTGGCTAAAGAAGATATAAATGGAAAAGTAATATTTAGATATCTCAATGAAGGAAATACTGATATTAAAAACATAGTTGACAGCTGGTTATATGAAATAATTATAGGTTTGGTTAGTCTTATTCATATTTTTAACCCTTCCTTAATAGTGTTAGGGGGAGGAATTATGTCTCAAACATATATAATAGATTATTTAAAAGAAAATCTACCTAGATATATAATGCCAAACCATAGTATGGTAAAGCTAGTACAGGCTAGACTTGAAAATAATGCAGGCTTGTTGGGAGCAGCACATATAGCAATGAAAGCTTAGAAAGGAGGATATGATTTTTCATGTCCTTTTTTTGTTAACTGTTTAAATTTTATATTTAATATTTTCCAAACATTATAGCTTAAATGCTATTATGGATTATTCTATAAAAAATTAGTTAATGATAAAATTGGTACAAGATAAAGCATTAGGAGGAGAAGTATGAAGTGCTTATATAATGGAAAGATAATAATTTCTGGCAAGTTATATCACAAAAAAGCGATTCTTTTTGATGAAAAAATTAGAAACATTATAAATGAAGAAGAAATAAACAATATTGATGGTATAGAAAAAATAGACGTAAAGGGCAAGTATATTTCACCTGGCTTTATTGATATGCACATTCATGGTTTTGATGGCTTTGACACAATGGATGCTACTGAAGAAGCTATGCAAGCAATAAGCAAGGGAATAGCTAGAAATGGTGTAACATCTTTTTTACCAACTACCATGTCAATGCCAATAGAAAATATAAACCGTGCATTAGATAATATAAGAAAAATAAAAGAAAAGGGAGTCCAAGGAGCTGAGATTTTAGGGGTTCATGTAGAGGGGCCTTTTATCAATAAAAAATTTAAAGGAGCACAAAAAAAAGAGTATATAATTCCTTTTGATTATGATATAATAAACGATCATAAAGATATAATTTCATTGATTACAATTGCACCAGAGTTAGAGGGAGCTTTAGATTTTATTAAAAAGGTAAAAAATGAAACAAATATTGTATTATCAATTGGACATAGTGATGCAACTTTCGAAGAAACTCTAGAGGGAATTACTTGCGGCATAAGTCATATAACTCATTTATTTAATGCAATGACCGGGCTTCATCATCGCAATCCGGGAGTTGTAGGTGCAGCTTTTACTAGTAATGTTAGTTGTGAACTTATAGCTGATGAAATTCATGTACACCCTGGCTTGTTTTCCATGTTGCTTAAAGTAAAAGGCTTAGATGGTATAGTGCTAGTGACAGATTGTATGTCAGCAGGGGGAAAAGAAGATGGGGAATATGAATTAGGAGGTCAAAAAGTTTTTGTAAAGAATAAAAGAGCAAAATTAGAAGATAATACTTTAGCAGGAAGTGTCCTTAATTTAAATAATGCAGTATATAATGTTTACAAACATACAGATTATAGCATTCCTCAACTAATTCAACTTGTTACTTTAAATCCTGCAAAAGTATTGGGACTTGATAGTATTAAAGGAAGTCTTGATATAGGAAAAGATGCGGATATTACCGTGTTTGATGAAGAAATCAACATTGCTATGACAATTGGGAAGGGGAAAATTTTGTATGAAATATAAATTAAATAATATACAAATCTATATTGAATCAAATTATGAAAAAATGAGCAAACAAGCTGCTTACTTGTTAGCAAGTCAAATACGTCTTAATAGTCAAAGTGTACTTGGTTTAGCAACTGGAGGAACCCCTGTTGGCATGTATAAGGAATTGGTTCGTATGCATAAGGAAGAAGGCTTGGATTTTTCTCAAGTTTCAAGCTTTAATTTAGATGAATATTGTCCTATTTCTAGAGATAATCCACAAAGCTACTATTATTACATGATGGATAATTTATTTAAGCATATTAATATTGATACAGATAGGATAAATATTCCTAATGGAAATGTTGAAAACATAGAAGAAGAATGCAAGAATTATGAAAACAAGATTATTAAAGCCGGAGGAATAGATTTTCAAGTATTAGGCATTGGGAATAATGGACATATAGGTTTTAATGAACCAGATGATAAGTTTGAAGCCTTTACTCATCTTGTATATTTGGATGAAGGTACTATTGAGGCAAATTCAAGGTTTTTTGACTCAATTGACGAAGTGCCCAAAAAGGCAATAAGTATGGGAATTAAAACGATTATGTTAGCAAAGAAAATTATGTTACTAGCTAATGGTAAAAATAAAGCAGCTATTATAAAGAAAACTATTTTTGGTGAAATTACACCTAAAGTTCCGGCATCTATTTTGCAAGTTCATCCTGATGTTACCTTTGTAGTTGATGAAGAAGCTGCATCTGAAATAATTCCATTACTTAAATAGGAGCAGTTTAACTGTTCCTATTTTTTATCGTTAAAAAAGGACATCACAAGTTTAAACTTAATGAAGAATATTTTTTTAATACATATATAAAATAGTTCCTGTGCAAAATAAATTAAAATATTTATTTGAAGGAGCTATTTTTTATGATTAAAGAAAAATCTAATTCTTACTGGATTGCATCAACAAAAGCAACTAACTATCCTAAACTATCTGAAGAAATATCAGTAGATGTAGCAATCATAGGTGGAGGCATGGTAGGCATTAGCAGTGCCTATTATTTAAAAAATGAAGGTTTAAAAGTATGTATTATTGATAGAAAAAGAATTTTAGAAGGTGTAACAGGAAATACTACTGCTAAAATAACTGCACAACATCATTTAATATATGATTCGTTAATTAATAATTTTGGCATAGAAAAGGCTAGACAGTATGCAGAGGCAAATTTATGGGCTATAGAAGAAATTAATAATATAATAAAAGATAATAATATTGATTGTGATTTTACAAGGCAGCCAGCCTTTGTTTATACTCAGTCTGATGAATATATCTCAAAAATTGAAAAGGAAGTAAAAGCAGCAGAAAAATTAGGCATTAATGCTTCTTTTGAAGATAAACTGCCTTTGACTTTTTCTATTAAAGCAGCTATAAAATTTGATAATCAGGCACAATTTCATCCAAGAAAATACTTACTTTCATTAGCTCAAAAACTTGTAGAAGATGGTGTCTTAATATATGAAAATACTGCGATGATGGATATAATAGATGAGAAGCCTTATACTGTTATTACAGATGAAGCTAAGATAAAAGCCAAATATGTTATTGTTGCTTCTCATTTTCCTGTATATGATAGCTTGGGTTTTTATTTTGCTAGAATGTATGAATCAAGAAGCTATGCTCTTGGGATGAAAATAAAAGAAAAATTTCCTGGTGGTATGTATCTTTCTGCAGAGAGTCCTAGCAGATCCCTTCGTTCGCAACCTACTGAAGATGGAGAGTTAGTACTTCTTATAGGAGAAGAGCATAAAACCGGGCAACATAAAGAAAATATAGATTATTATGGGGAATTAAGAAAGTTTGCCTATGAAAACTATGATGTAGTAGATATTCCTTATCAATGGTCAACCCAAGACTGCATGCCATTAGATGATATACCTTATATAGGACGGATAAAGGCAGGTGTGGAAAATATCTTTGTTGCTACAGGATTTAAAAAATGGGGCATGACACACAGTATTATATCTGCTTCAATTATAAAAGACTTGATTATTAAGCAAGATAATCCATGGACTAAGTTATATGACCCTTCAAGATTTACCTTAAAACAGTCCTTTAAACAGTTTTTTGAAATCAATCTTGATGTGGCACAGGAATTGATTTCAGGAAAGCTAGAAGTTCCAGAAAACACCTTGAAGGATTTAAAAGAAGAACAAGGAGTCATTATTGATATAGAAG
>JAAYRK010000114.1 GCA_012518815.1 Candidatus Epulonipiscium sp. | reverse complement strand
GTAAGGATTCTTTTAGGGTCTACCCAAAAGATGGGAACAGGTACTAATGTACAAAATAGACTTATTGCTACCCATGACCTTGATGTACCTTGGAGACCTGCAGATTTAGGGTAGTATGATGAGGAACTTCAAAAAACAAGAAAAGAATAGGATTATTTCAAGTATAACTAACGATAACTGAAGTTTTAAACGATTATGAGTGATAATAAAAAGTAAATATGATATACTTGTTTAAGTGAGATTAAATTAAGAAATTAAGGAGGATTTCATATGGCAGTTAGTTATAAACCCCTATGGCACACTCTTATAGAAAAAGATATGAACAGAGAGGATTTAAAAAGGGTAGCTAATATAACAAGTAATGTAGTGGCTAGAATGGGTAGAGATGAGTATATAAACCTTGAGTCTATAGAGAAGATATGTTTAGCATTAGACTGTAAGATAGAAGATGTAGTGGAGATAGTAAATATTATTGATTAGCGTGAAGATTGACGGAGAAACAGGGCTTTATAATTTATAGATATAAAAGAGGAAGGAGCATATCATGTGTATAAGCGAAACAAAAACAGAAAATATATTTAGAAATTTTTATTTTAATGATAATTTTATTGAAAAATCAGCTATTCCTAGTCAATATGGTTTTAAGTCAAAAAAAGGTACTGGTTATGCAGGTTATCCAGACTTTTTTCTTGACTCTAATACACTCGATTTTACTATTGTTGTTGAAGCTAAAGCATTAAAACACTCTCAGGCTGAAGAAGAAGTTCAGTGGTATATGGAAAATAATAAAATAAATGAAACAGTTGTTGGAATAGCTATATCAGGTCAAGAGCTAAGTCAAATTAAGGTGACATATTTTTACAAAACGGTAGGTGGAGAGATAGAAAAATTTCAAGTTAAGGATAAGTTGCTGACACTAGATAATCTTGAGAAAGCACTAAATAAGCGAATTGCAGGAGAAACTATTTCTGACGAAGAACTGATAAGAATTATTAAAGATTTAAATAATAAATTTAATAAAAATAATAGAGTTAGAAGTACTGATAGAAGTTTGTTCTTTTCAGGACTTATTATAGCATTGACCAATAATAATTTTAGAAATACTTATGAAAATATTAGTGCTCCATCAGAAGAAGAATTAGCTAAGACAGATGTAACTATTTTAGAATCATATAATTTGAATGAAGCTATTCTGAAAGCTATTTCTACCCAAATCAGCACAAAAATGAACAACCTTTCTAAAAAGTTTGTTTGGGAAGATAAATTTTCATTTATAAGAAATATAGATTATTCATTAAAAGAGTATAAAGAAATAATTGATATAATCAGAGATAAAGTATATATTCCCTTTAGAAACGAGGAGAAACAAGACATTTTAGGTAAAGCGTACAAATTATTTTTATCAAGGGGAGGTAAAGCAGAAGATAAAAATATTATATTAACGCCTGATCATATAAAAGAATTAATGATTAAACTAAGCAGATTAACAGTAGATGATGTTGTTTTAGATACATGTATGGGGAGTGGCGGTTTTTTAATGGAAGCTATGGAAACTATGACCCATATGGCTAAAGATGATGAAGAAAAAATAGAGCATATACATGAAGAACAATTAATAGGATTCGAAATTGATTCTGTTCTTTTTGCATTGGCTTGCTCAAATATGTATTTACATGGAGATGGAAGATCAAATTTACTTTTTAGAAGTAGTTTATTATACTCAGATGATAATGGTAAGATTGTTAACAATAAAGACCAAGTTTTATTTAAATATATTAAAAAGAAAAAACCAAAAAAATGTATAATAAATCCTCCTTATGAATCGGATAGTCCAATACAATTTACATTGCAGGCAATTAACTATCTTGAAGATAATGGGAAGTTAATTATTATTATGCCTACACCTACACTAAACAAACATAAAAAAGACATAACAGTTGATATTTTAGAAAAGGCAAAATTAGATTTTGTTATTAAGATGCCATATAATCTATTCAATGAGCAGGGTAGGACGGTTAATACATCAATATTTGGTTTTACCAAGACACCACATAAGAAAGATGATGAAGTTTTATTTGTAAATTTAAAAGAGGATGGTTTTGAAAGCATACAACATAAAGGTAGGGTTGATATTAATAATAAATGGAATGATATTGAGAATACAATTATAGATATAATTAATAATAGCAAAGAAGTAGAAGGATTATCAAAGAAAAAGAAGATATATAAGAAGAAAAATGATGAATATGAATTATATCCTACTGGGATTGAGGTTAAAAAACAAGGAGATAATTTAGTAAGATTAGGCGATTTATTTGATTTTGATCTTGATTTTTTACAAAAAAATAAGTTGCAGTCATCTAAAAATGATGAATCAGGAAAATATGATTTTATAACTGCCGCTGACGAGTGGAAAAAACACTCAACATATTCACATGATACTGAGGCACTTGTATATGCTGTGAGTGCTGGAGGGTCATTAGGTAAAAGCCAATATGTTAAAGGGAAATTTATGTGTAGTAATTTATGCTCCGTATTGACAAAGAAAAAAGAACCTAAATATCAAGTTAATATGAGATTTTATAATGCTTATTTAAATCATATAAGAGAAGAAATTGTTGATTCTTTGGCAGACGGAACATCTAAATTAACATTAAAAAATGATGAACTTGAAGATTATTATGTAGAGTATATACCTATAAACCTACAAAATAAGTATGTTGAAGAAAATTTAAAAAGATATGATAAACAGAAAGAAAAACTTAGAAACATAGAAGAAGAAATAGAAGAAAACTTGGAAGATATTATAAAAAAGTTACAACGCAATTAACTTAAGAATATTTGATAGTGGTTAGGGAAAATTCCTAGCCACTTTTTTATGTAGAAAATGAGAGGAGATTTTAAAAATGGCAAAGAAAGATAATTTTCTAGACTTTATTGATAAGAAAAATAAAGCACTGGAAAAGGAAAGGCAACTAAAGAATAAAGAACAGATAATTTTAAATAGGAATAACTTTAAGGAGATGAAAAAGAAAAATCAAAGGCTATTAACTAGGGGAACTTATCTTGATGAAATTTTACTTCTAGGAGAAAATTGGACTGATGAAGAAGTAAAGGATCTTCTAAAAAAACTAGCAGTATCACAAACTTATCTAGAAATAATTAAGCAAAGGAAAGTTAAGGAAGAAGAAAAAGGCTATTAAG
>JAAYRK010000113.1 GCA_012518815.1 Candidatus Epulonipiscium sp. | reverse complement strand
TTGAACAACCTTATTATAACGGAAAGGTGATTTTTTTGTATAACAATCGTCGCGCACCCGCATAGCGGGTGGTTTATATTTCGCACGCTTTGCGTGCTCAACAGGGTCACGACCCATAATAAAAAAGGCTTCAAATTAATTCATTTGAAGCCTTTTTAGCAGTTTATTTTATGCTATGCAGGATAAACGGAAACTTGTTTTTTATCTCTACCTTTTCTTTCAAACTTAACACGACCGTCAATCAAAGCAAATAAGGTATCGTCTTTGCCTCTTCCAACGTTATTACCAGGATGAATTTTTGTTCCTCTTTGTCTATATAAAATATTACCAGCTTTTACGATTTGTCCGTCTGCACGCTTAGCACCTAATCTTTTAGAAATAGAATCTCTACCGTTTTTTGAAGATCCTACTCCTTTTTTAGTTGCAAAAAACTGAAGGTTCATTCTTAACATGACTACACCTCCTTATAACTAATAGAGATATTATTATTATAATCTTTTTGGATATTCTTTAAACCTAATTCCAGGGATTGTAAAAGCAGCAAAGTCTCTGCCGAAGGGTAATCTCTTGACTCTTTATCCATAGTTAATATCATTAAGCCACCTTCATCTTCATACTCTAAATTAAAAATATCAGAAGAAAAGCACTTAATTGAATTAACTGTATTAATAGTCAAGGCACTAACTGCTGCACATACAATATCTGAGCCGTATTCCCCATATCCCGAATGACCGGTTATTTGAAAACCACATAAATTATTATTCTTATTTAAATAAAAAACTACCTTCAACATAATTAATTATTAATTGCTTCAATTTTAATTTTGGTAAAAGGTTGTCTATGACCACGTTTTTTGTGGTAGCCTTTTTTAGCTTTGTACTTATAAACAATAACTTTTTTTCCTTTTCCCTCTCCAATTACGGAAGCAGTTACAGTTGCATTGTTTACAAAAGGAGCACCAATTGTAAGAGCGTCATCTTTGGATACTGCAAGAACCTTGTCAAAAGTAACTTTTTCACCTTCAGCTACTCCAAGTTTTTCAACAGTAATAATGTCTCCTTCTTGTACTTTATACTGCTTACCACCTGTTTCAATAATTGCGTACATGAGTACACCTCCTTAAACAGAAACTCGCCGAATACGGTACTTCTTATACGAAGTTTAAACCTCTTCGTGCGGCTACATACCGATAGATAATAACATATGATTGTTTTTTTGTCAAGATAGCTCAATAATCTTGCAATACTATTTTTTTTTAATAATATTATATTTATCTATTGGGAATTTATAGTTTTCAATAAAATCAATTTTTTTCTTATATTTTTCTTCGATAGATTGCTTGTACGAAATTTCCCCACTACAAAACCAATTGACTATTTCATGGTTTGCTTCAATGACAAGATTATTATAAATTGTTTCAGTAAAAATATAATCTATTTCTTTTTCTATCTTATCTCCAATAAATTTTACAGAGGCTGTAAGTCCTCTGCCTAAACAGCTAGGGCATTTACTAAGTAATAAAGATGTAAGAGAAGGACCTGTCTTTTTCCTTGTTAATTCTACTAAACCTAATTTAGTAAAGCCCAATAAACTAGTTTTTACTCTATCCTTTTTTAGTTCTTCTTCAAGAATTTTTATTAGTTTTTCTTTATGAGATTCTTCTTTCATATCAATAAAGTCAATAATAATTATGCCGCCTATATTTCTAAGCCTCAGCTGTTTTGCAATTTCATGGGCAGCTTCTATATTTGTTTGAAGAATCGTTTTTTCCATATCTTTTTTTCCTGTGTATTTTGCAGTATTTACATCAATAACCGTCAAGGCTTCCGTATGGTCAATAATAATCATGCCCCCACTTTTTAGCCATACATGACGACTTAATGCCTTTTCAATTTGGCTCTCAATCAAATAGTATTCAAATAAATTTTTTTCCTCTTTATATATTAGCTTATCTTTTAAACTAGAGTCTATTAATTCTAAGAAGTTTGCTATTTCTTCATACTTTTCCTTATCGTTAATGACAAAATGCCTTATATCTTTAGTCATAAAATCTCTAGCAGCAATTAAAGGTAAAGATATTTCCTTATATAATAATGCAGGTGCTTTAATATAGCTTTCTTTCATTTTTATTGTTTCGCACTGCTTAATTAAATAATTAATCTCTTTAATTAATTCTTCTTCATTTTTTCCTGAACTATCAGTTCTAAATATTATTCCGTAATTATTGACATTTAAATTTTTATAAAGCTTCTTTAAGCGGAGCCTTTCATTTTCATCATTAATTTTTCGTGAAATACCTATGGACTTTTCTCCAGGCATCATAACAGTATACTTCCCAGCAATACTTATATTTCTAGTTACTTTATAACCTTTAGTACCCATTGATTCCTTTTGGATTTGTACAGTAATATGGTCTCCTTGTTTTAATTTATTGCCGTTTTCATCTGCAATATTATTTTCTTTTAAGCTTAAATAAGCATTTTTGTTTTTTCCAATGTCAATAAAAGCTGCTTGTATTCCCGGTAAAATTCTTTTTACAATCCCCCGATAGATATTGCCTACTGTTTTTTCTTCATTTTCTTCATCAATATATAACTCCACTAACTTTTGATTTTCTACTACGCCAACCCTTATTTGATGGCTTCCGACATCAAGAATAATATCAGTGAACACTATGCTTATTCACTTCCTTTTTATATATTTGACAGGGGGATTAACTGATTGTCAATTCTTGAAAAAATATCAATCCTGTGAATATCAATTTCGTATTCTTTAAAATCTAAAAGATTATATTCATAAAGAGCTTTTATAACTATTTCAGCTTTTAAATTATCTTTACTGCCTGCTGACAATAATAAATTAATAATCCAGCTATCTTTATTTTCTCTAATGCTATAGTCGAATATCTTATCTTTTATATTTATTTTCTTGCTTTCCTTTTTGCCTCTTTTTTCAACCCATATCTCTTTTTGTTCAAAAAATTCTTTGGTTTTTTGGTAAAAATGATCAGACAGTTTTTCTTTACTAATATAAATATCATACTCTGCTCCATCAACTGCTGCCATTCCATTTTTTATATTTTCCTTTAAAAATTTTAGCTCTTTTACCTTTAAGCCTTGTGGAAAAACTGAATTCAATCTATCCTTAATTTCTAATTCTGAAATAGGGAAATCTTTTAATTCTATATCTATATATTCTCCTTCACTAGTTGTACCTAAAGAAAGGGGAAGAGCTATAAATAAAAGCTGATGAGGGTTAAAACCTTTTGAATATTCAACAGGCAACTCTGCTTTTTTAATAGATCTTTGAAATAAACGTAACAAATCTAAATGACCAATAAATTTCAAATTACCTTCTTTTGTAAATTTAATTCGTACCTTCATAACATACTCCTCCTTGAAATATCGTAGCCCCACACACTTGGCATTTTTCTCTGCAATTAGGAGTAGTTTTTTCTTCTAAGGCCTTTTGATGTTCTTTTATTAAAAAAGATTTGCTTACTCCTACCCAAATATGATCCCAAGGCAGGATTTCATCATATTCTCTTTTTCTATTGGCATAAAAAGCCGGTTCAATTTTACTTTTTTCAAAAGCTTTTTCCCAATGAGCCATATTAAACTTTTCTGTCCAGCTGTCAAACTTTGCACCAAATTTCCAAGCATAATAGATTACCTTTCCAACTCTCCTATCCCCTCTAGCAAGCATCCCTTCTAAAGAACTTAAAATAGCATCATGGTAATTGTATTGAATTCCTTTTCTTTTTATAACTTTCTTTAAAAATTGCTGCTTGTCCATAAATTCTTCATAAGTATTTTGAGCTTCCCATTGAAAAGGAGTAAAAGGCTTGGGTACAAAACAAGAAGAGCTTACCACAACTTTAGCATTTCTAGCCCTATTTTCTTTTGGAATACTATAAAAAGTGTCAAGGATTTTGTCAGCTAATTCTTTAATAGCTATAATATCTTCTTCAGTTTCCGTAGGTAAGCCTATCATAAAATACAATTTAATCCTATCCCAACCACCTTCAAAGGCTAGTTTAGATCCCTTTAAAATATCTTCTTCAGTTATACCTTTATTAATAACATTTCTTAACCTTTGACTCCCTGCTTCAGGAGCAAAAGTTAAACTACTCTTTCTTACTTTTTGAATATTACTCATTAAGTCAATAGAAAACTTGTCAATTCTAAGGGAAGGCAAAGATATATTTACTTTGGCATCTTTACAAGTTTGTAATAATTCTTGTGAAAAGCTTTCAAATTCACTATAATCACTAGTGCTTAAAGATGATAATGATATTTCATCATAGCCAGTATTTTTTAAAAGTTTTTTTGCTTGCTCAATAAGGACTTCTTTAGACTTTTCTCTTACAGGACGATAAACAAAGCCTGCATGACAAAATCTACATCCCCTAATACAGCCTCTAAATATCTCTAAATTAACACGGTCATGAACTGTCTGAACCCAAGGCAATATTAGTTTTGAAGGATAAAAAGATTGATTTGGGTCTTTAATAATTTGTTTTTTTATTTTGCTTTTAGCATTCTTGTGAGTAGGTAAAAAACTTTCTATTATTCCATTATCTTTATATTTTACTTCATAAAAGGCTGGAACATAAATCCCTTCTATATCTAATAACTTTTCTAAAAACTCTTTTTTTGAGCCTCCATTCTTCTTATGTTCCTTATAGATGTCTAATACTTTATTTAAAGAAGCTTCTCCTTCTCCTATATAAAAGAAGTCAATAAAATCTGCCAAAGGCTCAGGATTATAAGCACAAGGTCCTCCTGCACAAATAATGGGATCTTCTTCTTTTCTTTCTTTACTCCATGGTGATATCCCTGCTAAATCTATTAAGTTAATAACATTTGTATAAGACATTTCATATTGTAGAGTAAAGCCTATAAAGTCAAAGCCTTTAACCTCATCTTGAGACTCTAAAGCAAATAAATTAATATTATTTTCTCTCATTTTTTCTTCCATGTCCGTCCATGGTGCAAAAACTCTTTCACAATAAGTATCTTTTCTTTCATTCAAAAAATAATATAATATCTGCATTCCTAAATGAGACATTCCAACTTCATAAACATCAGGAAAACAAAAAGCAAATCTTATATCAATACTATCCTTATCTTTTATTATACTATTAACTTCGTTTCCAATATATCTTGCAGGTTTTTCTACCTGCTTAAGTATTGCATCTGTTACTCTTAGCTTTGTCATAAATTTCCCTCCGATATTTTGGGGTCAAAAATTAAAATTTATCTTTTATATGATACATTAGATAAAAAAAATAATCAAATTATAAATTTGATTATTCCTGTAAAGTTTCCATAATAGGCAAGTCTACAAAATCCACAGGGTCAATACAAACTTCATCTTTTAATATTGTATAATGCAGATGATAGCCTGTAGACAAACCAGTATTTCCTATTGATGCAACAATTTGGCCCTGTTCCACCCTGTCTCCTTCTTTTACAAATATCTCATTACAATGAGCATATTTAATAATATAACCGCCTTCTACTTCATATTCAATTAGCTTTCCATACGTACTGGAAGACTCAACTTTTATTACTGTTCCACTTTTTACTGCTACAATAGGCTCATCTTTAGGAGCAGCAATATCTATCCCGTCATGAAATTCCTTTTTATTTAAAACAGGATTGATTCTTTCACCAAAATAAGAGGTAATAATTCCTTCTACAGGGTTTATCCATTCTTCATTATAGATTCGGACTTCTCTTCTTAAGATTATGGAATTATTCCCTCCTGGGACTCCCCCAAGTCTGGCTCAATTATAAATATATCTTCTGGTGTATCAATTATATCATCATCTATCTTATCTAGATTATCAATATCTATTACATCCTCTTGAATCATTCCATTATTAATAGGAGATTTATTCTCTTTTTCATCCTCTTTATATCTATCATCTTCTGTGCCACTATTCATCCAGTCCTTTACTTTAGGAATCCGAAAAGCAGTATATTTTAGAGTTTCTACTGCTTCATTCCAAGTCATTGTATAGTAAATTCTTTCGTTGATATTTTGCATAAGATTAATAGTACTTTTTAAAGGTAAAAGATTAAGTATTATAATTAACACAAATAAAAAACTACTAACAACAAATTGTTTCATAAGCAGATTTAAAAAAAGTTCCTTAGTAGATGTTTTACGATTTCTGCTTTTTTTTCTCGAGTAGCTATAAGAACTTCTCTTTTTCTCCATTAAAGCCCCTCCCAATACTTTATCTTGCCACTTTACAAATATTAATAAGTAAAAATATAATTAGTAAATTATATTATAAGTTTGGGGCTTTTATGAAATTTTTTATTTAATAATGTCTCTCCATCCTAAATCTCCACGTTCCAATGCTTTTATAAGAAGCTCTGCTGTAGCTAAGTTTGTTGCAACTGGAATATTATGAATATCACATAATCTCATAAAATTTTCTTCATCCGGCTCATGATGTTTTTTTGATACAGGATCTCTTAAAAATATCACCATATCTATTTGATTGTGAGCAATTTGAGTAGCTAATTGCTGCTCCCCCCCTAAATGGCCGGCAAGATATTTATGAACTGTTATATTTGCTGCCTCTTCTACTAATCTTCCCGTAGTTCCTGTTGCATAAAGATTATGCCTAGATAAAATGTGGCGATAAGCTATTACTAAGTTTTCCATAAGCTTTTTCTTTGCATCATGGGCAACTAAACCAATATTCATAAAATTCCCTCCTAATAGAATGACTTTTTTCTTCTCATGCCAACATTTAATATTAATCCTATACCTATCATATTAGTCCATAAAGAACTTCCTCCTGCACTAATAAAAGGAAGAGGTAAGCCTGTGTTGGGAAGAAGTGCCGTAACAACTCCAATATTTACAAAAGCTTGAAAGCCTAACATAGAAACTACACCGACAACTAATAGCTTCCCAAAAAGGTCTTTTGCATCTTTTGCAATCCACAAGGCCCGTGTTATCAGTAATAAGAAAAGTCCAAGTATTAAAATACATCCAACAAAGCCAAACTCTTCACCAATAACAGAAAAAATAAAATCCGTGTGAGGTTCAGGTAAATAACTTAGCTGATTTAAAGTTCCTTTATATAAACCCTTACCATAAAGCTGTCCTGAGCCAATGGCATGTACGGATTGCTTAGTTTGAAAATAATCATCGGCATATTCTTTATTATCTTTATGAATCATTGCCATTATTCTATCTCTTTGATAATCCTTTAATAACTTTTGATTAGGATTTTGGATATAAATAAGAATAAGAAATATAATAGGAATTCCTATTAAAACAGCACTTATAATATACTTATAACTTATTCCACCAACATACAATAACATTAAAAAAATAAAGACAAAAACCAAGCTGGTTGATAAATCGGGCTGCTTCATTATCAAAAGCACAGGGATAATTAACAATATAGCTAATAGTATTAAAGTAGAAAATTTATTTATTTCTTTTTGTTTTTTATCTGTAAGTTTTGCAAAAAATAATATAATTATTATTTTTACAAATTCTGAAGGTTGAATTCTGATAAATCCTAGTTCAAGCCACCTTACTGCTCCCTTACTAGCATCTCCAAATAATAAGACAAAAACTAATAAAGAGATACCTACTATATAAGCTATTATATATAAGTCGCCCAAAAAATGGTAATCAATAAATGCAGCTATACACATTAAGATAATCCCGATAACAAAAAATAACAATTGTCTATTAACATATATGGGATCTGCACCAGAATTAACATGTTGTGCACTACTTATTGCTACTATTCCTATAGCTACTAATACTATAACTAATAATACCATTAATATATCAAAGGATTTTAATTGTTTCTTTGAAATCATTATAAATCGCCTTTCATAATGAATTAAGCAGGAATATATTCCTGCTTAAAAGTTTTTATTGATTACCCGCATTACGAACATTTTTGATGGGAATATTTGCATACAAAACTGGCACACTACCATTACTACCTTCTGACTTAGTTTGACCTATTTGAATATCTAATTCATCCTCATCGATATCCATATAATTTGATATTACTCTTATGATGTCAGTTTTCATCATTTCGAGGAGGTCGGGCGAACAATTAATCCTATCATGAATAAGCAATAATTTTAATCTATCCTTTGCAACATCCCTAGAACTTTGTTTCCTGCTAAAAAAACTAAATAAATCCATGGTAATTCACATCCTTTAATTACCTATTCCAAATATTTTTTTAATCTTACCCATGAAACCTTCACTAATATCTAAATCCAAAAGTGGAACATCATTTCCTAAAATACGTTCGACGACATTTCTAAATGCATGTCCTGCTAATGAATCTGGATTAGTTACTGCCGGCTCTCCCCTATTTGTTGATATCACGATGTTCTCATCATCAGGAACTACGCCAAGTAAATCAACTGCTAAAATTTCCACCACATCTTCCATTGCCATCATATCCCCTCTTTTAACCATATTCATACGAATACGGTTTAAAATAAGAGTTGGATTTCTTAATTCACTAGCTTCTAATAGGCCGATAATCCTATCTGCATCTCTCACAGCAGAAACTTCTGGAGTTGTAACAACTATTGCACGGTCTGCTCCAGCAATTGCATTCTTAAATCCTTGTTCGATACCAGCAGGACAATCAATAATTATGTAGTCAAATTCTTCCCTTAGTTGATCGCATAATTTCTGCATTTGCTCAGGATTAACAGCATTTTTATCTCTTGTTTGGGCAGCAGGAAGTAAAAACAAACCTGAATAACGCTTGTCCTTTATAAGAGCTTGTTTTACTCTGCAATGTCCTTCTAAAACATCAATCAAATCATAGACAATACGGTTTTCCAATCCCATAACAACATCCAAGTTTCTTAAACCTATATCTGCATCAAGTAAGACTACTTTATAGCCTTTTAATGCAAGACCAGTACCTATATTAGCCGTTGTAGTAGTTTTTCCAACGCCCCCTTTACCTGAAGTAACAACAATAACCTGACTCATGTTATTTCCCCCTTGTTGGCAAAACATAATCTAATAATATTATTTTAACAGATAATGAAGCAAAATGCACCCTTTTTATTTTTACAAAAAATTCTATATAATATGTAAAAATCACAAATTATCTAATAGTTTGTAATCAATAGGTTCGATATATACATTTCCTTCATATAAATAGGCTATTTGAGGAAATGTCTTAGAGTGAGTATTATAAGCTTGATTATCAGGAGATCTTGTAATAATATTGCAAATCCTAAGCTGCATTGGGTTCATTGCCAAAGCAGCAACAAAGGCTTTGTCATAACCTTTACAACCTGCATGGACAATTCCCTTTAAAGAACCTAGTATTATAATATTTCCTCCGGCATATATTTCTCCACCCGGGTTAACATCTCCTATTACTACTATACTGCCATCAAATTCAAGGCATTGTCCTGAACGGATTGTTCCTTTGTAGTACTTAGTTTGATCAATTTGTATTCTTCCATCATTAAATTTGTCTGCTGGCATAGATTTTGATGGTTCCATACTGCTTTTTTCATCATAAATATAACTTACGTTAAGTTGTGCTTTATCTGTAATAATTTGAAGCAACTGATACTCTTCTTCTTCAGTTAAATCTCTGCCTTTAAACATTATACTTGTTTTAGCGTCTTTAAAAAAGTCTTTAGCATCCTCAACTTTTTTTTCTAAAATTGTTTTTAAATTATTAAAATCTATATCAGGGCTTAATAATATTATTAATCCATCTTTGCTTCCTTTAAATATAACTGAATTATCATTTATCATATTTTCCCCACCTTTAAGCCTTTAATAGACTTTAGACTCATTTAAAAAAATTCCTGTATTTCTTTTCCCGGATTTCTAATTTTTCATTTAGAAAATATATTCCTTGATAAATAAATATTGAAAAAACACCTGTATAAACAACACCTGGAAGAATAATATTGTAAAAATAATATGATATTTGAATTCTACCCCTTATTAAATATGTAAAAATATATATGGCCATATCATAAAAAAAACTACTAACAATTGTTAAAATAAGAGGCAGAAAAAAATTTTCCCTATAAAAACTTTTGTTTAACTTACCAGAGAAATAACCTATGTATACTCCAAGGAGTGCATAAAATCCAACTGTCGTTCCATAATAAATATCTTGTAATAAACCAGCAAAAAAGCCTACTATTGCACCTTCTTTACTACCTCTTAGTAAAGCAAAGGAAACTATAACAATAATGTAGAAATTAGGAATAACGCCCCTAATTTCAAAGCCTTGAAAATATGTTCCTTGCAAAATATTAGTAAATAACAAAATTAAACTTATTGCTAGAATCCTTCGCAATTAAATTACTCCTTTGTTGCATCATCTTTTTTATTCCATTTCATATTAATAACCAAGACTTCTTCTAGGTGCTTAAAGTCTACCACAGGTTCAATAAGTGCATACTTTGTAAGGCCATGACTTTCAGTTTCAATTTCTTTTACTGTACCTATCATTATACCTGGGGGATAAATATCACTTAAATTTGATGTCACTATCTCATCCCCTACTATTATATCTGCCTCAGCATCTACATATTCCATTCTACATAAACCTTGGTTTAACAAAGACAAATCTCCTTTAACTATTCCTAAGTCTCCTGTCCTTAGAACTTTTGAACTTACAGCATTTCTATCATCAATAATTGCCAGTACCTTAGAATAATTAGGGGCAACCTCAATTATATGTCCAACCAAACCATTCCCTGAAAGTACTACCATATCAACTTCTAATCCGTCATTACTACCCTTATCAATCAAAAATACATTATACCAATTTCCAGGATCCTTACCAATAATCTCGGCTCCTATTTTGGGATAATCTGCATATTTTTTATCTAAATCTAATAATTTTCTTAAGCGAGTATTTTCATCTTTGTATTGTTGTAAAATCTTATTTTCATAAGATAATTCATCTACCTTTTTTGATAATTCAGCATTTTGCTTTTCAAGATTTTTTATATTTTTAATAAAGTTTATTTGGTCGCCAGCCCATTCTCCTATACCGCTAATAATTTTTTGGATAGGCATAACAATATAGCCTAAACCCTTTTCAATAAAAGTAATATTATACCTTTTACCAGCAGTTGAGAATATTGTAATTATTAAAATAATTGAAACAAGTAATATCACATACTTTTCTTTAATTTTAAACGAACGTCTCACAAAACCTCTCCTATCAATTAAAATTAACTAAATTTTCTTAGGAGATATCAGTATGTTTCTTAAGGTCTCTATGTTTTCTAATGCAAGCCCTGTTCCTAAAGCTACACAATTTAAAGGCTCTTCGGCAATTCGAACAGGCATACCGGTTTCTTGGAAAATCTTTTTATCAAATCCTGAAAGAAGTGCTCCTCCTCCAGTTAACATAATCCCAGACTCCATGATATCTGCTGCCAATTCAGGAGGAGTCTTTTCTAAAGTAATTTTTATCGCATCAACAATAGCATTAATTGGATCCTTTATAGCTTCCATTATTTCCGTAGACGTAATTTTCATCGTTTTAGGAAGTCCTGTAACTAAATCCCTACCTCTTATTTCTTTACTTTGTTCTTTGTCTTTTGGAAATGCTGAACCTATTGTTACTTTAATATCTTCTGCTGTACGCTCCCCAATCATAAGATTGTACTCTTTCTTTATATAACTGACAATATATTCGTCTATTTCATCTCCTGCTACTCTCAAAGATTTACTTGTTACTATACCACCTAGCGAAATAATTGCTACTTCGCTAGTACCACCACCAATATCTACTACCATGCTTCCTGTAGGTTCTTCAACTGGAAGGCCTGCTCCAATTGCAGCTGCCATAGGCTCTTCAATAAGATGGGCTTCTTTAGCACCTGCATTTCTTGCAGCATCATAAACAGCCCGCATTTCTACTGCAGTGACTCCTGAAGGAACACATACAATTACCCTGGGCTTACCAGTAAAAAGACCTTTTTTATGTGACTTGTCAATGAAATATTTTAACATAGCTTCAGTAGTAGCAAAATCTGCAATAACACCATCTTTTAAAGGTCTTGTTGCAACAATATTTCCTGGTGTTCTACCAATCATCTGTTTTGCTTCATCACCAACTGCTAATACTTCCTTAGTCTTTTTATTTTCAGCAACTACTGAAGGCTCACTAACAATAATGCCTTTCCCTTTTACAAATACTAATGTATTTGCAGTTCCTAAATCTATACCTAAATCCTTTGAAAAAAACATAATTCTTCCTCCTAGTCATCAATCAAATAAGGCCAAAATAATAAAAAAACATTATTAATACTATATTATTTGTATAGCCAACATTTATATACTAATTAAAAATTAAGTTATTATTTATTATAGATAATCTTTCCCTATGCTAGTAACATCATAACCTTTTTTATTATTTTTTTCAACAAAAAATATAGAAAACATAAAAAGGAGGCAACTTATTTGCTTAGGTCCTCAATTTAAATTTAATTCTTTAACTATATTACTTCTCTTTCTTTTAGGCTAATATAAAGCCCGTCTCCTATAATAATGTGATCTAATAAATTAATTCCTACTAATTCTCCTACTTCCTTCATTCTTTTTGTGACAGCAATATCTTCTTTGCTAGGAGATGGATCTCCACTAGGATGGTTGTGGAGCATTATAATGCCTACTGCACTTTTCTTTATGGCATATTTAAATACTTCTCTTGGATGAACTATCGAAGAGTTAATACTTCCTTTAGTAATATCTTGACTGCCAATGATTTGATTTTTTGTATCTAATAATACGATTTTAAAATGTTCTTGTTTTAAGTAACGCATTTCTTCCATATAAATAGATGCAATACTAGCTGGAGAATTAATTCTGTATTTTACTGCAGCTTGATGTCTTGATATTCTTTTTGATAATTCTAATACAGCCTTTATTTGAATTGCTTTTACCCTACCAATACCTTTTATATTCATTAATTCATCCAAGCTATATTGATACAAGCCGTATATGCCCTCATCCTTTTCTAAAGCTAATAATCTTTGTGCCAATTCAACTGCCCTTATATTTCGTGAACCAGTCCTAAATATAATTGCCAATAATTCTGCTTCGGACAAGGCCTGTGGGCCAAAATGCTCTAACTTTTCATAAGGCCTTTCAAGCTTTGGTAAATCTTTCATTGACATATGTGCCTCTTTAGGAAAAGTCAATATTCTCAACTCCTAGTATTAAATATATAATTATTAAATAAATTAATGTCCATTTTTTCTGTTAATCTTAAAATCAATTTTAAAGGAAGACCTACAACATTATTATAATCACCATCTATCTTATCAATAAAAAGGCCACCTTTTTCTTGAATGCCATATGCTCCAGCTTTATCTAAAGGTTCCTTTGTGTCTATATATTTATTTATTATAGATTGTGAAAGTTTTCTCATATAAACTTTCGTTTTTTCATAATCCGATTCTATTTGCTTGTCTTTTGTCCGTATAATAGTAACTCCCGTATAAACTTCATGACAATTACCTTGGAGCATAGAAAGCATTTTATAAGCATCTTCTTTATCCTTAGGCTTTCCAAGAATTTTCCCTTCAAAGACTACAATTGTATCAGCACCAATTACTAAAAAACCTTCTCCTAAACTATTTGCTACATTTATCGCCTTTTGCTTAGATAATTCTATTACCAGTTCCTCTGGAGTAAGAGCTAATTTAACTTCTTCCTCAACATCACTAACAACAACATCAAAAGGAATCCCTATTTGTTTTAATAGCATCTTTCTTCTAGGAGAAGCAGAAGCTAAAATTATTTTATCCATGATTACTACACCACCTGCTAGATAGAATAAAAAATTGTTATATTTTTCTATATATAAGTATAGCCGCTATAACACCTAATATACTTGCAATAGTAATTTCTATTTTGAAAGCTATTTCTATGTATATTATTTGTAAATCTAATGCCGCTGGAGCATCAAATCCAAATTCCTTCCCGAAGTTAATCCATTCAAAATAAGGAGCTTGGCCCAAATAATGACCAATAAATCCACCAATAACAATCCCCATTAAAATAAAAATAAAAAGCACCCAATTGTTCTTTCCTTTTTTAATATTCAAGATTTATCACTCCTAATAAATATTTATTATATTTTAGCACAGGCAAGGATGAATTAAAATATTAAAAGCGGTGCTGTTTTATTATAAAACAAAGCACCGCATAGTCACTTTTAGAAAATATTAAGCTTCAGTTAACACATGTTGCCCTTCAATAATCTTAGTCGGGCACTTTTCAACACAAGCCATACAATGACTACATTTCTCATAGTTTATATGGGCAAGATTATCTTCAAAATCTATGGCATCATATTCACAAGATTTTACACAAAGTTTGCAACCAATACAGCCCACTGAGCAAGCTTCTTTTACCTCTTTACCTTTATCATTGGAATTACATAAAACTCTTACTTTGTTTTGTTTCGGAACCAATTCTATTACAGCTTTTGGGCAGGCATCAACACAATTCCCACAAGCCGTACATTTATCTTCATCAATTACTGCAATACCATCTTCTATCCTTATGGCATCAAAAGGACAAACCTTTTTACAGCTTCCAAGTCCTAAGCAACCATAACTACAAGCTTTTGCACCACCGCCGGGAATAGCTGCAGCATCATTACAATCCATAATACCGTAATAATCATATTTGTTTTGACTATTACTGCAAGTGCCTTTACATTTTACCAAGGCAACTCTTTTTATGCTGCATGAAGGATCCACTCCCAATAAAGCAGCGATCTTTCCTGCAGATTCATCGCTATTTACTGGACAAGAACAAATGTCAACTCCTTCCTCCACTACTGCCGTAGCAAAAGCATCGCAGCCTGCAAAGCCACAACCTCCACAATTAGCACCAGGAAGTAAATCTCTAACCTTTGGAATTCTTTCATCTACTTCTACAGCAAATTTCTTTGATGCATATCCTAGACCTGCTCCAAATAATATACCTAAGCCACCTATACTTACAATGGGATAAACAATACTAGTTATGTCCACAGTTTTCCCTCCTTCCTAAAGTAATCCCTGAAATCCTAAGAATGCTATAGACATCAATCCTGCAGTGATTAATGCAATAGGAAAACCCTTAAATGCATTTAATATATTATTATTTTCAATTCTTTCTCTAATCCCTGCAAATAAAACAATAGCTAACGTAAAGCCTAAAGCAGCACCAAAACCATTAACTACACTCTTAATTAAATTATAGCCTTCATTCATATTAATTACAGCAACCCCTAATACAGCACAGTTTGTTGTAATTAAAGGAAGGTATACTCCCAATGCCTGATAAAGAGTAGGGCTTGTTTTTTGGATAACCATTTCTACAAATTGTACTAAAGCTGCAATAACTAATATAAAAGCAATGGTATACAAATAAGTTATTTTAAGAGGTACCAACATCCAATTATAGACCATATAAGAAATTATAGATGCTAAAGTCATTACAAAAGTTACTGCTACACCCATTCCTAAGGCTGTTTCTACCTTTTTGGATACTCCAAGAAAAGGACAAATCCCTAAAAACCTAGATAAAACAAAATTATTAACTAAAATAGCACTCAAAAATATGATAAATAACTCCATCATGATTCCCCCTATGCTTTTTTCGTATTTTTACTTCTAAAATGATTTAAAATTGCCATAAGAATGCCTAAGGTGAAAAATGCACCGGGAGCTAAAATCATAATAATAGCTGGTTGGTAAGATGAAGGCATAATTTGAAATCCAAATAATTGGCCTGCACCTAATATTTCCCTAATAGAACCTATAATAGTCAATGCCAAAGTAAAACCTAAGCCCATCCCTAAACCATCAAAAAGAGAACTTAATATATTATTTTTTGAAGCATAAGCTTCAGCTCTTGCTAAAATAATACAATTAACAACAATTAAAGGTATAAATAATCCTAATTGTTTATATAAAGCTGGTACGAATCCTTGCATCAAAAATTCAATAAGAGTTACAAAACTTGCAATAATAACTACATATGCAGGAATACGTATTTTTGAGGGAATGAATTTTCTTAAAAGAGATATAAATACATTAGAACCAACCAATACAGCAGTGGTTGCCAAGCCCATTCCTATACCGTTTTTTGCTCCTGTAGTAACAGCCAAGGTAGGACACATTCCTATTACTTGAACAAACGTGGGATTTTCTAATATAATCCCGTTTTTAATCCTTTCTGCTAATACCTTCAATGTTATCCTCCTTTATTTAAATTATCTATTAAGATTTTTTTGTAAGAAATCAACTGCTTCATTTATTCCATCAGTTACAGCCTTTGACGTAATCGTTGCTCCTGAAATACTTTCTATTTCATCTTCTTTGCTGGCTTTAGCCTTTACAACTGAAAGAATACCAGACTTCTCTTTATACTGTGATAAATAAGAATCTTCTTGGGCCTTAGCACCTAATCCAGGAGTTTCAGCATGACTTAATATACTTACTCCTTGAATTTCACCCTCTTTTGATAGTCCAACCATCATTTCAATAGGACCACCAAAACCTTTTGAAACAACTTTTATTACATAACCATCTAATAAATCACCTTTATATCCAGCATTAACTTCTATAATATTAGAAGCTTCTGGTATGTCTACTTCGACTTTTTCAAATTTTTCACTTTGGGGAAGAGCCTTAGTCATTGCTTCTTGATTGGCTAACCTAACCTGTTTTTCTATTGGCTCTTTAGTAATATCATATGCAAAACCTAATATACCTGCTGAGATAGCCGTAATAACAAACAAAATAAGTCCAAGTTTTATAATTTCTTTCATTGTTTCACCTCCCCAAAACGTTTGGGCATTGTATATCTTTCGATAAGAGGTACAGCTAAATTCATAATGAGTATGGCATAAGATACACCCTCAGGTAAACCACCAAATAAACGGATTACAACAGTTATAATCCCACAACCTAATCCCATAATATATTGTCCTTTTTCCGTAACAGGAGAAGAAGAATAATCAGTAGCCATAAAAAATGCTCCTAAAATAAGTCCCCCTGTAAAAATTTCATATATGGCGTTAGAATAAAACATTCCATCTCTTCCAATAAGCCATGTAAGAATAAATACAGTTCCTATAAAAGTTGCAGGAATTCTTATTGATATAACCCTTCTATAAAGTAAATATGCCGCTCCAATTAATAAAGCAATAGCAGAGGTTTCTCCTATACAGCCACCAATATTTCCTAAAAACACATCAGTAAAAGAAGGTAGTTGTAAAGCTCCTTCTTTTAATAATGCCAAAGGCGTAGCAGTTGTAACTCCGTCAAGGGTCCAACTAGTCATTTGAGGAGTCCAGGAGGTAAGTAAAAACACTCTTGCAGCCAAAGCAGGGTTAATAAAATTTTGACCTAACCCTCCAAAAAACTGCTTAGCAACTATAATAGCAAATACTCCCCCCACAATGGGAATCCAAAAAGGAACCGTTGGAGGAAGGTTAAGTGCAAGAAGTAAACCTGTTACTGCTGCACTAAAATCATTTATAGTAACTTTTTGTTTAGTTAATTTTTGCCATATCGCTTCTGCTCCAACACAAGAAGCTATAGATATTAGAATAATAAACAAAGCAGAAAATCTAAAAAACCATACTCCTGCTATTGCTGCAGGCAGTAGTGCAATAAAAACATCTCCCATAATTCCTTGTACCGTATCCTTTGAACGTATATGAGGTGATGAGGATACTGTATACTTATTGACAGACATTAAGCTTCCCCCTTATGCATTTTTCTTATTACTTCGTACTAGCTTTTTAGCTGTTCTAACGGATTGAACTATATGTCTTTTAGCAGGACATACAAAAGAACAACAGCCACATTCCATACAATCCATGCCGTGTATCGCTTCGAATTTATCTATTTCTTTATGAATTGCATATTGATTAAGTTGTAAAGGCATTAAATTCATAGGACATGCAGCAATACATCTGCCACAACGGATACAGTTTTGTTCTTCGGGTAATTCAGCTTCTTCTTTAGTTAGACATAAAATTGCAGAAGTTCCCTTACATACTGGTACATCCAAGCTAGTAAGAGCCATTCCCATCATAGGTCCTCCAGATATTATCTTTACAGGTTCAGAAACAAGTCCTCCTGCTGCTTCTACAAGTTCTCTATATGAAGTCCCTATTTTTACTTTAAAATTCTTTGGATCTTTAACAGCTCCACCACTAACTGTTACAATTCTTCTCATTAAAGGTCTTCCTCTTACAATAGCCCTATGAATAGCTACAACTGTATCAATATTTTGAACAATACAAGCTACATCTGCAGGAAGTCCGCCAGAAGGCACTTCTCTTTTTGTAACTGCATAAATTAATTGTTTTTCTGCCCCTTGAGGATATTTTGTTTTTACAAGTTTAACTTCAATATTATCAATATTTTTAGTCTCTTCCAAAAGAGCTTTTACTGCTTCCATCTTATTATCTTCCACAGCAATGTATCCTTTTGCTTCGGGAAATAACTTCAGAATAATCTTTAAACCTGTTACTACTCTGTCAGTTTCTTCCAACATTACTCTGTAATCAGAAGTTAAATAAGGTTCACATTCTGCCCCATTAACAATTATAGAATCAATTTTTTTCTCAGGAGGAGGTGATAATTTTATAAAAGTAGGGAATCCCGCTCCTCCCATACCTACAATACCTGCCTCTTTAATAATTTCAATAATCTGCTCTCTGGAAAGATTTTTATAATCACCTTTTGGTCCAATAGATTCGTGTTCTTCATATAAACCATCATTTTCAACTATTACTGACAAAATTTTATCTCCATTAGGATGGAGCATTGGTGCAATATTTTTTACTGTGCCAGATACAGTAGCGTGAACAGGAGCTGAAACATAAGCCTTAGCTTCTCCAATCTTTTGACCAACTAAGACCCTGTCTCCTTTTTTAACTGTAGGCTCACATGGTGCTCCTATGTGTTGAACCATAGGATATACCAAATCTCCTTTAGGAAGAAGATATTCTATCGGTTTATTTTCCGTTAAATGTTTTCCATCAGGAGGGTGAATGCCTCTTTTAAATGTTAGCAACTGCATATAAATCCCCCTTTATTATTCTGTATAATAAAAATTTAATCTTATTAAGCTAATATACTATATATCATAATACAAAGCCCTTAATTCATCAAGAAATGATAAAAAATGCACAATAAACTTAGGATTAACTACCATTAAAATCTTATATTTTTTACTGAAATATGCGTATCCTGTATACAATGTGCTGCTTTTTGTTTAAAAAAACTAAATATTATAAGAAGTATTTTACTGCTTTTATAATTATCATTGTTTAATTTCTGTCAATTCATCTTTTATATAATTTTTAATCCAGTTTATAATTCCTAAATCATTAATAGGTACTCCATCAAGTACATTTTTAATTTCCTTAGTATCTAATTCAAAAGACTTGTCATTATATTTATGACAATAAATAAAATCAATATCAGGATTAGCTAATATCAGATTTGTTATAGTACTTACAATATCCCCCAAAGGCGCTCTATCTATATGGTCATAATCCATCCATGCCTTAATCTGTGTTCCTTTGTTAAGACTACTAGTAATTTTTACATCTCCATTACACCTTTTACATGCTGCTTCTAAAAGAGGTATTCCCAAACCAACTCTTCTTGTTGTCCTGGAAGTTTTAAAAGGATCCTTTACAGATTCTACAAATTCTTTATCCATTCCTTTACCATTATCTTTTATTTCAAAAGAAAAAATATTATTATCAATATCTTCATCTACTTCTATATATATTTCTGTCGCATTTGCCCTAATACTATTTTCAGCTATATCCAAAATGTGTAAAGACAACTCTTTCATTAGTTCCACTCCTCCTATAATATGTTTTAGATACTTATAAAAAAGTTTAAATAATCATCTTATATACTTAGTTAATGATATTATCTACAATGAATTTTACACCTATTTAAAAATAAATCAATGTCATAAAAAATAACCAGTAGATATTCTACTGGCTAATCAATCATTTATATCATTCTCAATTTCAACCTCTGCCTTCCTACTTCTTAGCACATCCTCTATGCTCTAGCTTCCCCCTTCATTTCCTCTCCCAAATCCTCAGCTATCTCTGCTAATTTTTTAGGATTTTCATAATGTTTAACTGCCTCAACAATTGCCTTTGCTCTTTTTATAGGATTTCCTGATTTAAATATTCCTGAGCCTACGAAAACCCCGTCGCTGCCTAACTGCATCATAAGAGCTGCATCAGCAGGTGTTGCTATTCCACCAGCTGCAAAATTGGCTACAGGAAGTTTTCCTAGCTGAGCTACTTTTTCGAGTAAATGAAAAGGGGCACCTATTTCCTTTGCAAAGAACATTCTTTCTTCCTTTGCCATGCTTTTTAATTGCCTAATTTGTGCCATCATAGTCCTCATATGCCTAACTGCTTGAACTATGTCTCCTGTTCCTGCTTCTCCTTTTGTCCGTATCATAGAAGCTCCTTCTCCTATCCTTCTAAGGGCTTCTCCTAAATCCCTGGCTCCGCATACAAAAGGAGTCTTAAAAAGTTTTTTATCTATATGATAGTTATCATCTGCAGGAGTTAGAACTTCACTTTCATCAATATAGTCAATTTCTAAAGCCTCTAGTATTTGTGCTTCCACAAAGTGGCCTATTCTGCATTTTGCCATTACAGGAATAGTAACTGCATCTTTTATTTCTTTTATCAGTTTGGGATCTGACATTCTTGCCACTCCCCCTTCTTTCCTTATATCTGCAGGGACTCTCTCCAAGGCCATTACCGCTACTGCTCCTGCCTCTTGTGCAATCTTTGCTTCTTTTGCATTAGTTACATCCATTATTACTCCGCCTTTTAAACTTTCTGCTAAATTTTTATCTAAATTATATTGTTTGCTCATTTTAAGCCTCCTTGATAATTTAAAATTTAAATAAAACTTCAACTTAATTAATAGACATGTAAAAATTAGTATGATAAAATATTGTATCGATACAATATATAAGGATAAATTAAAAATGCATTTTTATATAATCATTATTATACTTATATACTAGCTTGCTTCAATAAAAAAGGAGGATTTTTTTGAATGGATTACTTTGTATCGATACAGTTGGATAAAAATAGCAAAACTCCTCTTTATCAGCAATTAGGAGATTCTTTGTATGATTTAATTGAAAAAGATATCTTAAAAGCTAATACAAAACTACCTACAATTCGTAGTCTGGCCAAAAAATTAAAAGTTAATAATGTAACTGTTGTTAATGCATATAAATATCTTGAAAAAAAGGGAGTTGTTTATGCACAAGTAGGAAGCGGTACCTATGTATCTCCTATTCCTATAGAAAATACTCCCTCTCCCATTCCTTTCGAAGAAAAAAAAGAAATAAAGCAAATCACCATGACCAAAGATACCATTAATTTTGCAAGTATATCTCCAAGTACTGATTTATTTCCTGTAGAAAGTTTTAAAAGCATTGTAAATGAAATTCTTGAAAGGGATAAGGGCAATGCTTTTAGCTATCAAGAAAGTCAAGGATATGAAAAGCTGCGAGAATCTATTGCGGATTGCCTTAAATCATATGGTATTTTTACTACAGAAGATAAAATTCAAGTAATATCTGGAGCTCAGCAAGGTATAGATATACTTTCTAAAGCCCTATTGCAATATGGGGATACTTTATTTGTTGAAAAACCTACTTATCATGGTGCAATAGCAGCATTTCAAAGCCGAGGAGCTCGAATCATAGAACTAACATTAGAATTTGATGGTATGGACCTGGAAGTTCTTGAAAACTATCTAAAGATTTATCATCCAAAATTTATATATCTTATGCCCTATTATCAAAATCCCACTGGTTATTCTTATTCTTTAAAAAAGAAAAGAGCAATATTGGACTTAGCTGAAAAATATAACACCTATATTATTGAAGATGACTATTTAAGTGATTTAAATTATTCTGATGAAAAAAATGTGCCCTTAAAGGCCTTGGATCATAGAAATAGAGTTGTTTTCATTAAAAGTTTTTCAAAAATATTAATGCCTGGACTCCGCTTAGCTTTTTTAGTTGTCCCTAAGAATCTAATGCCTAGTATTTTATCAGCAAAACAAACGACAGATATTACTACATCAGGATTTATACAAAGGGCCTTTGATTTATATCTTAGAAAAGGACTTTGGAAAAATCATATTAAAGACATTTGCAAAATATATAAAAATAGATATCTATGTCTGACTAGCTTACTTGATGAGCATTTAAAAGATGAAATAAGCTATATAGCTCCTAATGGAGGATTAAGTATATGGATTAAATTAAATAATTCTATCCCCCTAGATAAACTGTCTGATTTGCTTTTATCAAGAAATGTAATTATTGCACCAGGCTCCTTGTTTTTTCTTTCAAAAGAATCTAGTAATTATATACGGCTTAGCTTTGCTGCTGTAAACGAGAAACAAATTCAAAAAGGAATCTTAATCCTTAAAAAGGCAATTGATTCATTAAAATCATCTAGTTCTTCCATTCAACCAATACTTTAGTAAAATTAAAATATCAATAGTTTCAATATTCTTTATGTAATCTTCAAGCTTGTCTTCTAGTAATCCTAATTTTTCAATAAAATACTTCCAAATTAAGAGCCTAATTTTACTAAATTAGAGCTTCAACTTGGAAGTATTTTTATTTAAGACAATTTTATTATTTTATTTAATTCTCCATATATTACTGATTATATTGTTGATATTGTAAATCTTGGATTCTTTTTATTTTTGTCATAGCTAATGAAATATAAGTAATTACAATAGCATAATAAACAAAGAAAAATAATATACTCAAAAAAGGAACCCAAAAAAGTGATGCTGAATATAAAAAATCAATAACTGAAGCTAATACCATGGAATATATTCCTATTTTATATATATCAGCATAAGGTAATTTAGTCTCTTTTACAGCATTAACTACTAATCCAATAATACTAATAAATAAAGAACCAATAAGTTTAGAGATAATTGTTCCAAATAATGCAAAAGCAAATATCAGAAAAACAATAACTATATCAATTTTATTAGAAATTCTCATTACATCATTTTTGTTAAAGCTAAAATTGCTGTCAAATCCAAATGTGGAAAAAAACTCCTTGTAATCTATTACCTGAACGTCTGTTACTTGTTTAAAAATTATTCTATCACTTAGCATAATAACTGTTTCTTTATAATCATCCATAATTTCCATATCTATTTGATCATTAGTATCAATAACTACTAATGTAGTAAGATTATTATCAACAATAGGTTCATCCGAATCAACTGATAAAATACCATTTTTATATTCAAAATAGGCCATCTCTTCTACAAACCCTGTTAATCTCCCGGCAACTAAGAACTTAAAACTTGAAACAAAGGCACCAAGTATTCCTAAAATTAATGAAAATAAAACTAAAAAAGCTATTGCCCTTCCTGTTGATTCTCTAATTAACTTTGGATAATAATTTAAATCAAATATAGACTTGTTTAATTTGGTAAAAAAACTTATTTTTTCATTATTCATATATATATGAGCACCTCACTTAATAAAAAATTATAATATATACAAAAATTTCATTTTCTTTTAAAAAAACAACAGATTTTATACTTAGTTAAAAATCTGTTGTCAAAAACTTATTATAAAAGTAAATTATATTGTTCTTACAGTAAGTATTCCTTCAGCATTGGTTAACTTTTCTACTACTTCATCAGATACTTTTTTATCAGAATCAATGATTGTATATGCCCAATCTTTTTTACTCTTATTCATCATATCCATTATATTTACGCCATCATTAGCTATAGTAGTAGTTATTTTACCTACCATACCAGGAATATTTTTATGTGCAACAACTGTACGATAATTAGTTGTTCTAGTCATTTCACAATCAGGGAAATTAACTGAATTTTTAATATTACCATTTTCAAGATAATCCATAATCTGTTGTACTGCCATTACTGCACAATTATCTTCAGATTCAGGGGTTGAAGCTCCTAAATGAGGAATTGCAATAACATTTTCTACATCTAATAATTCATCTGTAGGGAAATCGGTAACATATGAAGCAACAATTCCTTCTTTAATAGCCTCAAGTAAGTCAGCATTATTAACCAACTCGCCCCTTGAGAAATTAAGAAGTCTTACTCCTTTTTTCATCAATGAAAATTTTTCTTTATTAATCATATTTTTGGTTTCCTCAAGAAGAGGTACATGAATTGTAATATAATCTGAATCGGAAATAATTTCTTCCATACTAACAGCTCTATGAACTGCCCTTGACAAGCCCCAAGCTGCATCTATAGATATATATGGGTCGTAACCATAAACTTCCATTCCAAGGGATTTAGCTGTATTAGCCACCAATACGCCAATAGCTCCTAAACCTATTATTCCTAATTTTTTACCTTTTAATTCTGGGCCTGCAAATTGTGATTTTCCTTTTTCAACTAGTTTAGCTACTTCACTGCCTTTTCCTTTTAAAGTCTTAGCCCAGTTTATTCCATCAACAACTTTTCTTGAAGATAATAATAATCCAGTTAAAACTAATTCTTTTACACCATTAGCATTAGCACCAGGAGTATTAAAAACAACAATACCTTTTTCAGAACACAAATCAACAGGAATGTTATTTACCCCTGCTCCTGCCCTTGCTATAGCCTTTAATGAAGGAGGAAACTCCATATCATGCATTTTTGCACTTCTAACTATTATTCCATCCGGATTGAGACAATCATCAGATATTTCATACTTATTACTATCAAAGTATTTTAGTCCTTCCTCTGAAATCTTATTTAATGTCTTTATTTTATACATAATAATCCCCCTAACGATTTTCCATCTCGAATTTTTTCATGAAGTCAACTAAGGCTTTAACTCCTTCTACTGGCATTGCATTATAAATACTTGCACGCATGCCTCCTACAGTCCTATGGCCTTTTAAGTTTACTAATCCTTTTGCTGTTGCTTCTTTTACAAACTTTTCATCTAACTCTTTAGAAGGAGTAACAAAAGGTATGTTCATTAGAGAACGATATTTTGGAACTACTGTTCCTTTATAAAATCCAGAATTATCTAAGAAATCATATAAAATACTAGCTTTTTCTTTATTGATTTTTTCCATTTCAGCTAAACCGCCCTTTGATTTAACCCACTCAAAAACTAATTTTGCAATATAAATACTATAAGTAGGCGGTGTATTATATAAAGAATCATTATCTGCATGAGTTTTATAATTTAACATCGTAGGAGCTATATCCATTGCATGGCCTATTAAATCTTCACGAATAATAACAACGGTAAGACCAGCAGGACCCATGTTTTTTTGTGCTCCTGCATATATTAATCCAAACTTACTTACATCACAAACTTCAGATAAAATACAAGAAGACATATCTGACACTAAAGGAACATCTCCTGTATCAGGTAATTCAATATATCTAGTTCCGTAAATAGTATTATTAGATGTAATATGGAAATAATCTGCATCTGATGAAAAAGTACTTTTATCTAACTCAGGTATGTAGTTAAATGTAGTATCTTCTGAAGAAGCTACTACATTTATTGTTCCATATCTTTTTGCTTCTGATATAGCTTTTTTGGACCATTGTCCCGTATTAACATAATCAGCTTTTTTACTATTTCTAAAAAGATTTAAAGGTACCATAGCAAACTGAGTTGAAGCTCCACCTTGTAAGAAAAGCACCTTGTAATTTTCTGGAATATTCATTATATCCCTTAAAACTGCTTCTGCTCCTTTTATAATTTCATCGTAAACTTTAGAACGGTGACTCATTTCCATAACACTCATTCCAGAATCACCAAAAGCAACTAACTCTTTTTGTGCCTTTTCTAAAACTTCTAAAGGAAGCATTGAAGGTCCCGCTGAAAAATTATATACTCTATCCATTTTACTCCTCCTAAAATAAAGTCTTACAATATTAATTGATATTTTACTAACAATGTTTGTAAAAATTATAGCTAAAAATAAATATTTCGTCAATGAATTTATTATATTTATTAAATTAATCTGAAAGATTTTATGATAAGGTTGAAACCATTACCGCTTTAATTGTATGCATTCTATTTTCCGCCTCGTCAAACACTACTGATTGAGGACTTTCAAAAACTTCTTCAGTCACTTCATTGCCTTTTACAGCTGGAAGACAATGCATAAAAATAGTCTCATCTTTTCCTGTTTTTTTCATTAAAGAAGAATTCACTTGGTAAGGTTTTAATAGTCTAATTCTTTCTTCAGCTTTATCTTCTTCACCCATAGAACACCATACATCTGTATAAATGACATCAGCTCCTGCCGTAGCTTCCTCAATATTTTCCGTAATTGTAACACTGCCTTTTGATTCTTTTGCAAATAATTTGCACTCCTCGATTAAAGCTTCTTCAGGCCAAAGGCTTTTAGGAGCAGCAATAACAAAATCCATTCCCATTTTAGAAGCACCAATCATCAAGCTGTTTGCCATATTGTTTCGTCCATCTCCTAAATATACAAAACGAATCCCTTTTAGGCGTCCAAACTTTTCTTTTATTGTTAAAAAATCAGCAAGAACCTGTGTAGGATGATACAAGTCAGTTAAACCATTCCAAACAGGAACTCCACTGTACTTTGCTAACTTTTCTACTGTCTCTTGCTTAAAACCTCTAAATTGAATTCCATCAAATAGCCTTCCTAATACCCTTGCCGTATCTTCTACGGATTCTTTATTTCCTAATTGAATATCATCTTTTCCTAGATATTCAGGATGAGCCCCTTCATCAATACAAGCTACTGTAAAAGCACATCTGGTCCTTGTTGAAGGTTTCTCGAAAAGAAGAGCAATATTCTTTCCTTTTAAAAGTTCCCCTTTAATACCCATTTTCTTTTTTCTTTTTAAGTCTTCTGCTAATTCTAATAAATAATTTATTTCAAATGCAGTAAAATCTTTTAAAGTTAATAAACTTCTCCCTCTTAAGTTTATTCCCATAAAGTTACCCCCTCAGTAATCAAATTATAGTTTTAAAAATTATCAATTGTTAAAGAATAATGCTAACTTTAGCTTAAACCTCTTTTAATACATTTTCAAGTATATTTATTGCTTCGTCTATTTCATTTTTATCTACAATCAAAGGAGGAACAAATCTTATAACTTGTGAGCCTGCTCCAACAAGAAGTAAACCACTTTTAATACATTGATTAATAATATCAGCTACTGGAAGGCTTAACTCAATTCCCTGCATTAAGCCCATTCCTCGCACATCTATAATTATTTCATATCTTTCTTTTAGTTTATTAAGCTTTTCTTTAAGATAGTCACCTTGTTTTTTTACATTTTCTAAAATACTAGCCTTCATTAAGGAATTTAATACAACCTTAGCTGCAGTACATGCAGCTGGATTTCCTCCAAAAGTTGAAGCATGATCTCCAGGCTCAAAAATATCAGAATATTTTTCAACAAGCATCATAGCCCCTATAGGGAAACCTCCACCTAAGCCTTTTGCAAGAGAAATAACATCAGGAGCCACACCATAAGCCTCATAAGCAAATAAGTAGCCAGTACGGCCGATTCCACATTGAACCTCGTCATACATAAGTAAAATATCTTTTTCGTTACATAAGTCTCTTAATTTTTGTAAAAAATCTTTTTTGGCCGGTCTTATGCCACCTTCACCCTGAATAGGTTCAACAAGTATGGCACAAGTCTTTTCGGATACTAATTTTTTAACAGATTCAAAATCATTAAAATCTGCATATAAGATTCCATCCAGTAGGGGATTTAAATCTTTTTGATATTTTTCTTGTCCTGTAGCTGTAATAGCCCCAAGCGTTCTTCCGTGGAAAGAATTCTTCATAGTAATTATTTCATAACAATTTTCACCATGTTTTTTCTTACCGAATTTTCTTGCTAGCTTTAAGGCACTTTCTATAGCTTCAGCCCCACTATTACAAAAAAATACTTTATCAAAAATACTATGATTAATCATTATTTCTGCAGTTTCTATAGCAGCCGTGTTCCAATATAAATTAGAACAATGCATAATTTTATTAATTTGTTCTTCCAAAGCTTCTACAAGAGCTTTATTGCCATATCCTAATGCGTTTACGGCTATCCCTGAAGCAAAATCTAAATATTTTTTCCCTTCTGCATCCTTAACATAAACTCCTTTACCTTCTGTCAAGGTTAGGGGAAATCTGTTATAAGTATTCATGATTACCTTTTTTCCACGACTAATCCATTCCATATTACTCATAATATCTCTCCTAAGTTCAGTTAATTATTTTATAATTATACACCCGTTTGTGTTTTTATGCAATAACAACTTTAAATATTCGTGATATTTAAACAACTTAATGTATATTTATACTAAACTTTCAGCTATTTGATTCAATTCTTTTTCTCTTTCTACAAGGGCTTCTACAACTGTCATAATATGTTCATCCAATTCTACCCCTAATTCTTCAGCAGCCCTATTAATTAAATCTCTATCTACAGCTCTGGCAAAAGCTTTATCTTTAAGTTTTTTCTTAATAGATTTTAACTTGATACCTTCAAAACTTTTATTTGGCCTAACTAATATATATGCAATGATAAAACTAGATAACTCATCTACTGCATAAAGAGTCTTTGCCAAAAGTGTCTGCCTTGGTGTATTAGTTAAATCTGCATGTCCTTTTACCGCATCAATTAATTCTTCAGGATATCCACTTTCTTTTAATATTTTTACTCCTTCATAGGGATGCTTTTCAGGATATAATTCATAATCCACATCGTGAATTAAGCCTGTTATTCCCCAAAACTCCACATCTTCATTAAACTTTTTAGCATATCCCCTCATAGCAGCTTCTACCGCTAAAGCATGTTTAATAAGACTTTGAGATTTCGTATATTTTTTTAATAAATTATAGGTCTCTTCTCTTGTAAACACATGAGTTACCTCCCTATTGCCATTATTTTCTTACCTATTAATTTACTTTGTTTATTATTAACTGTCAAATACTATCTTTTGTAGAAATCTTGACATTTTTATCTCAAAGGATTATCATTACAATTATTACCATAGAAAGGAGGAAACACTTTGAAAAAAGTAGGACTAGTATTAGAAGGCGGAGGACTAAGGGGGGTATATACGTCAGCAATACTGGACTTTTTTATTGACAAAAACTTATTTTTTCCCTATGTGATTGGTGTTTCCGCCGGTGCATGTAATGCTATCTCATATATTTCTAGGCAACGTGGAAGAAATAAAGAGATTAATATTAATTACATTACAGACAAAAGGTACATAAGTTTTTCAAATCTTATTAGGGATAAAGAATTATTTGGAACTAAATTTCTTTTTGACGATATTCCCAATAGGCTATGTCCCTTTGATTACAATAACTTTTATAATGCAAAAGAAACCTTCGTAGTATGTACAACAAATTGTGTTACTGGAAAGCCTATGTATTTTTACAAAGACAATTCAAAAGATTTTTTTGAAGCAGTCAAAGCCTCCATGAGTCTTCCCTTTATAAGTAATATTGTTGAATTTAGGGATAACTATTTATTAGATGGAGGCATTAGTGATGCAATCCCTATAAAAAAATCTATTGAAGATGGAAATGAAAAAAATGTTCTTATATTAACAAGACATAAAGGATATAGGAAAAAGCCTTCTAAAACCACAAAGCTTGCAAAAAAAATTTATGCTGAATATCCAAATTTGATAGAGGCCATGGCTAACCGCCACCTAATGTATAATTCAACTTTAGATTATATTGAGCAATTAGAAAAAGAAGGAAAAGTTTTTGTTGTTTATCCTTCAAAACCAATAAAAGTAAAAAGAGTTGAAAAAAATCCCAAAAAACTCTCTGCTTTGTATGAACAAGGCTATAATGATATCCAAAATCTTTATGACTCATTAATTGAGTGGCTTAATAATTAAATCCAATTTAAAAAAGTGTGCAAAAAAGCACACTTTCCCTTTAAAATCTAATCTTTAATTATCTCTGTCTTTTCTGACAACAACTTCATCTCTTAACATAGTCCATATTGCCGGATCTTCCATACCAAGTCTCCAAAGTGCAATCCCTTTAATACCTAAATCCCATGCCTTTTGAACTTTAGCTTGAATACTTCTTGAATCTTCAAACCAAACTTCATGTCTTTGACCTTGTTCATCAACATATGAATACATAGGAGTCTGTGTTTCTTCATCAAAAATTATCTGTGCATTGTATTGTTGTGCCCTGTCTATTGCCATTTGATAAGTAACATAGGTATTTCTTCCTGTGTCTAAATTAAAATCAAAGCCAAAAACAGATACGGCAGCAATAATTTTATCTCTAGGCATTTTTGTCATAGTATATCTTAAAACCCGATCCATCCAACCTATAGAAACTACAGGCCCAGGTCCGCTTCCAGGCCAGCCGTGTTCGTTATAGAGCATTACTACAAATTCATCTACAGCTGCCCCAATAGGAGCATATTGAAAGGGATCAGAAAAAGGATTAAAGGGTTCATCACTTATTCTTGAAGGAACAGAAGCAGACAAAAAATAACCTCTTTCATCTAGGGCACGGCCAAGCTCCCTATAAAAAGCTGATAATCTTACACTATCCTCTAAATACACATCTTCTATATCAATATTTACTCCGTCAAAACCATAGCCTTCAATTAATTCTATAATATTTTGTATAAAAGCTGCTCTAGACTGTGCAGTTGCAAGCATAGTCTTTACAGTATTTTTAGCAACAGTTACATCTCCTTTTTCATAAAGCAAATTGTGTATTACAGGAACTATTCTAATATTATTTTCATGAGCAATTCTTATCAAGTCTTCTACATATTCATTAGTAAAATCTCCACCAAACTTTTCTATCTCTGTTGGATTATCTGCATCAATTCTAAACATAAACAAAGCAAGTTGAGATATTTCTCCTTTATTATTTACAAAAGATTCATAGGAACTAGGAAGAGCCGGTCCTTCTTCTAAAGTATAAAATCCTAAAATGTTTGCAAGAGGTAAACTAACACCATAAACATTAAAATCAACAATATTTTTTGAAATCCAACCGCGACTCCCATTAAATAATGCAACTTCATACCAATTATTACTGGTGTTAACAATAGGAAGTTTAGCTCCTCTTACCATAACTGCTTCTATGGGGAAGTTTATTCCTGGTCCCCTGCGTATATTTGCCCTTTCAACATTTACCACAGCTTCTGAATATTGAGGAATTTGAAGCCTTTGTCCAATTCTTAATGCAGGACTAGCTAAATTATTCAAGACCATAATACTTTCAACTGTCGTATTAAATTTTTGTGCCAGCCTATAGAGGCTATCTCCCTGGCGGACAGTATAAAAAGCAACTGGGATAATAAGTCTTTGTCCAGGATAAATTGTAGTACCAACAATTCCATTTATATTGACTATTTCCTCAATACTGACTCCATATTGACTAGCAATTTTATAAAGAGAATCTCCAGGTCTAACTATATATATTACATTAGGAAATCTCCACATTTATATCACTCCTGGTCATATCATTCTAGTGGTATTATATTCCAGTTACTTGTTATTAGTGTTTAAATGTAAATACAAATTTATTATTTTTAATTAAGAATAAATAAATAAAAAAATACCTACACTATTCATAGGTATTTTCAAACATTTGATAATATTTTTTAGGGTTTAGACTCCTTCGAGGAGTCTTGTTTTCTATCTAGCATTTCTTCACATAAGCCAAAACTTTCATCATGCTCTATATTTCCTAAAGGTTCTACATGGATAATTACATCATAAACATCTTTTATATTTTCTTTTATAGATTTTTCTACTTCCATAGCAATATTATGGGCTTCACATACAGTAAGATTTTTATCTACTTCAATATCTGTATCTATTATAAATAGATTTGACATTTTCCTTATTCTTGTACGGTGAGGGTTGTATACACCTTCTACCTTATCAATAGCATCAAAAACTTCTTGATAGATTTTTGTATCTTCCACTCCATCCATTAGTTCTATATTTGTCTCCATAACTATATCATAAGCTTCTTTTATGATCCATAAAGCAATAATTAAAGCTGCTATAGAATCAAATATGCGAAGATTGAATAAATAGGTAAAAATTAAACCCAGTAACACTCCAAAAGATATTAAAATATCATTTCTCATATTTTTACTATTTGCAATTAGCATAGAACTTTGAGTATCTTGGCCAATTCTATATTGATAAAAAGCTAAAAATATCTTGCCGAGTATTGAGATAATAACTATATATATAGATATTGCAGAAGGCAAGGCTACTGATTCTGTACTTAATAAAGCAGACACCGTATTAATAATAAGTTGTGCTCCTGCAAAAAATATAATAAATGCTAATAATACTGTAGCGATTGTTTCTGCCCTGTGATGACCATAAGGATGCTCTCTATCAGGCGGTTTTGACATGATTTTTGCAGCAAATAATATTATAAAACCTGTTACTATATCAGTAAAGGAATCTATTCCATCACCAACTAAAGCCAAACTTCCAGAAATAAGTCCAAAAGATACTTTTAATACAGCCAGTATGCCGTTGCCAATTATTCCAACCCATGAAGCCCTAGTAATTTTCTTTTCTCTTTTATCCATTGTATTCTCCTTTATTTCATTATCATCGTTCCTACTCCTTTATGGGTAAATATTTCAAGCAGCAAGGAATGTTCTATACGGCCGTCTAAAATATGTACAGTTCTTACTCCCATCTTTACTCCTTCTACACAACATTGAACTTTTGGAATCATTCCTCCAGAAATAATTCCTTTTTCAATATAACTATCCACATCTTTTACAGAAAGTCTGGAAATAACTGAAGAACTATCATATACATCCATTAATACTCCTTCAACATCAGTTAAGAATACTAATTTTTCAGCCTTTAGGGCTCCTGCTACAGCAACAGCAGCATAATCGCCATTGATATTATATGAATTCCCCTTTTTGTCTATACCAATAGGTGCTATTACAGGTATAAAATCCGTTTGAATTAGAGTTAAAATTAATTTAGGATTAACTGCTTTTATTTCTCCTACATAACCTAAATCATAACCGTTGACCATTTTTTTATCTACTAAAAGACTTCCTCCGTCCTTTCCGCTAATTCCTACGGAACTAATACCTTGATTTTGAATTTCACTTACTATATCTTTATTTACCTTCCCAGATAGAACCATTTCGACTACTTCCATGGTCTCTTTGTCTGTAACTCTTAATCCATTAATAAATCGTGACTCTTTATTCATTTGCTCTAAAACCTTATTGATTTCAGGGCCTCCTCCATGAACAATAACAGGGTTAATGCCAACCAATTTCATTAAAACAATATCTTGAATAACCGTTTCTTTGATCCTTTCATCAATCATAGCACTGCCGCCATATTTTATTACTACCGTCTTCCCATAAAATTCCTTTATGTAAGGCAATGCTTCAACTAAGACTTTTGCTTTTTCAATTAATTTTTCCATTTTATCACCTTTCTATGTTCTGTAATCTCCATTAATACGTACATATTCATAGCTTAAATCACAACCCCAGGCTGTGGCTTCTTCAATACCTTCTTTAAGAGTTGCAGTAACAGTTACATCTTTCTCCTTCAAAATCTTTAAGGCAATATCTTCATCAAATTTAATAGGAAGTCCTTTTTCCATTAAGCTTATCTTTCCTGCTTTTGATGAAAATTCAATAGTTACTTTATTAACATCAAATTTTACACCTGAATAACCCATGGCACAAATAACCCTTCCCCAATTGGCGTCTTCACCAAAAAAGGCTGTCTTTACTAAATTTGATCTAATAATTGACTTGGAAATTATTCTTGCATCTTCTTTTGTCTTTGTGCCTTTAACATTAACTTCTATAAATTTTCCTGCTCCTTCTCCATCTCTAACGATTTCCTTTGCTAAATAGCTGTTCACATAATGAAGGGCTTCTTTAAATATTTCGTAATCTTGATCTTCCTTATCTATTATTTCATTAGCCGCAGCACCATTAGCAAGAACTATTACCATATCATTGGTACTGGTATCACCATCTACAGAAATCATATTATATGAATCCACAATACTTTCTTTTAATGCTTTATCCAATAAATCTTGAGCAATATTTAAATCTGTAGTAATAAAGGACAGCATAGTTGCCATATTAGGATGAATCATACCTGACCCCTTAGCCATTCCGCCTATAGTAACTGTTTTCCCTTGAATGGTAAAACTAACAGCTATCTCTTTTGAATAAGTGTCTGTTGTCATAATTGCTTCGGCAGCCATCTTAGCAGCTTCCCTTGATGCACTTAAAGCAGCTATTGTTTTTTTAATGCCAGGACATATTATATCCATGGGCAATAAAACCCCTATGACCCCCGTTGAAGCTACTAATACTTCTTCCTTTTTTAAGTTTAATGCTTCTGCCGTAGTTTGAGCCATTAAGATTGCATCCTGCATTCCTTGCTCTCCTGTACAGGCATTGGCATTACCACTATTTATGACAATAGCTTGAATATTAGTTTTTGCATCAATAATTTTTTGATTCCATAATACCGGGGCTGCTTTAACAATATTTGTTGTAAAGGCGGCAGCTCCTTTTGCAGGACTTTCACTATAAATCACTGATAAATCTTTTTTCTTTTTTTTAATTCCTATATAGTTTCCATTTGCCATAAAGCCTTTAGGACTAGTAACACCGCCATCAATTTTTTTCATACGCATCTCTCCCATAAAGAACTAAAATTTGCATTTATTTAATTTATCTTAAAATAATTATTAATAATTATACATACTAATGAAATTTTATGCAAGTATTTTTTAAGTTCTACAATTAATAAACAAAAACCCTCTATTAATTAGAGGGTTTAACAGTATAAAGAATTGCATTTCCCTGCTTTCCTACGGCTTCAATACAATTCATTTTTTTAAGACAATAGCTTATTTTTCTTGCTTTATAAACACTTATAGAAAGAACTTCTGAAAGAATTTTATTAGTAAAAGGAATCTCTAAACCTTTTGGAAGAAAAGAAATAAAGTCTTCTTTATTATTAAATACTTTTGATTGGAACACATCCAATAAATATCTGTCTACAATACTAACTCCATTTCTTCTCCAGCTGCCTTTGCCATCTTTGCATCTGATTTCTTCAGCCTTAATAAGAAGCACTTCTACAGAAAAATTTTCTTCATTTATTAATTCAGGACAATATACTAATTCATCAAAAAGACTAAGAAAACTATCTTTTTTGGGAGACTTTCTCTTACTAACTATTTCTCCATTTTTTTCTACTGTAATAATGGTTTTTTCTTTACAAACAGGATAAACAAGACGAACAGGATAATCTTTAAGCAAGACTTTAATTTTGTTTTTAATAGCAGAAAAATTAGCTGTTTGAATCTCTATTAATTGATTGTCTCTTACTATATCAATAATATAGTCTCCCACTCTAACTTCAAACCTATCATCTTCTTTGCCATACCAGCTTTTTATTTGATTATGGAGAGAACTTTCATTTTTAATATTGATGCCAACTTCTTCTCTAATTTCAGTTCCCCAAAGTCCATTAAGCATTTTTAGTTCCCCCTATATAATTATGCAAAACACTTTTCTAGCAAATTAATATTATTGAAACTTCTATAAAAACACTAGATGCCTCATTATAAAATTAATCATTAATCTTCTTGATTATTACCATTCCTAAAGGTGGAATTTTTAATTCTATGCTATTTTGTCTGCCATCCCATTCTATGGCTTCGGATAGGATTTCTCCATCATTAATTACATTACTACCACCGTATTTATAAGAATCACTATTTAATATCTCTTTATATTTGCCTTTCTGGGGAACTCCTATCCTATGGGTATAGCGTGGAACAGGCGTAAAATTACAAATAAAGATTAAATAATTATCAGGTTTTTTTCCTTTTCTTATAAAAGAAATAGTGCTACTATCAGCATCAAAGCCATTAATCCATTCAAAACCTTCCCATGAAAAATCATATTCCCAAAAAGCAGTTTCTTTTAAATAAAGTTTATTTAAGTCCTTTACATATTCTTTGATTTCCCTATGTTTATCAAATTCTAACAAGTGCCAGTCAAGGCTTTTTGCTTCGCTCCATTCATCAAATTGAGCAAATTCTCCCCCCATAAATAATAATTTCTTACCTGGATGACCATACATAAAACCATATGCAACTCTTAAATTAGCAAATTTTTGCCAGTAATCTCCAGGCATTTTGTTGATCATAGAGCCTTTTCCATGAACCACTTCATCATGAGATAAAACTAAAATAAAATTTTCAGTAAAAGCATAAATAAGTCCAAAAGTTAAATCATTATGATGGTATTTTCTATGGATAGGATCCTTTGCAATATATCTTAAAAAATCATTCATCCAACCCATATTCCACTTAAAACCAAAACCTAAGCCTCCTATATCTGTAGGCCTTGATACATTGGGCCATGCTGTAGATTCTTCTGCAATCATCATGATTCCAGGATGATATTTATATACAATTGAGTTTAAATGTCTTAAAAATTCAACTGCTTCTAAATTCTCGCGTCCTCCATATGGATTAGGAATCCACTCTCCATCTTTTCTTCCATAGTCTAAATAAAGCATGGAAGCTACAGCATCAACCCTTAAGCCATCTATATGATATTTTTCAAACCAATATAGAGCATTAGCTATTAAAAATAGCTTTACTTCATAACGTCCATAATTAAATATTAGAGTTCCCCAATCTGGATGTTCACCTTGTCTTGAGTCTTCATGCTCATATAAAGCTGTTCCGTCAAAGCGTGCTAAACCATAAGCATCCTTAGGGAAATGCCCTGGAACCCAATCAAGAATTACACCTATTCCATTCACATGGCAATAATCAACAAAATACATAAAATCTTCAGGGGTGCCGTAGCGACTTGTTGGTGCATAATAACCAGTCACTTGATATCCCCACGAGCCATCAAAGGGGTGTTCTTCAATAGGCATTAATTGAATATGGGTATAACCCATGTCTTTAACATAGTTTACTAATTTGTGAGCTGCTTCTTTATAACTAAGAAATCTATTGTTTTCCTCAACTACTCTCATCCATGAACCAAGATGGACTTCATATATTGAAATAGGCTGATTTAAGGTATCCTTTTTTGCCCTTTCTTCCATCCACTTTTCATCATTCCATTTATATTTTCCAATATCATATACGATGGAGGCAGTGTTAGGCCTAAGTTCCATATAGTATCCGTAAGGGTCTGTTTTCTTTAAGATATAATTTTCTTTTGTTTTTATTTCGTATTTATATAAATCTCCTTCGATTATACCAGGAATAAACAATTCCCAAATGCCACTATCCCCTAAACATCTCATTTGATGTCTTCTTCCGTCCCAGTCATTGAAATTTCCAATAACACTGACTCTTTTTGCATTAGGAGCCCATACTGCAAATAAAGTCCCCTTTACGCCTTCAATTGTCATAGGATGAGAACCTAATTTTTCATAAATACTATAGTGTGTTCCTTGGTTAAAAAGATATTTATCAAAATCAGATATAATTGGATTAAATGAATAAGGGTCATATGTTATCCATTGGTTATTATTATAAGCTGTAATTTCTAGTTTGTATTTAAATTTTTCTTTTTTATTTAAAAATACAATTTCAAAAAAACCTGCCTCATGAATTTTTTCCATATCATACTTTAAGCTTGTATTTTTTTCTTCAATAACCTTTATACTAGAGGCTTGAGGGATAAATGCTCTAATAGCAACAGCCTTTTCCCCATCAATTATTATCTCATGAATTCCTAAAATATTGTGGGGATTTCTATGTTCAGAATTAATAATTTCATACATTTCTATTTTATTAGCAGTTGTTTTCATATTACCCTCCATTACACTTAATAATTTAGATAATACACACGTCTCATACTATTTTAAATCTTCATGACATCTTGTTTATTTTATCATGCTTTATAATAATAAACAATAAAGTCCATAGGACTTTTCATTGATAAATAATGATATAAAAACCAATAAACCGAGTATTCCCGGTTTATTTTTTTATTAATCTATATTCTTCTGTTGTCATTCCTTCAAATCTTTCAAATATTTTTCTAAAGTAATTTTTATCTTCATAGCCAATCCTTAAAGCAATTGCTTCATCAGTTAAATTGCTTTCATTCATTAGCTTTTTTGCTTTTTCTATTCTAATTTTAGTGCAATATTCATAAAAAGAACGAAATCCTTTTTCTGCAAGAAGAACACTTAAATTTTCTGGTGTAGTTTGTACATGTATAGCTGTTTGGTTAAGAGAAATATTACTGTGAAAGTTTTCTTCAACATACTTTTTTGCTTTAGAAAGAATTAGTTCTTCATTTTTCTTTCTCTTTTCCTTAATATATTTACAAATTGACGGTAATAAGTTCGAGAGATAGTTAAAGGCATCATCGTTGCCCTTGTTTTGTAAAACTTCTTTCATAGTAAAATTTTTATTAAAAAAGCTATCTATATTTATTCCTTGCTCACTGGCATAACGGTTTATAGATACAATTATATCTAAAATAATTTTTGGCAATAGCTTGTCAGGCAAAGGTTGACATTCATTTAATACCTTAAACAAATCCTTTAATAATTCTAAAACTCTTTTTTCATTACCAATAACAGTCTCATATACAAGATACTCTTCTTTTTTTAAAGGATATTCATAGGTAATGATATTATTTGGCTCTACATAGTTAATATGTATTACTGAATTTAATCCTAAATAATGATTATATCTTATGGCAGCTTTAGCTTGTTTATAGGAAATATTTATCTTTCTAGCTTCATTGTACATCTTGCCAATACCAACTGTACAAGTAATTTTTAAATCATACTCTATAGATCCTCTTATTTTTTCCCCTATTTCTATAGATTCATTAATAGTGAGTTTTGCACCTAAAATTATTACTATTTCATCATGTCTGTTGATAAAAGCAACACCATTTTTATATTCTTCCAAAATGGATTCAACTTTATACAATACTGAAAATATAAGCATGTGCTTATCCTTTTCTTCCATTATAAGAGAAAGCTTATCGTAATAATCAATTTTTAAAACCATCACTGTGTAACCAGGAGCAATCATTAAATTAAAATATTCAAAAGTACTATGTATATCACTTTCCTTTTCTGGGTATCCATGAATTAAATTAGTTAAAAACCTGTCTTGTAAAATAGGAAGAGATTTATCGAACTTAGCTAATATCCTGCTTTGTTCTTCATATCTTTTAGAAATATCGTCCAATAACTTCTTAGCTCTTATTAAACTTCTCCTTAGTTCCTGTTCTCTTACAGGTTTAAAAATATAATCTATCAGGCCTTCTTCTAAAGCCTTTTGAACATACTCATATTCATTATAAGATGTATAAAGAATCATCTTAATTTCAGGATGACTTTCTTTTAGATCCTTAAATAATTTATAACCATTATAATCAGGCAGCTTTATATCAGAAATAATTAAATCTACTTGCTCATTTTCTAAAAACTCCAATGCTTCCTTTCTGGATTTTACACTCTTTAAAACCATAAAGCCAAGATCTGAATCAACTATCATTTTAACTATTTTGTTAGAATGACTTTTTTCTTCATCAATACATAATACCTTATACATTTCCTACCTCCACTGTCTTGCTACAAGCTTCCATTTTTTACTCTAATATATATATCGGATATATTTTTAAAAAATTCACCATCATTTAATAGAATATTTTATGTTATAATTGTATGACAAAAGATGAAAGGAGAATTTAATTGATAAACAACAAAGATAGTTTAGAAGTTATTTTAAATAATTCTTTTAAGGAAACTGTTCCTCTTGCCTTTCTAAAATTTCTTAATAGCTTCATAAAAATATATGATAATGAATCCTTAACTTTTATTGATGACATTAATATAGATTTATATGAGATGTCCAACTTTGCAATAAATCTGCTTGTTAATCTTGAAGATATACTAGATGAAAATACTGAAGAAAAACTTCATAAAGTAGAAACAATAATTAATTACAAAATGAAATTAGAAGAAATGTATAGGGTTTTATCTTCCTATAATACCGAACTCTATATAGCAAGCCATATTATTAATGATAAATATAATGAGCTATCTTTAGATGATAAAGATGTTGATTCCTTAGATTACGACCTCTTTTTTGAAGAATGCTTTTTATTTATATCCGATTATATTGATAAAAATGACTTTGAAAATGTTATTCATCAATTATTAAGGAATATTCCCATTAGAATAACAAGAAATAAATACTACGAATATATAGAAAAAAGTATTTCTCAAATTAAAATTGATGAATCTGATGAATCTTTAAAAGCACTCTTTGATTTATTAAAAGAACAATTTATTGGAAATAATACAAAGGGCTATGATGACTTTTTGCCAGATATTTCAACCACTATCGAAAATAGTAAAAATAAGGCCCTGCAAAAACTTAGCATAGATGAAATAAAAAGCCTTTGGAAAGAAATTGAATCTGTAAACGATAACTTATTAAATATTGGTAATTTACTATTTTCATTGTATGATATCTTTAATTATACAGCCGTACTTTTAATGCAAAAAAATGTTAGTCTAGAGAGTCTTTTTAATAGCCATGTAGCATATAAAGATTTTTACCTTTCAATATCTTCAATTTTTAGTGAAGAAATAGAATCTCAAGAAAAAGAACTTCTTATAGAGACTTTACCAGATTTAATAGATAAACACATTGAAATCCTTCAAAATAAATTGGTAAAAATAAATAATGAAATAATTAAAATATATGAAGAAGAAGATGCAAACTTTGACAATAACGAAATAATCGTTAATAGATTAGAAAACTATCAAATTGTATTAGCTTGTCTTAATAGTAATTTAGATTATGTAATTAGTTACTATAATAGAACTAAGAATGATTTAGCTGCAACTGATAATATTAAAAGCCAAATAAGAAAACTAGTTAATTATATAGATAATGAACTTAAAACTATGAATAATCAATTAAGAAAAGCACGGATGCAAAACTTTTTAGGAGTTATCCCTCTTGCAATGGATAAAGGAGAATTTATGAATTACTTAATAAATGCCGTTGAAATGACTTCTTCTGATAAAAACAAAGCTCTTATTTTAGATAATATAGGAAAAATAATGGATTACTATGGATTCTTTGATAAAGCTTGTAGTTGTAATCATGACCACAAAGATCATTAATAAAAGTCCCAAACTAAGGTTATAACCTTAGTTTGGGACTTTTTTATTTTTGATTTCAGTTATTAAAGAAGAAGAAAAGATTAATAATGCTCCTATCTTTTGTGCTTTATTAGGAATTTCTCCGAGTATTATCATGCTAAATAGGATTGCACAAAGAGGATCTATATAACTAAGTAAGGCTGCGTTTTGTGCCTTAACTTTTCTTATCCCCGTAAAATATAATATGTAAGCAAGTCCTGTATGTACAATCCCTAATATTAATATAATTATTCCTGTTTGAATATTTTTTATATGGAGTTGATTATTATGTATAACAAAAGGTAATAAAACCAAAGTCGCAACAATCATTTCTACTAAGCATATTTCTAATGCTGATATATCCTTCATTTTTTTGTAACTAGTATAATTAATGCATACAATACTGCAGAAAAAAGGCCAAATAATATACCTAAAAAATTATTAGAAGCTCTTTCCATATTGTCAGCAGAATAATACATAATAACAAACAAACCTGTCATAGATGTTAGAATAGAAAAAAACTTTAATAAGGTCATCTTTTCCTTTAATATAATCGGAGAAAGAAATAATACAATTATAGGGGCAAAGTAATAACTAATTGTAGCATTAGCAATACTGGTATACCTGTAAGATTGAAAAAGCATAATCCAATTAAGACCAACAGCAATACCAGCAATAACTAATAAAATTATATTTTTTTTAATTCTTTTAATATCAACTACTTTAAAAATAAATGAATAAGACAAAAGAAAAAAAGAGGCAATTAGTGCCCTTAAAAATGCAATTTCAACTGAAGGAAGCTCAAGTAATCTAACAAATATACCAATGCTTCCCCAAATAATCATTGAAATAATAATAAAAGTCATTATCTCACTCCAACTTATTAGAAAATATAAAAGCTTCTACAATTATATGTTTGATACTTTTTTATAAAAAAATGATCTAATAGGAGTAAAAGCATACTTATGAGCCATAATAATTTGTTCAGTACTTCCTACAAATAAAACTCCATCTGTTTTTAATGATGCATTAAACTTTTTATATATATTGGTTTTTGCTTCTTCTGTAAAATAAATTAATACATTTCTGCATACGATTAAATCACAATTTTGAGGATAAGCATCTTTTAATAAGTTATGATGTTGAAATATGACGCAATTTTTTATCTCTTCGGAAATTTGATAAGAATTCCCTACGGCTTTGAAATATTTCGTAAAAAATTCCTGTGGCATTCCTTCTAAACTTTTTTCACTATAAATACCCATTTTTGCTTTTTCAATAGCTTCTTTATCAATATCTGTAGCTATAATTTTTATTTTTGAAAGGGGGATAAATTTTGATAATAACATAACTAAAGAATAAGGTTCATCACCAGTGGAGCATGCAGCACTCCATACTTTTAAATTAGAAGTGGATTTTAATAAATATGGAATTATTTCTTTTTCTAAGACTTCCCATTGTGAAGGATTCCTAAAAAACTGAGATACATTGATGGTAAGGTAATTAATAAATTCATTATACAAATCATTATTAGTTTTTAAAGCTATAACATATGAATGATAATCATTAAAATTATTCTTTTTAATTAATGCATCTATGCGTCTTTTCATTTGCCGTTCCTTATAAGAGTTAAGGTCAATTCCCGACAAACTATATATTTCTTTTTTAAAGTCTTCATATGTAATAACCATCTTATACCTCCCTCAAATTATGATAAGCTAATAAATGCGGCTACAGCCGCATTTATTCTTTAGGAAGCTCATTTTCTTTATCAATTTGTTTAATACTTAAACTTATTTTCTTTTGATTTTCATCTATTTCTATTACCTTAGCTTCAACAATCTCTCCAAGTTTAAGTTCATCTTCAGCATTAGCTACATGTTTATTAGCAATCTGAGAAATATGAATCAAAGCATCTAAGCCTTCTTCAAGCTCAACAAAAGCTCCAAAAGGAACCATTCTTACAACTTTCCCTTTTACAATTGAGCCAATAGGATATTTTTCTTCAATGTTTTTCCAAGGATTATCTTCTTCTCTCTTCATTGAAAGAGAAATTTTTTCATTTTCTTTGTCAATTTGAATTACTCTGGCTTCAACTTCCTGACCAATCTTAAGAATGTCAGAAGGCTTATTAATTCTTTTCCATGATAATTCAGAACTGTGAACTAAGCCATCTACACCACCTAAATCTATAAAAGCTCCAAAACCAGTTATATTACTTACTTTGCCAGTAACTGTATCTCCTATTTCTAAATTGCTAAATATTTCCTCACGTTTGTTCTTACGTTCCTCTACAACAACTTGTTTACGATCTCCAATAACCTTTCTTCTTCTCTTATCAAATTCAACTATTTTAAAATCAATGTTTTTTCCTAAGAATTGGTTTAAATCTTGAATATAACGAGAACCTAATAAAGACGCAGGTATAAATATCCTAACTTCATTATTAATAGCAATAATACCACCTTTTACAGCTTCTATTACTTTTCCTGTTATTACTTTTTCTTCTTCATATGCCTTTTGGATAACATCCCATCCATTTTGAAGGTCCACTTTTTTCTTGGATAATTCAATAATACCTTCGTTGTCATTAACTCTTATTATATATACTTCTATTTCTTCACCAATCTTAACTGCATCCTTTAAACTTATATTAGGATCATTAGAAAATTCGGCTTTAGAAATAATACCATCGGATTTATATCCAAGATTAACCATTACCTCTGTATCAGTTACATTAATTACAGTACCCTTAACAATTTCACCACTTCTTAATGTAACAAAAGATTCATTAAGTAAATCCTCAAAACTTTCATTATTATGATTTTCTAAATCGTTCATTGTAATAATAACCTCCTTATTATTTACAAGCAGAAGCTATGCTTCTACGACTATACCAATTTTATCATTAGACAATAAATTATTCAACTCTAAATAATCTATTATCCGTCATATAAATTCATAATAATTCAATAATCTTCTCCACAACTTCTTCTATATTAAGTTTTGTAGTGTCAATTTCAACAGCATCATCAGCTTTTTTTAAGGGAGCGAACTCTCTTGTAGAATCATTTTTGTCTCTTTCTTCAATATCCTTTTTTATTTGCTCAAAGTCGCATTTTATTCCTTTTTCTATTAATTCCTTATGTCTTCTTTTTGCCCGCTCATCTACACTTGCAGTCAAAAAAACTTTAATCTTTGCATTAGGTAATACATAAGTTCCAATGTCTCTGCCATCCATTACAACAGAATTATTTTTTGCTATATTTCTTTGTATTTCGACCATTTTTATGCGTACAGCATAGATTGTTGCAACTGCTGAAGAACCTTTAGATACTTCTGTACTTCTGATTAAATCTGTTACATCTTTGTTATTTAATATAATCCTCTGGTTGTTATCTTTATGGGTTATCTTAATATCAATATTGTCTAAAACTTTTTTAACTTCTTCTTTACTATTATAATCAATAGAATTTTCGATACAATATAAAGCAACAGCTCTATACATAGCACCAGTATCAACATATATAATATTTAATTTTTTAGCAACCAATTTTGCAATAGTACTTTTACCAGCTCCTGCTGGCCCATCAATAGCAATAGCAAAATGTCCCATAACAACCTCCTAAAATGTTAATTTAATAAATCCGGTCTTAATACAACTGCATCTTTTAAATATACATGATTCATTTGCTCCTGAGTCTTATTAGTTTCAACCAAAAGCATGACTCTAATACACATTTTTAAGCTACCAACCACTTTCATTTCTTGAAAACATAATAAGGCAGCTTTTGTAATATTTAAACTTCTAGCAGCTACAGCCGGATATGCCGCATCTATATCTTCAGTTGCAGTAAAGGTTATAGAAATAATATCATCAATATTAATATTATTTTTACTTATTATTTCTTTTAATAAAATGCTTGTATTTTCAAGAATATCTTCTTTTGTATTTTTGTCGATTGTAATTGCACCTCTAATTGCACATATAGCCATAATAATTACTCCTAGTTATTTATTATTAATTATTACTATTGTTTAAAATATACTTCTTCTAGATGACTTCTGTCATTAAGTAGACTCAATATCCATTTTCCATTATCTTTTTTCTCAATAATAGATAAGGAAGTATTGCCCAACCAAAAACTTTTAAAAAAAGATAAATCAATTTCTAATAATGTCATAATTAATATCTTTAAAACTCCTCCATGAGATACTATAACTATATCTCCCTTAGGATGTTTTTTTTCTATTTCCCCGATAGCTTTTCTTATCCTTTTTTGAACTGCCTCCATACTGCCTTCTCCAGGAAAATTATACTTATGAGGCTCTAAAAAGAATCTTTTATAGTTTTCTCCATAGAGTTCCTCTAATTCAGAGATTGTATAGCCTTCCCATTCACCAAAGCTGATTTCTCTTAATCCAGGCATTTTTTCTATATTAATATTTTTCTCTCTTGATATTAATTTTCCTGTCTCATAAGCTCTTGATAAATCTGATGAGTAAATCTTATCTATTTTAAAAGCTTTCATCCTTCTTGCAATAGCTTGAGCTTGCTTAATTCCTATTTCATTTAAAGGGATATCTGTGATACCCTGATATTTATTATCTATATTCCATGCTGTCTCCCCATGTCTTACTAAATATAATTTAAGCATACTAACCACCTTGTTTTTTATTTAATGAATAGCTTAAATTTAAATCGCCGTCTTCATTATCATATACTTGATATTCGGTCCAAATTTTTTCTAAATTACTTAAGGACTCTGATATTTCATCCTTTTTCTTTAAACTTATTGCAACGATTAATGCATTAAGAACACTCATAGGTGCTACTAAAGAATCTACAAAAGATGCCATATCACTTCTAGCAAGAAGGCTATAATCAGCATAACGAATCAAAGGGGATAAAGGACTGTCAGTAATAGCTATTACCGTAGCTTTTTGAGATTTAGCAAATTCCATTGCTTTTATAGTTCTTTTCGAATACCTGGGAAAACTAATGCCAATTACCACGTCTTCTGAATTCATTTTATGAATTTGTTCAAACATTTCACTTACACTATTTGTATGTATTAATTTTACATTGTCAAATAAAAGATTAAAATAAAAGCCAAGAAAGCTTGCAAGGGCAGCTGAGCTTCTAACTCCTAAAATATATATCTTCCGAGCATTTAAAATTGCATTGACTGAATTATCAAAGGAAACTTCATCAATTTCTTCTAAGGTATGCTTTATCTTGTCAGCATCAGATTGTAAAACATATTTTAAAACACTTTTTTGATCTAAACGGTCATATGCTACTTCCATTCTCTGTACTGAAGTGAGCCTATTTTTTACTAATTCTTCCAAAGCTCTTTGAAGTTTAGGATAACCATCATAGCCTAACTCATTTGCAAAACGTACAACTGTAGATTCACTTACTCCTACAACAGAACCTAATTTTGCTGCAGTTAAAAAAACTGCTTTTTCATAGTGATTTAAAATATAATTTGCAATAAGCTTTTGCCCTTTGCTTAACTTGGGTAAGCTCTTGTGAATCCGTTGAATTAAATCATTTGTATTATACATATTAGTCCCTCACATTTCTAAATTTTCATCCTATTGAATTCAGCCTTAAAGCTTACATCATATCATTATTATATATAAAAATTGCTTTTTTACAAACAATATTAAAAAAAAGTGTGCAAAAATGCACACTTTACAAAAATTAGTTAAATTCAATTTTTAGCTAAATACATTATTGAAATTTATACTGGATAAACTTTATTTTTTGTATCTGCTAAACTAACGTCAACCTTTGTCTTTTGAGCTTGACGGTATTTAAAGAATTCTTCAGCAACTTGAGGGAATAGTGCATAAGATAATACGTCTTCATCTTGTTCTTTATATTGTTTCATTTCAGCTTCAATTTTATCCAATTCAGGCTCTAATAAATCTGCTGGCCTACAAGTAATTGGTTTTTCGTCTCCTATAACCTTCTTTATAATTTCCTCTGAAATCGGAACAGGAGTTCTTCCGTATTCACCTCTAACAAGAGCTTTAGATTCTTTAGTAATCATTTTGTAGCGTTCATTCATTAATACATTTAAAACAGCTTGAGTTCCTACAATCTGACTAGATGGAGTTACCAAAGGAGGATATCCAAAATCTGCCCTAACCCTTGGTATTTCCTGAAGAACTTCGTAGAAACGTTCTTCAGCATTTTGGCTTTTTAACTGAGATACTAAATTAGACAACATTCCGCCAGGCACTTGATATAAAAGAGTTTTTATATCTACACCTAAAACTTTAGGATTTAACAAACCTTCTTCCATTGCCTTTTCACGAAGAGGTCTGAAATAATCTGCTATCTCAGCTAATAATTCTTGATCTAAACCACTGTCATAAGGAGTTCCTCTAAAGGTCTCTACCATAACTTCAGTAGCTGGTTGAGCAGTTCCCATTGCAAAAGGAGACATAGCTGTATCAATAACATCAGCCCCTGCTTCAACGCCTTTTAAATATGACATTGCCACAACTCCACTAGTATAGTGACCATGAAGTTGAATTGGAATACTTATAGCATTCTTTAAAGCAGAAACTAATTCATAAGCAGCATAAGGTACTAATAAACCTGCCATATCCTTAATACAAAATGAATGTGCACCCATATTTTCTAATTGTTTTGCTAATTTTACGTAGTATTCTAAAGTATGAACTTCACTTAATGTATAAGAAATTGCAACTTGAACATGACCTTTTTCTTTATTTGCTGCTTTTATTGCAGTTTCTAAATTTCTTGTATCATTTAAAGCATCAAATATTCTAATAATATCTATACCATTAGCTATACTTTTTTGAACAAAATATTCTACAACATCATCGGCATAATGACGATATCCTAGTAAGTTTTGCCCTCTTAGTAACATTTGAAGTTTTGTATTTTTAATTGTTGCTCTTAATTTTCTAAGACGCTCCCAGGGATCTTCTTTTAAGAAACGTAAACAAGAATCAAAAGTTGCTCCTCCCCATACTTCCATAGAATAAAATCCTACTTTATCCATTTTTTCAGCTATAGGAAGCATATCTTCTGTTGTCATTCTTGTTGCTATCAAAGATTGGTGAGCATCACGAAAAGTAGTATCAGTAATCTTTACTGGCCGAGCTTTTATTTTTTCCTCCATTCTTCTACCTCCTATTTCGTAAAAGTACATATTATATAATACGGATTATGAACCAAAAATTGATAATAGTACACCTGCTGCAACAGCAGAACCTATAACCCCTGCCACATTAGGTCCCATAGCATGCATTAGTAAGAAATTCGTAGGATTTTCTTCTTTACCTACTTTTTGTGAAACCCTTGCAGCCATTGGTACTGCTGACACACCTGCAGAACCAATTAGAGGATTAACCTTTCCACCAGAAGTCTTATACATTATTTTTCCAAATAATACTCCTGCTGCTGTACCTATAGAAAAGGCTACAAGACCTAGAGCAATAATACCTAAAGTCTTAGGATTTAAAAAGTTTTCTGCACTAGCTGTTGCTCCAACAGTTGTCCCTAAGAAAATTGTAATAATATACATTAAGGCATTGGAAGCTGTATCAACTAATTTACCTACAACACCACTTTCTCTAAACAAATTACCAAGCATAAGCATTCCTACAAGAGGTGCTGCTGATGGTAATATTAATGAAACTAAAATTGTTACAATAATTGGGAATAATATTTTTTCAGTTTTTGAAACAGGTCTTAACTGTTCCATCTTTACCATTCTTTCTTCCTTAGTTGTAAGAGCCCTCATAATAGGAGGCTGAATAATTGGAACTAAGGCCATATAAGAATAAGCCGCTACTGCAATAGGTCCTAATAAATGAGGTGCAAGTTTAGATGTTAAGTAAATTGCTGTAGGACCGTCAGCCCCTCCAATTATTCCAATACTTGCAGCTTCAGCACCGGTAAAGTTAATAAAGGGAACAATATATTTTAATCCTAATGCCCCTAGAAATGCAAAAAATATACCAAATTGAGCTGCTGCACCTAATAATATACTTCTAGGGTTAGCAATTAAAGGACCAAAGTCCGTCATAGCTCCCACTCCTAAGAAAATAAGTGGTGGGAAAATACCTAATTTTACACCTTGATATAAGTAATAAAGAATCCCTCCCACTTCACCATTGGCAGGTTCTGCCATTAATCCTGCTAAGGGAAGATTTGTAAGGAGCATTCCAAAAGAAATAGGTAAAAGCAATAAAGGTTCATATTCCTTTTCTATTGCAAGATACATAAGTATCAGTGAAATACCAATCATAAGCACATGACTAAAGGTTAACCCTGCAAAACCACTGGTTACCATTAAATCTTTCAGGGTTTCCATCAATATATTTATAAAACTCATTTGCCTTACTCCCTCCTTTTCAAATGATGGTCAGGATTCTAGCTTATTGTTGCTATTAAATCTCCTGTATTTACTGAAGCACCTTTGGAAACATTAATTGAAGCAATTTTACCACTAGCTGTTGCTACTATTTCGTTTTCCATTTTCATAGCTTCTAAAATTGCAATAGGATCTCCTTCTTTAACGCTATCTCCAATATTAACTACAATATCTAAAATAGTCCCAGGCATAGGAGAATTAACTTTGTGTTCTCCTTGGGCTCCTCCAGTAACTTGTTGTGGAGCAGGCTTTGCTGTTTCAGCTTTTGGTGCAGGAGCTGCTGGCGCAGGAGCTGCAACTGGTGTTGAAGCAACTGATGCAGCTGCTTGTCCTCCTTGCAATTCTTCTACTTCTACTTCATATATATTACCATTTACAGTAACTTGAAATCTTCTCATTTTTATTTCCTCCTCTATTATTCATTAATAAAGTAAATTATTCCATTTAGATGTTTTAGTTCCTATTCTTCTAAAAGAACGAACCACTAATCTGTCAGCTGTAGTATCCATACTTGCAGCTATTGCCGCAGTTATAGCTGCAACTAATTCCAAATCATCTCCAGAACTTGTATCTTCTACATTAGAATCTTCTATTATTGGATTTATTTCTTCTACATGCTCGGCCAAATCATCTTCTTTTTTTGAAGGGCCTTCTGCAAGAATACGAAATAAATCTAAAACATATGATAAAATTATCAAAACAAGAAATGTTATACCCATGCCAATGACTGTTACTATCAATCCATGAATAATTTCTCCCATATTAACCTCCATTCACCCATTAAAGTCAGCTAACTTTACTCTATACTGTACCGTGCTTTTTAACAGGTCTTTCTTCTCTTTTTGTGTAAAGCATTTCTAATGTAGCAATTACACGTTTTCTTGTAGCAGCTGGCTCTATAATATCATCGATATATCCTCTTGATGCAATAGTATAAGGACTTGATTGCATAGACGAAAACTCCTTAATTTTTTCTGCTCTTAAAGCTGCAGGGTCTGAAGAAGTCTTTAACTCTTCAGCATACATAATATTAACAGCCCCTTCAGGATTCATTACTGATATTTGAGCAGTAGGCCATGCAAAAACAATATCTGCTCCTATATGCTTGCTATTCATTGCTATATATGCAGTTCCAAAAGCTTTTCTTACAATGATATTAATTTTAGGAACTGTTGCATTAGCAAAGGCATAAATCAATTTGCTTGCATCTTTTACTATTCCTTTTTGTTCTTCTTCTACAGAAGCCCTAAATCCACCAACGTCGGTTATTGATACTATAGGAATATTAAAAGCATCACAGAAGTTAATAAACTCTGCACCCTTTTTACTTGAATCTATATCCAATAAGCCGTCATTTTCCAAGGATTGGTTGGCTAATATTCCAACAGTTGTACCATTAAGACGTACAAATCCTGTAACAAGACTTTTAGCATATTCAGCTTTAACTTCCATGAATTCTCTTTCGTCCGCTAAGGAACAAATAATTGTTTTAATATCAAAAGGAGTGTTTAAATCATCAGGAACAATAGAATTTAATACAGAATCTACACGATTTAAGTCATCTGTTACATTATTGAAAGGGGATTCTTCTAAATTATTTGAAGGAAGATAAGTAAGTAGTTTTCTTACATTTTTTATACATTCTTCTTCGTCATCATATTGGAAATGCACTACTCCGCTTTTTTCACTATGTATCTTTGCACTTCCAATTGTTTCAAAGCTTGCATTTTTACTTTCTAGCCCTTCTATTGTATTGGGACTATTTACAAATAATCTTGCCTTTTTTGAAACCATAAAAGTAAAATCTGAAAGACCAGTATTAAAAGCTGCTCCTCCAATACAATCGCCCATTACTACAGAAATTTGAGGAATAACTCCAGAAGCCATAGATTGTTTTACAAATAAGCCGCCATAACCATTTAAAGCGTCGACACTTTCTTGAAGTCTAAGGCCTGAGGAATCTAAAAAGGCAATGATAGGAGCACCCATTTTTAATGCCTGCTGATAAAGATTAATAATTTTTTGTGCGTGCATTTCTCCTACAGAACCACCAAGGACTGTTGAATCCTGACTATATACATAGACTAAACGTCCTTCTACGGTACCATAACCGGTAACCACTCCATCTGCCGGGGTTTCTTTTTGGCTCATGTTAAAATCTGTGTTTCGGTGTTTGACAAACAAACCCATTTCTACGAAACTATTTTCATCAAGAAATTTTTCAATGCGTTCTCTTGCAAATAATCTGCCTTCGTCATGAAGCTTTTTTATTTCAGCTTCTCCTCCGCCCTTAACTATAGTTGAGCGAAGTGCATTGAGTTCATTTACTTTTGATAATGTACTCATTTATAACCCTCCATTTATTAATAATAAACTATAGACTCTGTCAAAAACTCAACAATCACCAAGATTCATTCTACATTATTCTAATAGACGGTGCAAGTGATTTATAATAAATAAATATAATATAAAAAAATAGAGAATTTACATTCTTTGCAGAAAATAAACAATTGGTGGACAACCCTCCCTATTAAGATAATTATACTTAGCAGTTATAAACTTTTTTGTATCTAAATTGGATAAAAACTCTTCAACAGATTCTTTTTCTTCAATACCTCCTTCATGTCCCCAATAGCTTATTATGGTAATAAATCCTCCTGGTAATAATAAGGAAGATGTTTTTCTTAAAGCTTCTAAACTAGTCTCAGCTTTGGTAATTATCTTTTCATCCCCTTGGGGTAAATAACCTAAATTAAACATAGCTCCGTTAATAGGTTCTTTTATATATTTGTCAATATTACTGTGAGAATCATGAATTAAAATTACTCTTCCCTCCAAATTCTCTCTAATTAGTTTATCTTTAGTATTATTAAGAGCCTTTTCTTGAATATCAAATCCAATAACTCTTCCAGTTTTTCCAACAACTTTAGCTAAAAATACGGTGTCATAGCCATTTCCTACAGTAGCATCAACTACTATATCTCCTTCTTTAATTTTTGTCTTTAGTATCTCATGAACCATATCTGTTAATTTTAATTTTATAAACAAGCTATCACCTACTTAAAAATAAAAATCTTGCTAAGAATTTTACAGCTACAATTAACCTTTTAACATTAAAGTTTCATAAAATAATCGACTTCTTCTTTTGTTAAATTTCTATATTTTCCAAGAGGCAAATTAGCTAAAAAAATATTTCCTATAGCTATTCTTTTTAGAGAAATAACAGGATGTCCTATGGCTTCACACATTTTTCTTACCTGTCTGTTTCTGCCCTCATAAATTGTTATTTCAATAACTGCATCATTTTTTAACTTCCTTAAAATTTTAGCTTTAGCAGGAGCCGTTTTATAATTGTCTATAACTAATCCTTTTCTTAATTTTTCTAAAGAAGTTTCTTTTGGAATTCCTCTTACTTTAGCTATATAAATCTTTTTAATACTGTGCTTAGGATGAGTAATCTTATAAGTAAAATCCCCATCATTGGTAAGAAGAAGTAGTCCTGAAGTATTATAATCAAGTCTTCCCACTGGATGTACACCCTTTAAGGAAGGGGGCAATAAGTCCATTACTGTAGGTCTGTTAAACTGATCCTTAACAGTTGTAACATATTTTTCTGGTTTATTTAATAAAATATAAACTTTTTCAGGTATTAGCTCTACTATTTTATCATTATAATAAACCAAATCTTTATCTAGATTAATTTTAGTTCCTAATTCGGTAATAAGCTGACCATTTACTTTTATTTTTCCATCCAATATGTATTCTTCAGCTTTTCTTCTTGAAGCTATGCCTGCCTTTGCTAAAAATTTTTGAAGACGCATTTCCATAAAATCTCCCTCTTAAAAATCAAATTCCTAGTTCTTAAGAATCTTAACTATAATTATACAGCAAGATATTATTTTTTATAATCTATATTGTATAATAAAAATTTGCAATTCATAATAAAGATGAAAGGATATCCTTTCATCTTTATTATGAATTATTATACCTTAATTAATGACTTTCAACCAATTATTTAATACTTTTTTAAAACAACTAGGAAAATCATGACGCTCAATGCTTCTATCAGCAAGCAAATTTACAGAGCCAGATAATTCATCTCCAACAAAAACTTTAGCTTCACCTAATTTTTCACCTTTTTCTATAGGTGCTTCTACTAAATTAGGAACTTTTAGTTCTATTCTTATTTTAGATTTTTCTTCCTCCTTTATGGCATATATAATACTTTTATCAGTATACAAAGAAACTTCTGTTTCTTTTGCTTTTTCTACAGGAATTGTTTTTAATAATTTATTCTTTTCTAAAAGAGTCTCTAGCTTATAATTATCAAAGCCGTATTTCATTATCCTTTTGGTATCAACCCATTTTTGCTCTTTTCCCCTAGGCCCCCAACCACTAGCCAACACTACCGAAATAAGCTGCATGTCTTCTTGCTTAACTGCTCCTACAAAGCAATATCCTGCCTTTCCTGTATAACCTGTTTTTACTCCGTTAGCTCCAGGAAATTCGTATAAAAAACGGTTTGTATTTTTTAAATCATAAGACTTATAATTGCCTTTTTGAGGAATTGTAATGTGTTTTGTATTAATAATTTTTACAAACTTAGGATTTTTCATAGCATATCTTGTAATCACAGCTAAATCGTAAGCTGTTGACTGATGACCTTGGGCATCTAATCCATTAGGTGTTTTAAAAACTGTGTTTTTTGCTCCTAATTCCTTGGCTTTTTTAGTCATTTCCTCACAAAAAGTCTCAACTGAACCACTTATATGTTCTGCAATAGCTACAGCCACATCATTAGAAGATTGAAGCATTAGGGCATATAGTAGATCACCTAAACATTGTTTTTCTCCTTCTTTTAAATATAATTTAACCCTAGGAGCACTTGCTGCTCTTTTACTTACTATAACTTCATCCATAAGATTTCCCTTTTCTAAGGCTAAAATACAAGTCATAATTTTAGTAGTACTTGCCATTGCTAAAGGCTCATGGGCATTTTTCTCCCATAAAACTCTGCCTGTACTAGCATCCATTAAAATTGCAGATTTAGCCTCAACATTAGGCTCTTTGTTGATATTTCCATATACCTCAAAAGGATATATGTTAAAGATTAAACTCATTATGACTATTATTAAAAGATGTTTTTTCTTCATCTCAATCTCCTTTTCAAAAAATAGTCTTTTGATAAATCTTGATAAAGTTTTAACTTTCTTCAATTTCTATAAGCTTAGTAGTAACTTTCCCACTTTTTTCTTTAGATCCTTCTTCTGATTTAGTTTTTTTCTTAGTTCTTAAGTTTAAACAACTTTCAAGCTTAGTTAAAAAACTAGGCCCTTCCTCTAAAATCTTAGAAATTGTACCAAAATTATGATGTATATGCATTATTTGAACGCTATTTTTTTCCATTACCATAAAAGCAACAGGCTGAATACTTATACCAGCCCCACTTCCTCCACCAAAAGGATATCTTTTTGAATTGTCCTTACTATTATCATCCAAGCTGCTTCCTTTATTAATTTTTCCATACTCAGCTCCTCCTGCTGCAAATCCAAAACTAGCTTTAGTAATAGGCATAATAATTGTTCCTTCTGAATTTTCAACAGGATTTCCGACAACAGTATTAACAGATATCATTTCTTTTATATTTTCCATTGCTGCTCTCAGTAAAGATTCAATGGGATGTTGATTAGAATTAGTCATCATATTTTAGCCTCCTCTTTATACGAATATAGCTTAAGATAAAAAAAATAGAATTTATCTTTATTGTGCTTAATAAACTTATATTTGTTTTTTTATAATTAAAATTTGGCACTATGGTAATCTTATAATTATCTATATTAATTTTTTCATCCATAAGGATAATTAAAATTGAAATTAAAACGTTTAATATCCCAAATAATATAGCAGTTAAAGCTGGATCTTCATTAGCTAGTTCAACTTTTATATCTATGAAAGAAATATGGATATGCTTTTTTGATTTTTTTAATATACACCATATAATTTTTGCTGCTTTACTGTAGTTTATGTATGATTTTGTAATAATCGCATTGTTATCATCTTCCACTAAAGCTTTTTCTAATAATTGATAAAAAAAGTCTATCAAATCTAACTTTAATATTTTAAAATGATTTAACAAATATGCAGTTAAATAAAGACTATGTTTTTCAGCCTTATTATCATAATAGAGTATAAGCTTCAAGACTTCACCTGCTTGTAAAATCTTTTATAAATATCTTTTTTAATATCAATTCTATAAAATCTTTTATTCTTATATTTTCTCCTTATCGATAAAAAATAATTCAAAAAAATGACCAAGAGAATTTCATTTCTCTTGGTCATCAAAAAGTCCAATTTGCGTTACTTCATCATGCACTTCATTTTCCATTTGTTTTAAAAGCTCTTCTTCAAGCTGAGGAAGCTCTTCTATACTCTTAAAACCGAAATATCTCAAAAAATCCTCTGTTGTCCCAAATAATATGGGTTTCCCAGGAGCATCCATTCTTCCTAGCTCACAAACCAAATTATATTCGATTAATTTATTGATGATATGATCACTATTTACTCCTCTTATTTCTTCAATATGAGCTCTTGTTACAGGCTGCCTGTATGCAATAATGGCCAATGTTTCTAAAGCTGCCTGCGTCATACTAAATTTCTTTGGATTCTTATAAAATTCTTTTATATAGTCAAAAAGTTCAGGGCTTGTACACATTTGATATGCATCATTTATTTCAATGATGCGAATTCCCCTTGATTCCTCTTCATATTTTCTCATTAGAAATTCAACTATTTCTTTTGTTTTTTTAACATCTTCCTCGATTATACCAGCAAGCTTGTTTATACTAATAGCTTCCCCTGATATAAATAAAATTGCTTCTATCACTGCTTCATTTTGCTCCAGTTTCATCAACATCCACCCTATCATAACTTGTAATCAGGATATCTTCAAACGGGCATTCCTGTTTAATCTTAATTTTTTTATGTCGTATTAATTCTAGTATAGCTAAGAAAGTTACTACTATTTCCATCCTACTGCTATTATCATAAAACAATTCTTTAAAAGAAATAACAGGATATAAAACTAATAAGTCTTGTATATAGGTAATTTTATCTTCCACATTATAGATATCTCTTTGAACAGATTTAAAACCACTTCTTATAGTATCTGTTTTACTTTCTTTTCTTTTTAATAAGTCTTGGAAAACAGAAAAAATTTGCTGAAGGCTAATCCCATCCAAAACTTCACTTATATCAAATTCTTCATTTTCAAGCAAAGAATTTCTAATTTGCTCTGGTAAATTTGATTCTTTAAAAAATACCCTTCGTGCTTCCTCCTGCCTTTCTTTTAATTCTCGTGAAAAATGCTTCATCTTTTTATATTCTAAAAGTTTAGTTACTAGTTCTTGTCTTGGGTCTGTTTCTTCTTCATCTCCTTGTTTAGGAGAAGGAAGCAGCATCTTAGATTTTATTTCTAATAAGGTAGCTGCCATAACCAAAAACTCACTCATATTTTCCATATCTCTATATTCTACTGAGTTAATATATTCAAAATATTGATTAGTTATCAAAGATATAGGTATATCATAAATATTAATTTTATTTTTTTCAATAAGATGAAATAGTAATTCAAAAGGTCCTTCAAAAACTTCTAACTTTACTGTTATGCTCAAAAAAACTACCTCATTTCGTATTTAGTATTGATATTTTAAAAGAACCCTCATATCAATTGAAATAAACTATATAAAAACTTCATAGAATAATCTACCAAAGGATTAATAAGGCTAGGTATTATTCCTGTAAATAATAATAGCAATAATACTATTTGCAATATGTATTCATATCTTATTATCTTAAAATAGCTTCTTGGAGGAATGAAATTAAATAATATTTTTGAACCATCCAAAGGAGGTATGGGCAATAAGTTAAAAATTCCTAATACAATATTAATCATTACACCATAATGAATAATATCATAAACTAAATAATAGCTATTTAAATCAAGATTTACAAGAAACAAGATTCTAAGTAAAGCAGTTAAAAAAACTGCTATAAGAATATTTGCAACAGAACCTGCTAAAGCTACTAAAGTTGTTGCAAGCTTTCTATTTTTAAAGTTTGAAGGATTAGTATGTACAGGTTTAGCCCAACCAAAATTCATGAAAAAAAGCATTATGAGCCCTACAATATCAACATGAGAAAGTGGATTGAGGGTTAATCTCCCTTCTTTTTTTGGGGTACTATCACCTAATAAATAAGCAACTGCACCATGGGCAAATTCATGAAAAGTAATCCCCAAAACTATTCCAGGGACTTTTATTAATAATGATATTAGCGGATTTTCCACATTTTATCCTCCTCAAAATCTTAATTTTAAATATTAGTATATTATCATTTATCATCACATATCTATAAAGGATAAAAAATCTATTTACATTGTAAACATAAAAAATTAAAAGTTCAATAGAATTTAAGCACCTAATTTAGATATCTGTCCGTCTAATTGACAAAGACATATCTTTCTTAGGTGCTTAGTTATTATTAATACCAACGTTTTAATAAAGAATTTAACATTTCCTTAAAGCTTGCCTTCTTAACATTGTCAGCTGCAACTATATCAGAACGACCAACTTCTTTACCTTTAAAGAAATATATTATTTCTCCTAGTTTCATATCTTTTGTAATTGGAGCTTGAATATATTCGGGGAGTTCTATTTTTGACTCTATTTTTTCATTGGCAAGTTTTTTACTTACTAAGAGTTGAATATCTTTTTTGATAATGCAATCTACGGTTTTAGGATTTCCTTTGGCTACTTCAACAGTCCCTACAACTTTTCCTGCAGGATCTCCCTTAATAATTGTAAAATTAGCAAAGCCGTAATTTAACATTTTTGCTACTTCTGAATTTCTTGTTTGTTTGCTTTTTGATCCCATAACGACTGATATCAAACTTAGCCCATCTCTTTCGGCTGTTCCTGACAAACAATACATAGACTCTGGAGTAAATCCTGTCTTAAGGCCATTAGCCCCCTGATACCATTTAAATAAATTATTAGTATTGGTAAGGCCAAATTCTTCTTCCCCTCTTCTTGTTTTATGAATAATATTATCTTGCCAGATGGTTGTTAATTTATGAACTTCAGGGTACCTAGTTATAAGCTCCCTAGACATCAGTGCAATATCATATGCTGAAGTAACATGGGCATCGTCATGTAAGCCACTTGAATTTACGAAGTTTGTATTTTTCATGCCTAATTGTTTTGCTTTTTCATTCATCATTTTAACAAATTCTTCTTCGCTACCTGCAATATGCTCAGCCATAGCAACAGAAGCATCATTAGCAGAGGCAACAGCAATACATTTTGTCATGGTTAATACTGTCTGTTCTTCATTTTGTTCCAAAAAAACTTGAGAGCCGCCCATACCAGCAGCGTGTTCACTAACAACCACCTTATCTTCCCAAGAGATTTGCCCTTTTTCAACAGCTTCATAAATTAAAAGAAGGGTCATTATCTTTGTAGTACTGGCAGGAAAGCGTTTTTCATTCATATTTTTTTCAAATAATACTTTCCCAGATTTTGCTTCCATAAGAACTGCTGAAGGAGATTCTATATCTAAAGCTATTTCCTTAGTTACTTCTTCTCCTTTAATAAAGTCATAAGAAATAATATTTAAACATAATATGAAAACTATAATTATTGATAGTCTCTTTTTCCACATAGATATGCCTCCTAGTGCAATTTTTTGTCTAATATTATATTAGACCATTTTTGATAAAATATGCACTTGAAAGCAATATATGCAATACTTTCCGATTTTACATAATCACATCATAAACATATTTTAATTTTGTCGGCTGATTCTTTGAAATTTTGTAAGCGTCATCGACTAATATCTTAGCAACTTGGTTTTCTTTTTTATCTGTATGAAGAATAGCAATTACATCTCCTGTTTTTATACTGTCTCCAATTTTTTTAACCAAACTTATACCTGCACCATAGTCTATAAGATCTTCTTTAGTCTTTCTACCTGCTCCTAAAAGCATAGCAGCATTTCCTATTTTTTCTGCATTGATTTCATTAACATAACCAGAAGATTGAGCTTTTATTTCTATATGATATTTAGCTTGTGGAAGTTTATCTGGATTGTCTACAATTTCTTCATCTCCACCTTGGATTCTAATAAATTCTTTCAACTTATCTATTGCTTCACCACTTTCAATTTTTCTTTCTAAATTAACAAAAGCTTCATCAAAATCTTTATAAGCACCGCCTAAAACAGCCATATAGGAAGCAATTGTTAAGGCTACAACTCTCTCATCTTCAGCTCCATTGTTTTTTAATACTTCTATGGCTTCTTTTACTTCATTAGCATTTCCTACTTCATGGCCTAAGGGTTGATCCATATTTGTAATAACAGCAACCACCTTACGTTTTAACGTCTTACCAATGTCTACCATAGTTTGTGCTAATTCTTTCGCCTCATCTAAGTTTTTCATAAAAGCTCCCGAGCCTACTTTTACATCTAATACTATGGCATCAGAACCTGAAGCAATTTTTTTACTCATAATGGAACTAGCTATAAGAGGTATACTATCAACAGTAGCTGTAACATCTCTTAGGGCATAAATTTTCTTGTCTGCTGGAGTTAAATTAGCTGTTTGTCCTACAATAGCCATCTTATAAGTATTGACATTGTTTATAAATTCATTTATATCCATTTGAGTCTTAAAACCCTTTATAGATTCCAATTTATCAATAGTTCCCCCTGTATGTCCCAAACCTCTACCGCTCATTTTTGCAATAGGGATCCCTAAAGATGCAACAAGAGGAATGACGATTAGACTGATTTTATCTCCTACTCCTCCTGTAGAATGTTTATCTACTTTAATTCCTTTAATAGGAGATAAATCAATTATGTCACCTGAATTAATAAAAGCCCCAGTAAGATTTGATGTCTCTTCTTTATTCATTCCTTTAAAATATACGGCCATTAAAAATGCAGAGACTTGATAATCTGGAATAATACCTTCCACATAACCTTTGACTATAAAATTTATTTCTTCTTTGCTCAAGATGCCGCAATTTCTTTTTTTCATAATTAAATCGTACATTCTCATTATTACACCTTCTTTTTATCCATAATAATTATTTCATATAGATATTATTATACTAAAGTAAATCATTATTATTATTTATTTTTTATAAGATAATATCTTTTGCAAAGCTTTTGCCATTTTTAATTTTTTCAGTTCCCAGCAATTCTCCTATTGTTTGACCAATATCTGCAAAAGATTCCCTAGTTTTTAAATCTACATTTTTCTTCAACTTTTCACCATATGCTAAAAAAGGTACATATTCTCTTGTATGGTCAGTACCAGGAAAAGTCGGATCGCATCCATGGTCTGCATTGATAATTAATACATCTTCTTCATTCATGGCATTTATAATATCTATAAGTCTTCTATCAAAGTCTTCCAAGCCTTTACCATAAGCTTCATAGTTATTTCTATGACCCCATTTTGCATCAAAGTCTACTAAATTTGTAAATATTAATCCTTTATTATCTCTTTTTATAAATTCTATGGTTTTATTAATGCCATCCATATTATCTTTTGTATGAAGTGCTTCTGTAACTCCTTGTCCACAAAAGATATCGCTAATTTTTCCAATGGCAATAACATCTAAGTTTTTTTCTTTAACTTTATCCAATATAGTATCATGTGGAGGCTTTACTGCATAATCTCTCCTATTAGAAGTCCTTGTAAAAGAACCTTTTTTATCTCCAATAAAGGGTCTTGCTATCACTCTTGCAACTTTGTGTTCTCCTGAAAGAATCTTTCTTGATATGGAACATATTTCATATAGTCTTTCAATTGGAATTATTTCTTCATGGGCTGCAATTTGGAACACACTATCTGCAGATGTATAAACTATAGGATTTCCTGTTTTTATATGCTCCTCACCTAATTCATCTATTATTTCAGTTCCAGAAGCTACTTTATTTCCCATAGCTTTAAGTCCTGTTTTCTTTTCAAAAGCCTCTATTACTTCTTCGGGGAAGCCATTTGGATAAGTCGGAAAAGGATTTTCTGTAATAATCCCTCCCATTTCCCAGTGACCTGTTATGGTATCTTTTCCATTAGATTTCTCAGCCAGTCTTGCATAACAGCCTACAGGATTATCAATTTTAGCTACTTCTTTCATTCCTTCGATATTTCCCAAACCTAAATTAATTAAGTTGGGAATATGAAGTCCTCCAACTTTTTTGTAAACATTAGCAATTGTATTACTACCTGCATCTCCATATTTATCTGCATCAGGCATTGCACCCATGCCTACACTATCTAATATAATCCAAATAACTCTTTTTATCATATATTTATCACCTTTTCTATATAAATAATAAATCTATAACTATTATACAAACAATTGATAATTAATACTCATTTATTTGATTAAAAAATAATTATTATATTTCATTTAATACATATTTGCATTTAAATAAATAGAAAAAAGGGCATTTTAAGCCCTTGGGTGCGTTCTCAAATAAACTTCTTTAAGCTTATTTTTATTTAATTGTGCATAAACTTGCGTCGTTGAAATATCCGAATGACCAAGCATTTCTTGAACAGATTGTAAATCAGCTCCATTGGCTACCATATGAGCTGCAAAAGAATGCCTTAACATATGTGGGGTAATTGTTTTATTTATTTTTGCTTTTTTAGCATATACTTTAATAAGTTTCCAAAAACCCTGCCTTGTCATAGGAGTCCCACTACAATTTACAAATAGTGCTTTTTCATTGGAATCTCTTATCATTGCAAATCGTGCTTTATCAATGTAATTTCTTAAAGATTTAAGAGCTGATGCTCCTAAGGGAATAATTCTTTCTTTTAAATCTTGATCAGTGCATTTTATATATTCTAAAGTCAAATTAACATCACTTTTTTGTAATGTTATTAATTCGGAAACCCTAATACCTGTAGCATATAAGAGCTCAAGCATTGCCTTATCCCTGATACCTTTAAGATCTCTTTCATTGGGCTGACTGAGCAAAAGGTCAACCTCTTCTATTGTCAATACTTCAGGGAGCTTTTTTTCTTGCTTGGGAGAATCTATGTTTATAGTAGGATCTTCGTCAATAATATGTATTTTTAGTAAAAACTGAAAAAACGAACGAATGGAAGCAATGTTTCGCGAAATAGTTGATGGTGCCCTTCCTTTTTTCTGCAACTCCAACAAATATGCGACAATATTCGTTCTGTTCACCTTTTTAATCTCTTTTATTCCTACCTTATTGAGAAATGAAATAAATTGCTTTAAATCTCTTTGATAGGAAAGAATCGTATTTTCTGATGCGCCTTTTATATCACTTAAATACTTCGCATATTTTTCAACGAACTCTTCCATTTTACGTTCTCCTTTGTATTTCTATTTAAACATCAATTATAAGTAAAATATAAGTTAATAGAAAAAAGTAAAAATCCAAAAAAAATTCTTTAGCATCTTAAGGCACAATTCAATTATAAAATATTTCGCATAAAAAGTCGATAATTTTTCAAAAAAACCTGTACAAATATGTCCATATATAATTAAACACTTTAACTAGTCATATTCTTAATAATAATATTTATCAAAAAAGGAGAGATAAATGTCTCAACAACACTTATGCTTATAACAATTACTAACCCAACTAATAAGACCAAAGTATACTCCATCCATTTTTCTTTTTTTTCTTTAAAATAACTCTTATTTTTGTAATTTGAAAATGCAAAATTCATACTGGCAGCTGAAATCATAATTATTCCTGGTACCAATATCAAGCTTTGAGGCAAAAAAGACAAAAAGCTAAATAATAAGCCATTCCAACCATAATGAATAAACAAAAATGCAGAAGTGAAACCATAGGAAAAACCTTTTAAAAAAATATTTATAAGAATAAAAGGAATACCTAATATACCAAATCCCAATACCCATATAAGAATAAAGTTTTTACCGTGACTAAAAAGAGAGTGCTTTAATAAAGTTGGATGAGAAATAGCTTTTGTATTAAAACTAATAAAAAAATGATTCAAATATTGTATTAACTCATCATTTTGAATGTTACCGATATAATTAGCAAATATAGTTCCTATAATTATTCCAAGCAAAAATGAAAAAATACTTATACCATATAAGCTTTCTTTTTTTGAAACAGTTCTTTTATTAGTTTTCACACTTCTCTTCCTTTCAGTAATAGTCTCTAATAATATATGAAAACTAATAAAATAATAGAACTGCTTGTACAATATTATATTAATGGCTTTCTAAAAGCTGTTTAGCTCCTAGTATTCCTGCTATAGTTTTACTATCTTTTATCCTTCCATCAAATATCATTTCTACTGCTTCTTCAAATGTATATCTTTCAAGACTAATAAATTCATCTTCATCTAGATTTTGTTTTCCCTTTTTTAGTTCAGTCGCTAAATAAATATGTACTATTTCATTACAAAAGCCTGCAGAGCTAATCATTTTACAAATAAAGCGTATTTTTGAAGACTTATAACCTGTTTCTTCTTCTAATTCACGTTTTGCTGATTCCAACGGTTCTTCGCCTTCTTCCAATAAACCTGCTGGTATTTCTAATAATTCTTCTCCTATTGGATGACGGTATTGACGCACAAATATTATCCTACCTTCATCATCTACTGGAACAATTGCGGCAGCCCCCTTGTGAAGAATTATTTCCCTTTCAGCTTCATTATTATTGGGCAATAAAACTTTATCTTTTACTAAAGTAAGAATCTTTCCTTTAAATATTTCTTCTCTTGAAATCGTTCGATATTCTAAACCCATTTTAAACCTCCAGACTTATTTTCAATTATATTTTGCTTTTAATAAAATTTTTTAATGAATTAATTATATCTATTAAGAATAAACTATATATATATTTTAAAACTATATTAAAAGGTGGTATTAAAATGAAAACAATTATTATAGGCAATCAATTAACTTGTATAGGAAAAATTAATGATATAATAATCTTTTTGACAGAACTCCAAAACCACTACAATACGATAAAGGAATATATTGAGGATAAACAAAAAATATTAAGAAAGTAATTTTGTTAACAAAACAGCACAGGCTCCTGCTGTTTTAAAAAAATAAGGGTCTTCATCCATTGTTCTGCCCATAGTTTTTATATATAATTGATTTTTCTTCATAATTGACAACGTATCTTCTTCTAAAAAATGAATTCTATGTTTTTTATCAAGATTTACTTTCTTATATTGATTCATAATATAATTTTTTTTGCTTTCCGAAAAAAGAGGAAAAGCTATTTCACAAGAAACCAGACAATGAAATGCTATAGCTGTCAAATAATGGTGGCTTATACCATAATGTCGCTTTCTTTTATCTGCAAAACTGACTCTAGGAATGCATATAGGGACTCCCCCTAACGAAGATATAACATGGGCATTATTAGCAATTTCCATTCCTGTAAAGCCATATTTTGTGCCAGTTCCTGCATGACCTGGTCCCATTATTATAATAATTGCATCGGCTTTTGCAATTTTTTTTGCAGCAATTAAAGCCGTATATAAGTTTAAGGTCTCGAAATCTCCTCCAAAGGCATTACCACAAGTTATAGTACAATCAATAATAGCTTTTTTCTTAAGATCTCTAACTGTATGACTAAATCCTATAGGTAAGGCTCCTCCATCGGTCATTATATAAGCGATTTTGCAATTATTCATTATGCTCTTAATTACTGCTGCTACTGCTGGAAGCATACTGTGGATAGTTCCGGTTATTATAGGCATCCCATTTAATGACTCAAAAGAATCAATAATTTCTGGATACTGTTCTTCCACTGTTAAATTTTTTATTTGCATAGGAGTATATTTTAATTTCATAATATGTCCATTAGTGTAAGGACTAATTGTATTATAGGATTTATTAAAAATAACAAAATGATATCCCCCAGTTCCCAAATTTAAATCAACTGCTGTAGTATTTAATATTACACTGTCCCCCAAAGATACTTTCCCTGTAATAAGAGGATATGCAATGGCCTTATAGTTTTTTTCATTGATATTAACAAGGACTTCTACTGCATTATCATGATTTTTTAAAATTTTAACCACTAAACCTTCCTTTATGTGAATCATATATACTCCCCGTTAATAAGTATTTTTTAAAAAACTCCATGATCTGTTATTCTTTTAGCCTTAATAATAAATCATTAAGAGATTTAGAAATAAAACTTTTGTTTTCTTCCAAAAAATTAATTAAATCTTTTTTTTCATCCTCTGACAAATATATTTTTGTTTTCCTGCTAACTTCATCATTATCATTTTTTTTATCGACCATAGGAATAGAAGCTACGGCTAATTTATCAGCTTTTTCATTCCATGGATTGCCAGAATGGCCTTTTACCTTTATCCATTCTACCTTTCTTTCTTTTTCTAATTGGCGGATTTCTACCCAATAGTCTTTATTTTCTACAGGCTTTTTATTTGATGTAAGCCATCCGTTTTTCTCCCATTTATCAATCCATTTTTGGTTAAAACAATTAATAATATAAGCTGAATCAGAATAAATTTTAACATAAGAACCTGGCGGCGTATTCTTTAATGCTTCAATCACTGCTTTCATTTCCATCCTATTGTTTGTAGTTGCCCTGTCACCACCAGATATAGCCTTGCCGTTAACAAAAACAGCAGCCCAACCTCCAGCTTGCAGTCCCTCGCTTTGATTATTGCTACAAGCACCATCAGTATATATTTCAAATATTTCCATATAAATTCTCCTTATTGGTTCATTTGATTAGTTTTATCCAAACATGCCTTCATTGCTTCAATGATACTACTTCTAAAAGCCAATTTTTCTAAAACAGCAACAGCTTCTATAGTTGTTCCTCCAGGAGAACATACCGCATCCTTTAATTTTGCAGGATGATCTTGGGTTTCTAATATCATTTTTGCTGATCCTAGTACAGCTTGGGCAGCTAATTTATATGAAAGTTTTCTTGGCAGACCTGCTAAAACCCCACTATCTGCCATAGCTTCTATCATCATAAATACATATGCTGGTGAACTGCCAGAAATAGGCACTACCGAATTCATAAGTCTTTCTTCTATTTCTTCTACTTCCCCAAAAGAATAAAATATCTTAAATATTTCATCTCTCTCAATTCTTGTAAATGAATCATTGGAAAAGCTAATTACACTCATGCCTTCTCCAACTAATGCTGGTGTATTTGGCATTGCTCGAATAATCCTTGTATCTTCTCCTATGATATTTTTTATATTTGCAATACTAATCCCTGGTGCAATACTAATTAAAATATGTTCATTACTAATAACATCTTTAATATCTTTTAGTACTAAAAAATAGTCTTGAGGTTTAATTGCTAGCACTATATATTTTGTACTATTTACCAATTCTTTATTACTATTAATTGCTTTTATATCTAAATTGTTATTAAGCCATTTAACTCTTTCTTCCGACTTATCATTAAAGAGTATTTCTTCTTTGTTTTTATATGAGAGTAAACCTTTTATCATGGCATAACCCATATTACCTACACCTATAAATCCTATTTTATTCATTAATAACCTCCTCAATAATAAAGTTAATATGTAATCCTCAAAATATTATATCATAAAAAATAATAATATTACATTGACAAAAAACTCAGTATAAACTATAATTAATTATAGAGTGTTGCTCTATGCTACACAAGTTAAGGGGGTGAATCTATGGATCATTTTTGGATTATTTGGCTTGTTGCTGCCATTATTTTTGCAATAATTGAACTAACAAATAGTAGCTTCTTCATAATTTGGTTTTCTGTGGGTGCTTTAGCTGCAATGCTAATATCTCTAATTATACCAAACATAGCTTTGCAATTCTTAATTTTCTTAGTGATATCGTGCATTTTACTTTTTTCTACCAGGAAAATCACAGGAAAATTTATCCATAATAAACCAAAATACAAAACTAATGTAGATAAGCTTATTAATTCCCAAGGAATTGTTACGGAAGAAATTAATAATTCAAAAGGAACTGGCCAAATTTATGTAAATGGGGAATTTTGGTCAGCACTATCTGAAAGCAATACAATTATTCCTGTAGATTCTAAAGTAATTGTAATAAATGTTCAAGGTGTGAAAGTGCTTGTAGAAAAAGATGTCACCCTTGAATAATCTTATAAAAAATTAATAAGGAGGATTTAAATATGGCAATATTTGCTTTTGTGTTATTATTTTCCTTTATCATTACTATCGCTTTTTCAAGCATAAGAATTATCAGACAATCCACTGTAGGAATTGTTGAACGTCTAGGTAGTTTTCATAAAAAAGCAGAAACGGGAGTAAATATTTTAGTTCCCTTTATTGATAAAATGAAAGCTATTGTTGATTTAAGAGAAAGAGTAATTGACTTTCCACCACAACCAGTAATCACCAAAGATAATGTTACTATGCAAATTGATACAATAGTATACTTTAAGGTTACAGACCCAATTTTCTATGTTTATGAAATAGCTAATCCTATTGCTGCTATTGAATATCTTACTGCTACAACTCTACGTAATATTATTGGTGAATTAGATTTAGACGAAACTCTTACTTCAAGAGATTTAATAAACTCAAAGCTTCGTATCATATTAGATGAAGCAACAGATAAATGGGGTATTAAGGTTAACCGTGTAGAATTAAAAAATATTAACCCACCAAGAGATATTCAAGATGCCATGGAAAAACAGATGCGTGCAGAACGTGAAAGAAGAGAATCTATTCTTCGAGCTGAAGGTGAAAAAGGTGCTGCAATTCTCCGTGCTGAAGGACAAAAGGAAGCTGCTATATTAAAAGCTGAAGCAGAAAAGGAAGCCAATATCCGCCGGGCTGAAGGGGATAAACAATCTCAAATTTTAAGGGCTGAAGGTCAAGCACGAGCTATACTTAGTATCCAAACTGCAAAAGCAGAAGGAATGAAAAGAATGCTCCTTGCTATGAAAGAAAGTCAGCCAGATGAATCTGTGCTTGCTATCCGCTCTATGGAAGCTCTTGAAAAAATCGCTCAAGGAAAATCTAGTAAGTTAATTCTTCCTTCCGAGGCAGTGAATATGCTGGCTTCAGTTAAAGGAATTAAAGAAGTTCTAACAGATGCTGGTGAAGAATAAGAAATAATATAATAATAAAAACCTCTTGTAGTTATGAATCTTTTATAAAAGTTAATTCATTTACAAGAGGTTTTTTATTTCATTTCGTTTAATTTGTTATAAATATTCTAATTATAGATAAACTAGCTTAATTTGCTTATAAAATTTTCAATTCTATCTAAACCTGTTTCAATATTTTCTAAGGAAATTGCATAGGATAGTCTCATACAATGAGGATATCCAAAATCCGTACATGAAACTACAGCAACCTTTTCATTTTCTAATAAAATATCTGAAAAGTCATCTGCATTTTCTATGATTTTCCCTTCAAATTGTTTCCCAATAACTTGAGAGATATCAACAAAAACATAAAAAGCTCCTTGAGGTTTAACAATTGAAAAAGAAGGCATCTTATTTAATCTTTCCATCATGTAATTTCTTCTTTTTTCAAACTCTTTACGCATAAGTTCTACACAATCCTGAGGTCCTGTTAGTGCTGCCAAAGTTGCCTTTTGAGCAATAGAGTTAGGATTTGAAGTAGCATGACTTTGTATGTTTGAAATTGCTTTTGCAATTTCTGGCGGTGCAGCTAGATAACCTATTCTCCATCCTGTCATTGCAAAACTTTTTGAAACCCCATTGATAATTATAGTATTTTTATATATTTCATCATTAAGTGAAGCTATGCTTATATGTTTGTTACCATCATAAATTAATTTTTCGTATATTTCATCAGAAATAACATATAAATCATGTTTTACTGCAAAATCAGCTATTTCTTTTAACTCATCTTTAGAATATATTACTCCTGTTGGATTGCTTGGGCTATTAATTATAATAGCTTTGGTCTTGTTTGTCAAAGCTCCTTCTAATTCATTAACAGTAATTTTATAATTGCTTTCTTTTTTTGCATTTACTATTACAGGAATTCCATCAGCAAGCCTAACCATTTCAGGATAGCTAAGCCAAAAAGGACCAGGAATAATCACTTCATCTCCTGAGTTTAAAATAGCCACAAAAACATTGGTTAATGAATGTTTTGCACCATTAGAAATTACAATTTGATTTGGCAAATAGTCTAAACCATTTTCATTTTTGAATTTATCACATATTGCTTTTTTAAGTTCCTCCGTACCAGAAGCAGGAGTATATTTTGTAAAGCCATCTTCAATAGCTTTAATTGCAGCTGCTTTAATGTGATCTGGAGTATCAAAGTCTGGTTCTCCAGCACCAAAACCTACAACATTTATTCCTTCGGCTTTCATTTTTTTAGCTTTAGCAGTAACGGCTAAAGTTGAAGAAGGTTTTATGTTTTTTGCTTTATTTGAAAGATTCATATGTTTCACCATCCATATATTTATTTCTTCAATATTGTAATATATTTTTCAGACATTTGCAAGAAAATAATTTATAATATTCTTTTTTATTTATTTAAGATTTCTTTAGCAACTCTTAAAAAGTTCAAACCCAGTATCTTTTTAGCTCCTGTCTCTCCATATTCCTTTTCTAAATAAGAATTGAGTTTTTTAATGGCGGATACATCTTCCAAGCCTTCAGTATAAAAATCTATACCGTCAAAGTCACATCCTAAACCTACATAATCAATTCCAACTAAATTCACAACATAATCTATATGTAATAAAAAATCTTCTATGGTAGCTTTCCCTGATTCATTAAGAAATAAAGGATAACTGTTAATGCCAACTACTCCTCCTGAATTTGCTATAGCTTTAATTTGGGAGTCTGATAAATTTCTTGGATGATTACAAATATTTTTTACGTTGGAATGACTAGCTATAAAAGGCTTTGATACAATTTTTTCTACATCCCAAAATCCCGTATAAGATAAATGAGATACATCTACTAGAATCCCTAAATTATTCATTTCCTTAATAACAGCTTTGCCATAATCGGTCAGACCTTTTTTTTCTTTTTCCATTGCACCATATCCAAGGGCATTTTTATAATTCCATGTTAATCCTATACTTCTTATACCCATCTTATATAAGGTATCTAGGATTTCTAAGCCCTCTTCTAATACTTCTGCCCCTTCCAAAGTCAATATCCCACTTGTTTTATTTTGCTTCATATTAGTCTCTATATCTTTATATGAAATGGCACAACTAATTAATTCCTTATTTTTATCAATTTCTTTATAAAAATAATTTATGGCATTTAATATATCATTAAGGGGATTAGAAGCTTTTTTAGGATGCAAACAAATTGCAAAAAATTGAACTGGTGAAGAAAACTGAGATAATCTTTTTAAATCTAGTTGACAATTATTTTCTTTTAAATTTTCATTTTTATTCATCGAACTTGTAATTGTATCGCAATGTCCATCAAATATAAACATATAGACCTCCAAAATTGCTAGAATAAAAAACTTTCACTTTGCAAATAATGATATTGCTTCAAATATATTTATTATAATAAAGGAGTTGATTATATGTCACGCCCAAATCAACAAATTATTCAATGTAGTGTTAAATCTTGCAAGTATAATGATAAAGTAAAATACTGTACTTTAGAAGGTATTATAGTAGGAGAACATGTTAGTAATGCTAAAACAAAACACGAAACAGATTGTATGAGCTTTGAACCAGAAATGCAATAAACAAAGAAAAGCGTGCATTCTTGCACGCTTAAATAATAAATACTAATACTAACCTTAACGGGCTTGTATTATTAATTTAATTGCCGTTCTTTCTTCACCATTAATCTCTATATCCGTAAATGCCGGAATACAGATTAAATCAATTCCTGAGGGTGCTACATATCCTCGTGCAATAATCACTGCTTTTAGTGCTTGATTTAGAGCACCCGCTCCTATTGCTTGTAACTCAGCCCCACTTTTCTCGCGAACAGTATTGGCTAAAGCTCCAGCAACAGCATTAGGATTCGATTTTGAAGCAACTTTTAATATTTCCATTTTTATGACCCCCTTTTTAAGATAAAATTAACTACTTTAATATATTCTCCTTATTTTTTTAAATACCTTCTTAAAAATATATTTTTTAAAAAAATTGGATATATATTATAAATTTAACATATTTTTATTAAATATTTATATAAAATTAGTATAAAAAAAAGCGTAATTTACATTACGCTTTTTATTTGGCATATTCTATTGCTCTAGTTTCCCTGATAAGATGTACTTTAATTTGACCTGGATATTCCAACTCATTTTCAATTCTCTTAGCAATTTCTCTAGATAACAATACCATTTGTGCATCATCAGTTTCTTCTGGTATAACCATAATTCTTAATTCTCTACCTGCTTGAATAGCAAAAGATTTTTCTACTCCATCAAAGGCATCAGCAATTTCTTCTAATTTCTGCAAACGTTTAATGTAGGATTCCAACGTTTCTCTTCTCGCTCCCGGTCTTGCTGCTGAAATTGTGTCTGCTGCTTGAACAATAACTGCAATCAGACTTTCTGGCTCTACATCACCATGATGAGCTTCAATAGCATTAAGTATAACACTGGATTCACGATATTTTTTACACAATTCTACTCCAATGCTTATATGTGAACCTTCCATTTCTTTATCAGCTGCTTTTCCTATATCATGTAATAAGCCTGCTCGTTTTGCTAAGCGGACATCTAAGCCTAATTCACCTGCAATCAATCCGCATAAGTGAGCTACTTCTATAGAATGTTTTAAAACATTTTGACCATAGCTTGTTCTAAATTTCAATTTACCTAATAAGCGGACAAGTTCTGGATGAAGGCCGTGCACTCCTGTTTCAAATGTAGCAGCTTCTCCTTCTTCCCTAATCATTGTTTCAACTTCTTTTTTAGCTTTATCAACCATTTCTTCAATCCTTGCAGGATGAATTCTACCATCAAGAATTAACTTTTCCAAAGCAATTCTTGCAACTTCTCTTCGAATAGGATCAAAAGCTGATAATATAACAGCTTCAGGAGTATCGTCAATAATTAAATCAATTCCTGTAAGGGTTTCTAATGTCCTGATATTTCTTCCTTCACGTCCGATTATACGCCCTTTCATCTCATCATTAGGTAAAGGTACAACAGATACTGTTGTGTCTGCAACATGATCGGCAGCACATTTTTGGATAGCATTTGTAATAATTTCTCGTGCCTTTTTATCAGCTTCCATTTTTGCTTTATTTTCAATGTCTTTGATTAACATTGCTGATTCCAGCCTTACTTCACTTTCAATAGTCTTTAATAAATATTCTTTTGCTTCTTCGGAGGTGAGTCCAGAAATTTTTTCTAATTCCTGTATTTCTTTTTGTTGGAGAGCAGCAACTTTTTCTTTTAATTTATCTAATTCTTCCACTTTTTCGACGAGAGCTTCTTCTTTTTTCTCAATAGCTTCAGCTTTCCTATCTACTGCTTCTTCTTTTTGAATAATTCGTCTTTCTAAACGCTGTAGCTCTCCTCGGCGCTCCCGTATCTCCTGATCGAGTTCGTTTTTTGCCTTCAACGTTTCTTCTTTTGCTTCTAGCATAATCTCGCGTTTCTTTGCTTCTGAAGCAGTAATTGCGTCATCAATAATTTTACTAGCTCTTTCTTCGGCAGAACCAATTTTTGCTTCTGCAATACGTTTTCTATAAGAAACACCCATAGCAAAGGCAATAACTCCAACAATAATCGCAGTAATTATTATAAGTATTGCAATTAAAAATGCATCAATTGGTAACACCTCCTTTATTCAGTTTTCATAGTTCAAATTGTATAAGTATAACATAATGATTGTATTACTTTTTAAAAATTATGTCAAGTACTAGTAATGAACATTATATCCATATAATTATGATTTATTCGATAAAATCCTCATTATTTGCTAATACTTTTTGAATTATTTCATAGGAAAAGCCTCTTCTTATTAAAAATTTATATAATTTATCCTTTTCTTTATAGTCCAAATTTACTATTTTCTTTTCTCCGATTTTCTTATTTATAAGTATTTTTATATTTTCAATTTCATTTAAATCTTCATTATTAATAATTTTATCGATAATTTCTTGGCTTATTCCCTTAGTTCTTAAATCATATATTAATTTGTTTTTACCTCTAAATTTTAACTTAATTGAATCCCTGACAAAAGCATATGCAAAGGCTTCATCATCAATATATTTATAGCTTTCCAATAATTTTATCACAGAATTAATTGTATCCTCGTGATATCCTTTAGAAATCAACTTATCTTTTAATTCTTTTTTCGTTCTCATCCTATAAGCTAAGAACCTAAAAGCCTCATCCTTGGCTTTTATAAAATCTTCTTCCTGATAATCATCCATTAAATTCACCTCAAAAAGGAAATATCTTTTTAATAAAATTAATTAAATTTTATCCTTTATAAAAAAATATCTTCTATAAAAAGAGA
>JAAYRK010000112.1 GCA_012518815.1 Candidatus Epulonipiscium sp. | reverse complement strand
GTTTGAACAAATTTATTGTACTTCATCTTAAATAACTTTGTCAATCTGTATTGCTTTTTAATTATTTTTCAATAAAATACTTCCAAATTATTTTTTGGAAGTATTTTTTATAAAAGTTTTTACTCAATATATTTTCTTTACTTCTGTTCCAGGATAATAATGCTTTAATATTTCCTTATAATTATATCCCTTATCCACCATTCCCTTTACACCATTTTGGCTCATACCAGCACCATGGCCATTTCCGCCGCCGTAAAAGGTATAACCGGTAAGTTTTCCATCTTTGTTTTCAATGGGTTCGATAACAAAAAAGGCACTTGGCATAATGCTGTAGTTTGACATTTTATTTCCATTGTGTAAATTAATTATAATATTATCTTTTCCTTTTATATGTTGTTTGGGTTGGAGGAGAAAACGGATATTATATTCAGTAAGAATCTTTATAGTTGCATCAGTTCCTACCAATACCATTTCCATTATATTTCCTCCTTCCCCCCTTTTTAAAATATCTATTTTTTTAAGCTGCCCTATGCTTTCAACAGGGCGGCTTCTAAATATTTTGTTTTCATCTAAGGTTTTTATTAATTTTGGATTTGCTTCATATCTTGTTTTTAGATTTGCATTAATCGCTGCAGATAATTCTTCAAGACTCATAGTTAGATCCCATCTAAACCAACCAAAATCCTTATCATAGGCTTCGATATCTTTAGTTTTTAAAAATTTCTTTATGTTTTCTTCTTCCCTTAAATCCCCAAAGTCCTTTCCTTCAAATTGTTTTTTGGCAGTCATATAGGGTGGTGTATAACTTGGGAAGGATTTATCGGCATAATCTGCCCAAACTTCTCCGGAATTAGCAGTATATCCACAAGAAGTAGAAAAAAAGTTAGCACTTACTACATTTCCTTCGTAAAATAATCCTTCATTTTGGGTAGCTTTTACCGCTTGTATTGAGATATCGTTTTCAGCAATGTTATTGTAAACTTGGCAAGAAACTGAGTCGTCAACGTTTCCTCCATAACTATGAAATCTATTGGAATAAAATTGACCATATGCATAACTTCTTGCAGTTACAGCCTGGACCTTGGCTGCCTCAAGACCATAAGAAGACGGCATTTCGCTAGGGATAACACTGTATAAGTATTCTTCTATTGGAACTTCGTTAACTATGCTGTAGCCGCCCTTAGATAATTTTATTATCTCAATGCTTCCTCTATATTTAGGATTATCACCATTTCTTTGGATAGATAAAATCTTGATTTTTTTGTCTGGTGAATTTGTTACTACTCTTACCCTTGGCGTAGAATTGTTTAATTTGTTTTCTAAAGATTTAATATTAAATGTTTCTCCTGCTTTATATGCTATTTCTTCTTCCCCTATATAAACTTTATAACTATCATCAGAAGTTAAGCTTACATCAGAATGTATTAAACCTTCAAATCCTGTCTTATGAAGAGCTACCCTCATCTTTTGAGGCTTTGTTTTTTTATCAATAATACATGCACATATTTTTTTGTCTTTTATTATAAATCTTGCAATATCTTCTCCAATTATGAGATTGCTTAAACTACTCCAAACTGGCTTATCCCCAGATATATTATATAGTTTATAGTCTTTTGAAAGAGGGATGTTTCCAAGTCTTTCTATCTCTATCATAGTAGAATCACTTCTTAAAACTCTGCCTCTAATTTCTTCTTCAAAAGTTTCAAGATTTAATATAGTCCCTGCTTGAATTTGTATGTCTGCAATTTTTCCTTTTGCCATGGAAAAATCTCTATTACTTTTATAAGTTCTATTAACACCGCCAACAAAAATTGATAGTTCATTATCGCTTGTTTCAGTGATATATACATTTGTTATAGAAGTTGTCTCTTCTTCTTCTCCTAAAAAGGCAAATACTTCATTGTCTTTTAATAAAACTTTTATTTTCTTATCAATAGATGAATCCATTGAAAGCCCTGAAAAACCGTAAATTCCTTTGTCAGTTCCCATCTCCCATGCTCTTACTTCCGTACTGTTAGCTGGTGTTGCAACAACTACCAAATCCCTTTCTTTAATACCATAGGCTTCTTCTATGCTTTTTTCTCCAGCCAGCTTAGTTATTAACTTAATATAGATATTAAGCCAGTCCTTGTAAGATATGCACTTTTTGCCATCTTCTTTTGATAAATTCATCTTTATATTATATTTTCCATCAGCAATTCTATCTAAAAGAGTTTGTGCATCAGAATAAGTTAAAGGCTCTAAGGGTTCAAACATATCTCCCTTCCCATTCATAAAACCTTGTACTGTTACTGCATTTATATAAATATCATACCAGTCCCCAGCCTCTACATCCTTATACTTAATTTCCCTATCCATGGTTTTAATATCGCCAATATCATTATAAGTTAGTGCTATCATCTTAGCTGCTAGTGCCCTTGAAACTGTCATATCCTTGTTAAAATCTAAGTCAGAGTAATCAGTAGATTTTTCGTCAGTATTTATTTGGCTTTTTCCTTCATCTATTTTTAAATTGTTTTCTTTATTATTTAAATTAATACAGGAACTAAGAATAAAAATGGCGAATATAGCTAGAGCTAAATAATTATATTTTTTTCTTTTAATTGTCATATGTATTTGCCACCTCACAAAAGCTAAAATATATTTCTATATTAATATAT
>JAAYRK010000111.1 GCA_012518815.1 Candidatus Epulonipiscium sp. | reverse complement strand
TATGAAGATAAATATGAAGATAAATATGAAGATAAATATGAAGATGTTAATGATACTAAAGAAGAATTAAATGATTTTAGCTATTCTTATGAGAAAGATGTACAGATGACTCTTATACATAAAGTTGATGAATTTTTCCCAGGTTACAGGATTTATGGTAAGAACAAAGAAGGTATTAATTACGAAATTAGTGGCAAAATTATTTATTTGTTATTAGAAAATCCTCTTGAAAATAGCTTATTAGCAGTAGAAATTAATGCTGGGAAAGCTGATTATAAGACTTTTGGTAAGACAGCCATGTACCTTGGTTTACTATCTAAAGAATTTCCCACTAAGATTATTAGGGGCTTAATTATAGCAAGCGAAATTGATGAGTCATTAATTAATGCTTCACTTATAACAGAGAAGATAAAAGTAAAGACTTTTCAAATGAAGCTATCCTTAAGAAACATTATTTAATTTACAATAAAATTTTAAAAGGCTTTTAGGGCTTTAACAAATTGTCGATTTATCTGTTCAAAGCATTAATAATAGGGTATAATAAAGTCAAAAAATGTTGTATTTAGGAGGGATATTTTGGTTAAGTGGAAGGATGAATATTTAATTGGAGTCCCTGAGATTGATGAACAGCATAAACGATTATTTGAAATAGCTGAAAAGGCCTATGATGTTTTACAAGATGACTACATAATTGATAAGTATGATGGAATTGTTCAAATTATTGATGAACTAAAAGACTATGCAGTCTATCATTTTAGATCAGAAGAAGAGTATTTAACAAAAATTAATTATAAAAAGTTTTTTTCACAAAAAGTTGCTCATGATAGTTTTATTGAAAAAATAAACAATATTGATTATGAAAAACTAGATGAGGATCAAGATAAATACTTGATTGAAATAGTTGATTTCATTCTTAATTGGATAGTTAATCATATAATTAAGCAAGATAAGGAGATACCAAATATACCAGTATAAATTGTAATAAACTAAATTTTTTTATATAATATTTAAAAAAATAATAATGCACAAAAGTCATGGTAAGAATAAGTATATGTCCTTATTTATACCATGACTTTTATATATAATAAGGAGGTGTAGTTATGTTTTATAATTTATTGAAAAAAAGAAGAAGTATTAGAAAATACATTAGTAAAAAAGTTGAGAAGGAAAAAGTTGACATTATTATAAAAAGTGCCCTATTATCTCCTTCATCAAGAGGAAGAAGACCATGGGAATTTATAGTTGTAGATGATAGCAATTTGTTAGAAAAACTTTCTCATTGTCGTGAGCATGGTTCACAGTTTTTAAAAGAAGCTCCCTTAGCCATAATAGTTTTAGCAGATTCTAAAAAATGTGATGTATGGATAGAAGATGCCTCAATTGCCTCAATTATAATTCAGTTAGCAGCTCAATCATTGGATTTAGGATCTTGTTGGATACAAGTAAGAGAAAGGTACAAAAATGAAGAGTTAAAAACAGAAGATTATATTAAAGAGCTTTTAGAAATACCCAATTATTATAGTATTGAGTCTATTATTGCTATTGGGTATCCTGGAGAAAATAAGGACGCCCATGATGAAAGTCAATTACTAATGGAAAAAAATCATTATAATAAATATAAGTAGTAGATTTTTTAATAAAAACAAGGAAGTTTAAATAACTTCCTTTAATTATAAAGTATAGAAATATAGATAGTTAATTGAGATAAAACAATAAGTATTTTGAGTCTTTTAGTGCTTTTTCAAATAACTTTTTTATTTTACTAAAAACGTACCAGCTTCTTTCTAGAATAGTCGATTCTAAAGCTTTCTTTAATTCTTCGTAATCATATTCACTATTATCATCTATATCATCATTATTACCATCAGTTGTTTTGGAATATAGTACGTCATGAAGAATCTTATCCCAATTATATTTTGTAGTCCATTCATCTTGGTTTACATCTTTAATAACTTCATAGGCTTCTTTTATTTGAGTAGGAGAAAGATATCTTGCGGGACCATATCCGACATTTTCATCATTAATCCTTTTTCCTCCTAAAACAACGTAATTGTATGGGGGGTTTCCTTCCCATTGTTCCCCACATATGGCATAATGAATGATATCCCAAGATGCACCAATATTTAAATACTCTTCTGAATTAAAGTATTTGGGATTGTCTAATATTGAAAATATAGATATTTTATTTGACATGATATCTTGGAATATATCTTCGTCAATTAATAAATAATTACCG
>JAAYRK010000110.1 GCA_012518815.1 Candidatus Epulonipiscium sp. | reverse complement strand
TAACAGTATTAAATAGTAAAGCAATATTATATTTAAAATTTGAAAGCAATAGTTAAAACTTATAACAATTATGAACTAATATGATGATATATTAGTGTGTTTTTTCTTTTTTTACATAATTAATCATTATAAATTAAAATACCATTAATTTATGATATTCTTCTAATACACGTATAATATGTGTTATTAAAGAATAAAATAAAAAGTTTTTAGTTTTTTGTGTCATATCTAATTAGTGAGATAAGAAAGCTTATTTATGATGTTTATCATCAAAATGTTGCAGAGAAAGTTTTAGCTATATTAATATATAAAATTTTGTTGAAAAAAGATAAATAAAAAAGTATAATATTCTTAATGAATAAATGTTATTAAATAATAATAAAATTAATTTGATAATATTTTAATTTATAATTTAAATATTTATATAATTAAAAATTTAAAAAGGAGTGAGCTTTAATGAAGATGAAAGAAAAAAAGTTTTACCTTTGTACTCACTGCGGGAATATGGTTGGTTTAATTAATAATGCAGGAGTTCCTTTAATATGCTGTGGTGAAAAGATGCAAGAATTAATCCCCAATACCGTGGATGCTTCAGCAGAAAAACACGTTCCAGTTATTAAACTTGACGGTAACAAAGTAATTATAGAAATAGGTTCTGCACCTCATCCTATGACCAAAGAGCATTATATTACTTGGGTATATATTCAAACAAAAAAGGGTGGTCAAAGAAAAGAACTTCTTCCAGATCAAGAGCCTTTTGTTGAATTTGCATTAACAGAAGACGATGTTATGGAAGCTGCTTATGCTTATTGTAATTTACACGGTCTTTGGAAAGCTAGCATTTAGTAATAAAAGTATTTTAAATAATAGAGAACAAAAAGATTACTAGTTAACAAATAATTTATATACAGGAGGAAAAACAATGCCAAAATATCGTTGTACAATATGTGGATATATCCATGAAGGAGAATTAGCTGAGGATTTTGTGTGTCCAAGATGTAAAAAGCCTGCTTCCTTTTTTGAAAAAGTAGAAGAAAAAAAGCAAGGTAAAAATCCATATGCAGGAACAAAAACAGAAAAAAATCTTATGGAAGCTTTTGCTGGAGAAAGTCAGGCAAGAAATAAATATACATATTTTGCTCATATTGCTCAAAGAGAAGGTTATGAACAATTAGCTGAAATTTTCTTAACTACTGCAAGAAACGAACAAGAACATGCACGTATATGGTTTGAAGAACTTGGAGGCTTAGGAAATACAGCTGTAAATCTTTTGCAAGCAGCTGAAGGCGAAAATTATGAATGGACTGATATGTATGACCGTTTTGCAAAAGATGCAGAGGCAGAAGGCTTTCCGGAATTAGCTGAAAAATTCCGTAAAGTAGCTGAAATTGAAAAAGCTCACGAAGAAAGATATCGTAAGTTATTAAGAAATATTGAAAAGAAACAAGTATTTGAAAAAACTGAAGAAACTATGTGGGAATGTAGAGTATGTGGACATCTTGTAACAGCTAACAAGGCTCCAGATGTATGTCCCGTATGCAAGTATGCTCAAAGTTTCTTTGAAGTAAGAGCAGAAAATTACTAAATAATAAGTAAGAATTTAAAGGTTAGAAAAATAGCTTTCCGTTAACTTTAATTAATGGAAAGCTATAATTAATATTATGGGGAGAAGTTTTTATGTTTGAGGAATTTAAAAAATTTGCTTTAAAGGGAAATGTAATTGATTTAGCTATTGGTGTAATCATTGGAGGAGCATTTAGTAAAATTGTCTCTTCCTTAGTAGATGATATTCTTATGCCAGTATTAGGGCTTATACTTGGTCAAATAGATTTAAGTTCACTTAAAATTGTTATTAAAGCAGCTGAAGGTGATTTAGGAGAACTATCAATAAAATATGGAAGCTTTGTACAATCTATAATCGATTTTTTAATTATAGGTATATCGTTATTCTTTATAACTCGAATCTTTCTTAAGTTAAGAAAAAAAGAAGAAGATAAGGCTAAAGAGCCAAAACTTTCAAAAGAAGAAGAATTGCTGACAGAAATAAGGGATATATTAAAAGAAAAACAATAAGTTACTGACGCTTTTTGATAAATAATCAAAAAGCGTCTTTTAATT
>JAAYRK010000109.1 GCA_012518815.1 Candidatus Epulonipiscium sp. | reverse complement strand
TTATGGCTTTGTTCTTTTACGTATTATATCTTATTAACCGCTATAAGCAAAGAAAACGGCCAAGCTATTTCTATAAAAATTATGGTAAACGTTAAAAAATGGGCAAATTAATTTGCCCATTTTTTAATACAATAATTTAATTTAATTCTTCAATAGATATAGCCTTTGCATCTCTCCACAATCTCTCTAAACAATAGAAATCTCTTAGTTCTTTATCGAATATATGTATTACTACTAAACCAAAATCTAGTAATATCCAACCTCCAGAACTATATCCTTCTTTATTGATTATATTAAATCCACTTTTTGATAAATTTTCTTCAACAGTATCAGCTAAAGTTTGAATATGATTTATATTTCTGCCTGATGCAATAAGAAAGTAGTCTGCTAGAGCTGATATTTCATGAATATCTAATATTTTTATATCTTCTCCCATTTTATCGTCTAATGTATTATAAGAAATTTTTATTATTTCTTGTGAATTTTTCAAATCTACCAATTTACAAATTCTCCTTTCTCGGACTTTAAATATTCTAAGGCCTCTAAGGTTAAAGGATGAAGTATTCCATTTTTTTTCTTAATATATTCTATTGTATTAGTCAAGACAAGAATCATCGCTTTATCTAAATCTTTCTTTGCATATTCTCTTGCAGTTTTTAAACCCTCAAAGTATTTACGATTAGGTTCAATATAATCAGCCAAATAAATAAGCTTTTCTAACTTTGTCATATTCTTTCTGCCTGTTGTATGAAACCTAATAGCATTTAATATTTCTTCATCTTTTATACCATATTCTCTTTTTGCTATTTCAGCTCCTAAAAAACTATGACATAAAGCAATATTTTTTTTCATAAATTCATCTAATCTTATATGAAATTCCTTACAAAAGCGTATTTGCATACTTTCTGGAATATCTTTTGCACAATCGTGAAGAAATGCTGAAATAACCGCTTTTTCTTTATCTACATTGTGAATCTCTGCTAATTTTTCAGCTGTTTCTACCACTCCTAAAGTATGTAAAAATCTCTTAGGTGAAAGAGAAGATTGAAGTTTTAGTTTTATTTCATCAAAATCTATCATAATAGCCCTTCTTTAATAGTTTTATATGTATAATTTAAATTTATATATATAATTTTCTACAGATTCAGGAACTAGATACTTAATTGGTCTTCCTTCTCTTACCCGATTTCTTATATCTGTTGAAGATATAGAAAGTGCCGGAACTTCTAAAAAATGAATTTTCGATTCATAATTTTTCTTAATTATTTCTATTTCTTTAACTAATTTTTCTTTATTATATCCCGGCCTGGTTACTGCAACAAAAGTGCATAATCTTAGTAATTCCTCTGCATCTTTCCATGTAAAAATATAATGGAGGGCGTCAGCTCCCGTTATAAAATAAAGCTCTGTTTTTTCACCATAAACTTCTTTTAAGCCCTTAATTGTATCAATAGTATAAGTAGTACCCTTTCTGTCAATTTCCATTCTGGAAACATTAAAATACGGGTTAGCAGCAGTAGCTAAAACACTCATTAAATATCTGTGTTCACTATGACTTACTTCTTTGTTATTTTTATGGGGTGGATGTCCCGTAGGCATAAAAATGACTTGATTTATATTGTACTTATGCCGCACTGCTTCAGCAGTAACAAGATGGCCATAATGAATAGGATCAAAAGTTCCCCCCATGATTGCTATAGAATTTGAAACATTTAACTCATTAAATACAGTTCTCATAGAATATATCCTTTCATTAGGTCGCTATCATTATTGAGGTAATAATATTGTAGGTTTTTTCTTTGATGGTCTGTATAAAACAATTTTATTCCCAATGATTTGAACTACATCAGAGCGAGTTCTTTCTTGAAGTATATTAGCAACTTCCTGAGCTGACAAGATACAGTTATTCAAAACATTAATTTTAATTATTTCTCTTTTTTCTAAAGCATCATGAATTCCTTTAGTTAAATCAGGAGTTATCCCACTTTTACCTACTTGAAAAATTGGCTCTATGCTATTAGCTAAACCCCTTAGATATGCTCTTTGTTTACTTGAAATCATTTTTTATCACCTTACTCTTAAATATTATTTATAATACTCAAATTCTAAATCATATATCCTTACAGTATCTCCTTCTTTAATACCTTCTTTTTCTAAGGCATCGATAATACCTTTATCTCTAAGGTATTTTTGAAAGAAAGCAAATCCTTTTTCCGACTCAAAATTAGTATAGCCTATCATTTTTTCTACTCCTACGCCTTCTACTAAATAATAAGAGGAATCAATTTTATTAATTGTAAAAGGCTCATTTATTTCTTCTACTTCTTCAAAATAATCAAAATCTTCTTCGAAGGTAATAGGCTCTGTATCTACCTTTTCCAACATTTTATTGATTTCTATTAATAATTCTTTTATTCCCTTTTTCGTTGCAGCTGAAATAGGAATAACTTTAATTCCTTTATCTTCATAAGTGCTCTTTAGTAAATTAATATTATCCTCATTTTCCATAACATCTGTTTTATTAGCTGCAATAATTTGAGGACGCTTACATAATTCTTCGTTGTAAGCCTTAAGCTCAAAGTTAATTTTTTCAACATCATCTATAGGGTTACGCCCTTCTAGGCCAGCGGCATCAACAAGGTGAACTAAAACTTTTGTTCTTTCTATATGCCTTAAAAAATCATGACCTAATCCAACTCCTTCATGAGCTCCTTCTATAATTCCTGGAATATCGGCTATCACAAAATCTCTTCCATATGGATTTCTTACTACCCCTAGATTAGGATGCAAGGTAGTAAAATGATAATCAGCAATTTTAGGCTCAGCATTAGTCATAACTGATAAAAGAGTTGACTTTCCCACATTAGGAAATCCTACCAAGCCAACATCGGCAATAACTTTTAACTCAAGTATCACCCAGTAGCCTTTGCCTTCTTGTCCTCTTTCTGCATATCTTGGTGCCTGTCTTGCTGCCGTAGCAAAATGCTGATTGCCTCTTCCACCTTTTCCACCTTTTAATAATACCCTAGATTTAGTCTCTCCAGTTAAATCTGCCATGATTTTTCCTGTCTCTACTTCTTTAATGATAGTTCCTGGAGGGACTTTAATAATTAAATCCTTGCCCTTTTTGCCATTACATTTGCTTTTTTTCCCGTCTTCGCCTCTTTCGGCCTTATAATGCTTTTTGTGACGAAAATCCATTAATGTGCTCATGCCTTCGTCTACTTCAAAAATTACATCTCCACCTTTTCCACCGTCTCCTCCGTCAGGACCTCCATTGGGTACATATTTTTCTCGACGGAAAGATACTGCTCCATTTCCACCACTACCAGATTCAATATAAATTTTAACACGATCTACAAACACTTTTACTTCACCTTCTTAATTCTGTCTATATTTATTATTCTCTTTACAATCTGCCTTTATTACAATTCTAAACAAATAATATATGGATTTTATATTAATATCAATATTATATACAAATAATATATTTAGTGCTATATTAAAAAAATCATGACCACCCGTCAAACGGGTGGTTTGCTCGCCCCTATAAGGGGCAGTTACCGGCCAGCGTCTAAAGGCGCTGGCTTTCACTTTGTTCAAGCCTTAATGCCCTTGACTCGTAGCTACCCT
>JAAYRK010000108.1 GCA_012518815.1 Candidatus Epulonipiscium sp. | reverse complement strand
TAAGTTTAAAGTACTAGATGTAAAGCCAACTACAATTTCCTTTGAAGACACAGCAAGCATGCCAGGTGGAGTAGATGGTACATTAATGTTTAACTGGAATGGAGATAAAACAACTAGTTATACAGTAGTAAAATCTGTATCAATTGATGCAGAAGAAGAAGTAATAATTGTAAAACCAGAAATAGTTAGTGTAAAAGCTGATAAAACAAGTCCACAATTAGAAGGAACAACAATTACTTGGACTTGTGAAGCAACAGGTGAAAACTTAGAGTATGCTTGGTTAGTTAAAAAAGATGGAAAAGAAGTAGAAAAGACTAACTTTGCAAGTAATAATAGTTTTTCATATAAAGCAGAAGAAAAAGGAAATTATCAAGCAACTGTTACAGTTAAAGATTCCTATGGTAATGAAGTATCAAAAGAATCAGATACATTTGTAATTGAGGAAAAAAAACAAGAGTTTAAAGGTGTAATTAGTATTGATCTTGATAAAAACAGAGTAACTCAAGTAGGAGATATTGTAACAGCAACAATAAATGTACGTGATTTTGATAATTTATCAGGATATGAGATTCATTTAAGATATGACCCAAAAGTATTACAACCTATAACTTCAGATGGGAAGGCATACGGTAAAAGAACATTCCCGGAAGATGGAACCATGATATTAAATCCTGATTATCAACCTCTTAGTGTTGTTTCAAATATAATTGAAGAAGGGCTACTTGTTTTCGGTAAAATTTATATAGGAATGAATGATTATAGAGAAGATAATGTACCTGAGGGAAATGGTTCCCTTGCAGTAGTAAGATTTAAGGTATTAGAAGTTGAAGATACAACAATTCGCTTTGCTGATGATTATCGTGATGTTACATACTATGGAACCTTACTATTTAACTGGAATGGAGATGAACTTGGTAAGCATAAACCATACAAAGTAATTAAAGAAGCACATATATATGCTGAATAAAAGACAATCCTAGCTACAAATAAGTAGCTAGGATTATTTTTATGAAGTAAAGAGCTTAAGCATACTATTCGCTAAACACAACTTTAACGAAAAGTAAGGCAAAATTTATTTCTATTTTATTACATTTAATCTCCAACCTCTAATTTCTAACTTCTATCTTGATTCTCATTAAATCTATAGATATAATATAGATTGCAATTATTTGTTATATATATTTATATCTATAGAAAGGAAATTCAGATGAAATTACAAAATTTACTTAGTTTTGTACGCCGTGCTGTTGATGACTATAATATGATTCAAGATGGTGACAGAATTGCCATAGGTATATCTGGTGGTAAAGATAGCTTAGCTCTTCTATTGGCCCTTCGTGGATTGCAACGCTTCTACCCTAAAAAATTTGAATTGGAAGCAATTACTATATCATTAGGCTTTGATAATTTTGATCTTGATGGTGTAAAAAAATTATGTGATGAAATTGGTGTTAGATATACTATAAAAAATACTGATATAGCTCAAGTAGTATTTGATGAACGTAAGGAAAAAAATCCTTGTTCTCTTTGTTCTAAAATGCGAAAAGGTGCTTTAAATGATGTTGCAAAGTCCTTAAATTGTAATAAAGTTGCCCTGGGACATAATAAGGATGATGTTATTCAAACTCTTTTACTTTCAATGTTTTATGAAGGACGTATATATACTTTTTCTCCTGTAAGCTATTTAGACAGAACTGATTTATATACTATAAGACCTTTAATTTATGTTCCTGAAAAAGGAATCATTAATTTCTCCCAAAAAGAAGGACTTCCTATTGTAATTAGCCCTTGTCCTGCTGATGGTAATACAAAACGAGAAAAGGTTAAAAATCTTATATATGAGCTTAGTAATCAATATGATAATTTAGAAAATCATTTATTTGGAGCTATTCAAAGATCCTTTATTAATGGTTGGAATAAAGAAGAACACCTTTAAAGAGGTGTTTTTTTTCCGCCATCTGCATTATCTTGATATTTATCTATATATATTTGTTTTTGTTTATTTACAGCCGCATACATAACTTCTTTAACATTTTTTATTCCATTTGTTTTTAACTGATTAATAAGCCATTCTTCATTTATTTTCATAGCTTGAAGATTATCATAAATAATTTTTCCATCTAATATGACCGAACAAAAAGGATCTTGAGGATTTGAAATAAGCCCTAAATCTTTTATTGTAGGAGTTTCTAAATCTTCATATTTCATAACTGTTAAAGAACCATTGGTTTCTATTATTGCATATTTTACTTCTTTTATATCAAAAATTTTATCAATTCTAAGCTGTTCTAGCAAATCATTTATACTATACAAGCATCTTTTTAAGTTCTTTTCTAATATCTTTCCATCTTCAATTACAATAACAGGTTCCCCCTGTAATAACTGATTGACTGCATCATTTTTGATAGAAATCCAGGACATTAGCCATGTTAATATTCCAAATAAGAATAATCCAATTAAATGATGCCAGGTTCTTTGACTTAAATCTGTTGCTAAAGTAGCTGCAATCGAGCCAAACGTAATTCCATTGATATATTCATAGACTGTAAGTTGTGCGATTTGCTTTCTACCGAGTATTCTGGTAATAAACCATATGCTAAAGAATGCTAAAAGAGTTTGTATTATAATTTCAATTATTACTTTCAATGGATTTCCTCCTGACATAAAAAAACTTATTATACTAATAATATAAGTAAAATAAGTTTAATTTATTGGAGGTAATAATTATGAAATTATGGTTGCAATTCCTATTAACAATAATTTTTATTATTATTTGCTTTATTATTATTTATTATCTTCATACAAAAAAGAAGATTTAAAGCTAGTAAGTCTCATACTTAAGCTCTACCCTCCCATTTTAAATATCATTTGCTATATAGAACATATATTTGTATAATAAATATATATTAAATCTATTTGGAGGGTGTTAATATGGCTGAGTTAAATTATCATGAACAAGAAAAACAAAAAAATACCCTAAGACTTAGGTCTTTATTAAAAACTCTTCCCCCTTTTGCTTTTGAATTTTTTAGGGGTATTGAGCCTACTACTTCTCCTAAAACAAGAATTGCTTATGCTTATGATTTGAGGATATTCTTTGAATACATTTTAGATATTCATCCAACACTAAAAAATAAAGCTATGGATGAATTGATAATAAAAGATCTAGAAGAAATTACTCCTGACCATATAGAAATGTTTTTAGAATATCTTACATATTATACAAAAGCCGATCCTGACAATCCAGGTAAAATAATAGAATATCAAAATGATGAAAGAGGAAAATCTAGAAAACTAGCAGCTATCCGTACGTTCTATTCTTATTTTTATAAAAAGCGAAAGATTTCTAATAATCCTCCTTCTCTTGTAGAAAGTCCTAAGATTCATGATAAGAATATTGTAAGGCTTGAAGTAGATGAAGTAGCAAGGCTTTTAGATGAGATTGAAAGCGGAGAAAGCTTAACCGATACACAAAAGAAATATCATAATTATACAAAGCTTAGAGATTTAGCTATTATAACCTTACTACTAGGGACAGGTCTTCGCGTATCTGAATGTGTAGGCTTAAATATTAATGATATTGATTTTGATGTAAATGGTTTAAAAATCATTCGCAAAGGCGGAAACGAAATGGTAATTTATTTTGGAGAAGAGGTTGAAGAAGCTCTTCGTAATTATTTAGAAGAAAGGTTAAAAAAACAGCCTAAAGCCGGCCATGAAGAAGCTCTTTTCTTATCAATGCAAAACCGGCGTTTGACTGTCCGTTCAGTTCAAAATTTAGTTAAAAAATATTCAGCTTTAGTAACAAAATTAAAAAACATATCTCCTCATAAATTAAGAAGTACATATGGAACTAATTTATACCAAGAAACTGGCGATATATATCTTGTAGCTGATGTATTAGGCCACAAAGATGTAAATACCACCAGAAGGCATTATGCTCAAATTGACGATCAAAGACGAAGAAAAGCAGCTAAAGTAGTGAAATTAAGAAAATTATAAGCTATTTTTAATTATAAACAGGCACAATGATTGTATCTCCAGCATATAGTTTATCGCTTTGTAACTTATTAAATTCTTTTATATAACTTAAATATTCTTTTGTACTTTTGTCTTCAGGTTTATATTTTTTTGCTATTTTCCAAAGGGAATCTCCTCTATGAACCATTACTTCTTCATATTTTTTAACTAAGTTATTATTAAAAGATTCTTGACCTGTAGAACAATAAGTTAAAAGAATTGAAAACAATTGTATAAAACTAATTGAAAATATAACTAACAATAATAAACGGAATTGTTTTTGTTTTTTATTTTTCTTTTTCTTTTGCATATGTATCCTCCTATTTGACACAAAGACATTTTAAAAATACGTTCTTATCTTTAGAATATATGTTCGGTTTCATTATATACGAACATATATTCCGAGTCAAGGTTTTTTATAAATTTTTTGATTAGTTTTTATATAATTAGTATTTAATTTAAATAAATAGTATTATTTTATTATTTTTAGTTATAAATTGCATATTATACGAACATAAGTTTGATATTTGGAAACACATATGATATAATAAGATATATTATATAGTGAGGTGTCTATATGAATAATAAAATTGGAGATAAGCAGCTTGAAATATTAAATTATTTGAAAAAAGAAATAAAAGAAAAGGGATACCCTCCTTCAGTAAGGGAAATCTGTGATGCTGTTGATTTAAAATCCACATCGACAGTTCACGGGCATTTAAACCGTCTTGAAAAGAAAGGCTTAATTAGAAGGGATCCAACAAAACCCAGAGCTATTGAAATTTTAGATGATTCTTTTTATGGTATTAGACAAGAATTAGTTAATGTTCCCATCATAGGAAATGTTACTGCTGGGCAACCTATACTAGCAGTTGAAAATATTGAAGATTACTTTCCTCTTCCTGTAGATTACGTAAGGAATGATACGGTATACATGCTCCATGTCCAAGGGGACAGCATGATTGAAGCAGGTATTTTTGATAATGATTTGGTATTGGTTCGTAAACAAAGTACTGCAGAAAATGGTGATATTGTTGTTGCTTTAATTGAAGATGGAGCAACTGTAAAAAGATTTTTCAGGGAAAAAGATCATATTAGGCTTCAACCTGAAAATCCTACTATGAGCCCTATTATTGTTAAAGATGTGAGCATTTTAGGGAAAGTAATTGGCTTGTTTAGAAAATTTTAATTAGTTTTAGGAGTTGATTATGTGGACAACGGCTTTATTAGAGTTGGAGCTGCCGTACCTAAAATAAAGGTTGCAGACTGTAAAAGTAATTGTGAAGAAATAATTCATTTTATAGATGAAGCAGATGAAAATCATGTCCAACTATTAGTATTTCCTGAGCTATGCATTACAGCTTATAGTTGTGGAGACTTGTTTTATCAAGATATTCTTCTTGAAGAAGCAGTTAACGGCTTGCAAAGAATTCTTGATCATACTAGGGATAAAAATATACTTATTCTTCTTGGAATGCCTCTTGCTTTAGATAATCAGCTTTTTAATTGTGCTGTGCTTATTTTAAAAGGTAAGATTTTAGGTGTTGTAGCTAAAACCTCTATTCCAAATCACGGTGATTTTTACGAAAAAAGATGGTTTTCTTCTGGAAATAATGCTATCAGCACAGAAATTGATTTGTGTAATCAAAGGGTACCTTTTGGAAATGATCTTTTGTTTCAAGCCAGCAATATTAAAAATTTATGTATTGGTATAGATATATGTCAAGATTTATGGACTTCTATTCCCCCAAGCTCTTTTCAATCTATTAATGGAGCTACCATTATTATTAATCCATCTGCCAGCAATGAATATGTGGGTAAAAGCCTTTATAGAAAAGATTTAGTTAAGCAGCAGTCTGCTAACTGTATAGTTGGTTATATTTATGCTTCCTGCGGCTATGGAGAATCAACATCAGATATGGTTTACAGTGGACATTCTATGATTTTTGAAAATGGGATACTTTTAAAAGAAGCACTTCCCTTTTCTGAGGATAGCTATATGATATTTAGTGAATTAGATCTTTATAGAATTGACTCTGAACGTAAAAAGGCTCCAGCTTTTACAGATTTGATAGTTAAGGATATTAATAAAATAATTACTTTTAGAAAAGTTTATTTTGAATTAGATAAAATTGATATTCCAACTTTAACAAGAAATATAGATGTTCATCCCTTTGTTCCAAATGATTCTCAGTCAAAAGATTTTTGCTCTAGGGAAGTATTTTCAATTCAAACTAATGGCTTAAGAAAACGTATAGAGCATACAGCTGCCGATAAAGTTGTTTTAGGTATTTCTGGTGGTTTAGACTCTACTCTTGCTTTATTGGTATGTATAGAAACTTTTGATAGGTTAAATAAAGACAGAAAAGATATTTTAGCTGTTACCATGCCTGGCTTTGGGACAACTGACAGGACTTATGATAATGCTCTTAATCTAATGAAAGAATTAGGAGTTACTATTAAAGAAATAGATATTAAAGATGCTTGTATTCAACATTTTAATGATATTGAACATGACATTAAACTTTATGATTCAACTTATGAAAATGCTCAAGCTAGAGAAAGAACTCAAATATTAATGGATATTGCCAATAAAGAAAATGGATTAGTTATTGGGACTGGTGATTTATCAGAATTGGCCTTAGGGTGGACAACTTATAATGGAGACCATATGTCTATGTATGCAGTAAATATTGGTGTTCCAAAGACCTTAATTAGCACCCTTTTATCATGGATTTCCAATCTTGAAAAATACCATAATATAAAGGCTATAATTGAGGATATAATAAATACGCCCGTCAGTCCTGAATTACTGCCTCCTACACAAAATGGAGAAATTGATCAAAAAACCGAAAGTATTATAGGTCCTTACGAACTACATGATTTCTTTTTATATTATATGCTGCGCTTTGGATTTAAACCTTCAAGGATTCTTTATCTTGCTCAAGAAGCGTTTAAAAATCAGTATGACAAAAAGATCATCATTAAGTATTTAAAAATATTTTATAAAAGATTTTTTATCCATCAATTTAAGCGTTCTTGCCTTCCTGATGGTCCAAAAGTATGCTCAGTATCCTTATCACCAAGAGGAGATTGGCGTATGCCTAGTGATGCATCTTTTAGGCTATGGTTGGATGAAATTGAATCTATCGAATAAAAAAAGGCTGTACACTAGCATTGATTTATATACTAGTGGACAGCTTTTTAAATTTGCAAAAATTTTTATTTATTGTAAGTAAAAACTCTTAAATAGAACTTTCTAATTTTCCTTATCTATTTAAGAGTTTTTATATCAATTACGATGTTTTTGATTTTATATATTAATTAGATTTTTTTCAATCATATTTTGTAAAGCAGTCATTATTCCTAGTTTTGCATGATGCCAAGATAAACCTCCTTGTAAAAACACATTATAAGGAGGCTTTATTGGTCCATCAGCACTAAGCTCTATAGAAGAGCCTTGTACAAAGGCACCAGCTGCCATTATAACAGGACTATCATATCCAGGCATATCAGAAGCTTCTGGAATTACAAAGCTATCTACAGGAGAACCTTTTTGTATCCCCTGGCAAAAAGCAATAACATTTTCAGGTGAATTCATTTGAATAGCTTGAATAATATCGTTTCTTTTTTCATTATAGCCAGGACTTACTTTAAAGCCTAATTTTTCAAAGATTCTTGCTGCAAATATTGCTCCTTTTAGGCATCCGCTAACAACTTGAGGTGCCAAAAATAGTCCTTGAAGTATAGGTTGATTTAATCCTAAACTAGCTCCTACATCTTTTCCTAAGCCTGGGGCTGTTAGCCTTATAGCGGCATTTTCAACAAATTCTTCTTTTCCTACGATATATCCTCCAATAGGGGCAATACCGCCTCCGGGATTTTTTATTAAAGAACCTACTACTAAATCAGCTCCTACTTCTGATGGCTCTAGATAATCAACAAATTCTCCATAACAGTTATCTACCATACAGATAATATCCTTTTTAATACCTTTAATAAAACTAATCAGTTCTTTTATTTGTTGAACGGATAAGGTAGGCCTCCATAAGTATCCTTTAGAACGCTGAATTGTTATCATTTTAGTTTTAGATGTAATGGCATTTTTAATTCCATCATAATCAAAGCCATCATCTAATAACTCTACTTGTTTATATGTAACATCATATTCTTTAAGAGAGCCTTTCATTTTTCTAGTTCCTATTACCCCTTCAAGAGTATCATAGGGTTTTCCAACAGGAGACAATAATTCATCTCCAGGACGTAGATTTCCAAACAAAGCTACAGTTAAAGCATGGGTTCCAGAAACTAATTGAGGACGAACGAGCCCAGATTCAGCTCTAAAGACTTCTGCATATATATTTTCTACCGTATCTCTGCCAAGATCGTTATAACCATATCCGTTAGTAGCTGCAAAATGAATATCACTTAAATTATTCTTTTGCATGGCATGGAGAATTTTTAATTGATTGTATTCAGCAATCTTATCAACTTGATTAAAATATACTTTTATTTCTTTTTCTATGTCTTTGCAAAATTCAATTACCTTGCTACTTAAGCCAAAGTTATTGTGTAATATTTCGTCAACAAAATCGGTCATTTATATTTCTCCTATTCTATTCCCCTTCGTTTTTTTCTTGGTTTAAATTATAATAAACTGCTTTAGCTGGAACTACAGTTGAAATAGCATGTTTATAAATCATTTGTTGTTTGCCATCTGATTCTAATAAAACAATAAAATTATCGAAACCTTTTACTACTCCTTTTAATTGAAATCCATTAGTTAAGAAAACTGTTACGTTCATTTTTTCTTTGCGTACTTGATTTAGAAATACGTCTTGAAGGTTAATAGTTTTGCTCACTGAAATCCACTCCTCTTTTGATTTTAGGTTATATTTTTATATATCTATTCTATATGATAATGCCAATTTCTTCAATATGATTTAACATTTTTGCAATAATAATATACATATCGAAACCATAATCGTCTAAATTTATCCAATATGGATTTTCTTGTCTTCTAAACCAAGTCAATTGCCTTTTAGCAAAATGCCTTGTATCTCTTTTTAATATATAAATTGCTTCATCTAGGCTAATCTTGCCTTGAAGATATTTAACAATTTCTTTATACCCAAGACCTTGCATGGAAACAAGATTAGGGCTATAGCCTTTCTTTAACAAGTCATTGACTTCTTCTACTAAGCCCAATTTAATCATTTGATCTACTCTTGTATCAATTCTTTTATAAAGTATTTCCCTATTCATGTTTAAGCAAAAAAATGCAGTATTATAGGGAGAAAATTTGTTCTTTTTTTCTTCTTCATTATGTTGGGAAATGGGCTTGTTTGTTAGCTTATAGTATTCTAATGCCCTAATAATTCTTTTTATATTATTAGGATGAATTTTTGAAGCAGAAACAGGATCAACTTTACTAAGCATATCATGAATATATTGATTTCCTTTTTCTTTAGATAAGTTTTCAAGATAGCTTCTATATTCATAATCATTATTGGTTTCCATAAAGTTAATATCGTAAACCAATGCCTGAATATAAAAGCCCGTACCTCCTACTAAAATAGGAATTTTATTTTTGCTGTATATTATTTCTAAATATTTCTTGGCTTTTTCTTGAAATATGGCAACGCTAAATTCATCCTTAGGATCAAATTCATCAATTAAATAATGAGGAATACCTTCCATTTCATCCTTAGTAGGTTTAGCAGTACCAATATCCATATATTTATATACTTGCATGGAATCGGCGGAAATTATTTCGCCATTTATCTTTTTTGCTAATTGAATAGAAATACTAGTCTTGCCAGAAGCAGTGGGGCCGGCAATAACAATTAAAGGTTTTTTCATAAATCCTCCATTCTATTGAACCCGCTTAAATTTTTTTTCAAGTTCGTATTGACTCATAGATATGATGGTAGGTCTGCCGTGGGGACAGGTAAAGGGATTATCTAAAGTAAATAACTCTTCTATTAATGCTTTAGCTTCTGCAATAGCTAACTTATCCTTTGCTTTAACGGCTCCTTTACATGATAAAACAGCAATACTATTTAACTTCATATCATAAAGGTCTTTAACCTTTTCGTCATTTAAAGTGTCTATGATTTCTAAGAAAAAATTACTATCAACTGGTCCTTCAAAAAGTATAGGAAGTTCACGAATAACATATGCAGAATCCCCGAATTCTTCTATTTCAAATCCAAACTTATTAAATAAATCTTTATTGTCTTCAACTATATCTTTTTCCTTAGGACTAACTTCAAAGACAATAGGTTCAAGTAAAGACTGGGAATGAACTTTGTCATGTTTAAAATCATGAATTAATCTTTCATATAGTATTCTCTCATGGGCTGCATGCTGATCAACTATATAAATATTGCTTTCATGTTCAACGAGCCAGTATGTTTGAAAAATTTGTCCTATGATTTTATAGTTATAAATAGTGGTTTGTTTATTATTTTGATTAATTTCTTCTTTTTGCACTACTTCATTTTTTTCATAGATTATAGAGTTACTTTTATTTATTTCATTATTCTTATCTAAATAGTCATTGACAATATCATAGCTTTTATTATATGAAACTTTCTCAGGTTTATTTTTATTTTCAAAGCTAATTGAAATGTTTTTATTATCTAAGCTTTTTCTTTTTATTTCAAAGGGCTCAGGCAGCCTTTCTTGTATAGGTTCAGGAGTAAAAAGCTTGTCTTTCTTTTTATTACTGTCCCAAGTCACGTTGGGAATTAAATCTTCTTTATATAGATTTTTATGGATTGCATTATAAATAAATTGATATATTTCTTCTTCATCTTTAAATCTAACTTCCATCTTGGTAGGATGCACATTGACATCAATTTTATCTGAAGGGATAAAGATATGTAAAACTACCACAGGAAACTTATTAATAGGAAGCAGTGTTTTATAAGCATCTTCTAAAGCATTTTCTAAAACCTTACTTTTAATATATCTGCCATTAATATAAAAGTTTTCATAGGTCCTATTAGCACGGTTTAATTCTGGCTTTCCTATTAAGCCTAAAATTTTTATATCTTTATCTTCTTTTTCTACAGGAATCATACTTTTTGCAACTTCTTTTCCATACACGTTAAATACTGCATTTTTTAAATCATTATTACCTGATGTATGAAAGACTACAGTATTATTGTTAATGTATTTAAATGATACTTCAGGATGACCAAGGGCAATTTTATATACAATATCACTAATATATGAGCTTTCTGTAGAAGGTTTTTTTAAAAACTTTTTTCTTGCTGGTACATTATAAAAAAGATTTTTCATAATAATTGTTGTGCCTTCAGGACATCCAACTTCTTCTTGTGTAATTATCTTACCCCCATAGCTTTCTACTCTTTTACCAGTGACTTCTCCATAAGTTTTTGTTATTATTTCTAGTTGTGAAACCGATGCAATACTGGCTAAAGCCTCTCCTCTAAAGCCAAGGGATTCAATTTTATCTAAATCCTCAACGGCCTTAATCTTACTGGTGGTATGTCTTAACAATGCTGTAGTTACATCTTCCTTGCCTATTCCTATGCCATTGTCTGTAACCCTTATTAGGGATATACCTCCATCTTTAATTTCTACGGTTATTGCACTGGCTTGAGCATCTATTGAGTTTTCCACCAGCTCTTTTACTACTGATGCTGGTCTTTCGACAACTTCGCCTGCTGCAATCTTATTAATGGTATACTCGTCTAATTTATGTATTTGATTCAAAAAATCACCTCATCATAGGAGAGTTTTAGCTTTTTTATTTAAATCTAAAAGTATGTCAATTGCTTCACCAACAGATATCTCTGATATATTTATATTTGCAATTTCTTTAATTAAATCTTTAAAATCTTTTTGTTCCATTGAGAATAAATCCATTTGAGTCATCTGGATTTCATTAAAAATATTCTTTGCATTTTTAGTAATATCAGCCTGGGTTAGCTGAGACAATATAATTTTAGCCCTGTTTATAACTTCCTCAGGTAATCCAGCTAAATTAGCAACTTGTATGCCATAGCTGTGATTAGCTCCACCTCTTTTAATCTTTCTTAAAAATATAATATTGTCTCCTTTTTCCAAAACATCTATACAATAGTTTTTTACTCCATTAAGTTTACCTTCTAACTCTGTAAGTTCATGATAATGGGTTGCAAAAAGGGTTTTAGCACCTATTTTTTCTTTATCACTTATATATTCAATTACTGCCCATGCAATACTTAAGCCATCAAAGGTGCTGGTTCCCCGGCCTATTTCATCTAATATTAATAAACTTTTGGAACTAGCATTATTTAGTATATTGGCGACTTCAGTCATTTCTACCATGAAGGTACTTTGACCTGAAGCTAAATCATCAGAAGCTCCTACTCTGGTGAAAATCCTATCTACAACTCCTATTCTTGCACTTTTTGCAGGAACAAAACTCCCTATTTGAGCCATAAGGACAATTAGGGCTACCTGTCTCATATAAGTTGATTTTCCTGCCATATTTGGCCCTGTAACAATGGAAAGACGATTATCTTTTTCATCTAAAAAGGTATCATTGGCTATAAATTGTTCCATAGGCATCATTTTTTCTACGACAGGATGTCTTCCATCTTCAATAAAAATAGAATCACAATTATTTACTTCAGGTTTGCAATAGTTTTGTTTTTCTGCTACTTCAGCCAACGACTGAAGTACGTCAATTATTGCAATAAGCTTTGCTGTTTTTTGAATCCTCTCAACTTCTTTTTCGATTTTTTCTCTTATATCAATAAAGATATCATATTCTAATTCAATAAGTTTTTCCTCTGCTCCTAAAACAGTCTCTTCTAATTCTTTTAATTCGGCTGTTATATATCTTTCTGCATTAGTCAAGGTTTGCTTTCTTATATATCTTTCAGGAACTAATTCTATGTTTGATTTGGTGACTTCAATAAAGTAGCCAAAGACTTTATTGAATTTTATCCTTAAGTTTTTAATAGCAGTTTTTTCTTTTTCTTCACTTTCTAAAGCAGCAATCCACTGTTTACCTTCGGTTTTTGCCCTTCTAAGTTTATCTACTTCTGCATTATAAGTTGTTTTAATTATTCCTCCTTCTTTAATTGATATGGGAGGTTCATCAACAATAGCTTGATTGATTAAGTTGTAAATGTCTTCTAAGCTATCCATAGTTTCATAGATTTGCCTTTGATAAACAGCATTACATTCATTAAGTAATGTTTTTATATGGGGAAGCATAGAAATAGAATTTTTAAGAGCAATTAAGTCTCTTGCGTTTACTGTTCCAAAGATAACTTTAGTCATCAATCTTTCTAAATCATAGATACCGTTTAAGAGCTCTTTTAATTCTTCTTTTAATATTGGATTATTTTTAAACTCTTCTACTCCATTAAGGCGTTTATTTATTTCTTTAACATCTAATAAGGGTTGTTCTAACCATTTTCTAAGGAGTCTTGCTCCCATTGCTGTTTTTGTCTTATCTAAAACCCAAAGAAGAGAGCCTCTTCTTGATTTTTCCCTTAAGGTTTCCGTTAATTCTAAATTTCTTCTTGAAGAAATATCTAATATCATAAATTCTTCAATATAATAAGGAGTAATTTCTGTTACATGGCTTAAGTTAACTTTTTGGGTATCTCTAAGGTATTGAAGTAAGGCACCACAGGCAGATATACCAGTAGTAAATTCTTTTAAACCTAAACCATCAAGACTGTGGACTTTAAAATGTTCAGTTAAAACTTTATAAGAACTATCATAGTCAAAGGCCCAGTCCCCATATTCATTAATAAAGGTATTAAATCTATTTTTAATTTCTTCTACTAAACTAGTATCTTTAATTAATTCACTGTTGCATATTAATTCTGCAGGATTGTATTTTGCAATTTCGTCCAACAACTTTTTTTGACTTAATGATTCTTTTATTTCTGTTACTTGAAATTCCCCTGTTGTAATATCAATAACTCCCAAACCATAAGCTTTTTTGGAGGAAAAAATACTTAACAAGTAATTATTTTTTCCTTCATCTAAAGCATTTGAACTAATTTGGGTTCCTGGAGTAACAATTCTTGTAATATCTCTTTTAACAATTCCTTTAGCTGTTCTAGGATCTTCTACTTGTTCACAGATTGCAACCTTATAGCCCTTTTCTACTAATTTATTAATATAACTTTCTGCAGAATGATAAGGAACGCCACACATGGGTGCTCTCTCTTCTAAACCGCAATCTCTACCTGTTAAAGTAATTTCTAATTCCTTGGATGCAGTTATAGCATCATCAAAAAACATTTCATAAAAATCTCCAAGACGAAAAAATAGGAGGCAGTCTTTACACTTGTTTTTTATTTCTAAATACTGCTTCATCATAGGTGTTAGTTGCAAAATCTTTCCCTCCGCCTCATTAAATAAATTAAAATTAATTATCTGATATTTTACCAATTAAATAGTAAGTTTTAGCTTCGATAATATCAACATTAATAAATTGGCCAATTAGGGAAGAATCCCCTTCAAAATGCACTAAATGCCCTGAATCTGTACGGCCTGTAAGATAAGAATCTTTATTCTTACTTCTTTCTTCAACAAGTATTTCTAATTTTTTTCCTAAAAATTCTTTACTGTTTTCGGCAACAATAGGTTGTAAAACTTCTTGAAGTTCATTAAATCTTCTTTGGCAAACTTCTTCTGGAACTTCTTCTTCCATTATTGCAGCTGGTGTACCTGTACGTTTAGAATAAATAAAAGTATATGCACCGCTAAATCTTACCTTTTTAACAATATCTAAAGTATCTTTAAAGTCCTCTTCAGTTTCTCCTGGGAATCCTACAATAATGTCTGTTGTTAATGCAATACCAGGGATTGCCTCTTGTATCTTATTAACTAAGTTAAGATATTGTTCTTTTGAATATTTTCTATTCATTTTTTCAAGTATCCTACTACTTCCAGCTTGAAAAGGAAGATGGAGAGATTTACACACTTTATCGCAGTCTTTCATGGCCATAATTAATTCATCAGATAAATCTTTAGGATGTGAAGTCATAAAACGGATTCTTTTTAAGCCTTCTATTTCATTTATTCTTCTAAGTAGCTCAGCAAAAGTAATTTTTTCCTTTAAGGTTTTCCCATAAGAGTTTACGTTTTGTCCCAAAAGCATTATTTCCTTTACGCCATCAGCTACTAATTCCTTAATCTCGTTTAAAATATCTTTAGGTTCACGACTTCTTTCTCTACCTCTTACATAAGGTACAATACAATAAGTACAAAAATTATTACATCCGTACATAATGTTTACACTAGCTTTAAATTTATATTTTCTGATACTTGGTAGATCTTCTACGATATCTTTATGTTCTTCCCAAATGTCAATAATGGTTTCTTTTGTTTCTAAATATGCTTGAAGAAGTTCAGGCAATTTATAAATATTAAAGGTGCCAAAAATAATGTCAACATGTTTGTATTTTGATTTAATAGTATTAAGTACGGTTTCTTGCTGCATCATACAACCGCACATGGCAATAATTAAATCATCATTATTATCTTTGCAATGTTTTAAATAACCCAATTTTCCATAAACTTTTTGTTCAGCATTTTCCCTAACACAACAGGTGTTATATATTATAAAATCTGCCTCTTTTTCATCATCAGTTTTCATATATCCAATTTGTTCTAGCATACCTGCAAGTTTTTCAGAATCATGGGCATTCATTTGGCAACCAAAAGTAGCAATATAATAATGCTTTTGCTTACCAGTTTTTGATTTTTCTAAATCATTTTTCATCCTTAATTGCTTTATTATTTCTTCTTGTCTTTGTGCTTCTTCAGATGTCACAATGCATGGTGTCTTTCTTTTACTCATCTATTTTAATCCTCCTAAATCAATCTATAAACTCAAACTTAATTTTACATAATACTGCAAACAAATGCAAGTAAAGCAACAAATAAAAAAATTCTCTATTTGCTATAGAGAATAATGGAATCAAAATATAAATGAGTAATAAATCCAAATAAAATGGGAAGTGATTACCAGCATATACCAATATGAGCATAACTTTAAATACTTGATGCTTTTTTTAATTTCTATTGCTTTTGCTTGCCTTAAACGGTAAAAGACTATAAGAAGTAATAAGCTAGGTAAAACTCCTTTGCTTATTACAAACAAAACTGGATAATTAACTAATTCTGATAAAAAAGGATTGATTTCTACTCCATATCCTTTTGTAGTTGCATATAAAGTAAGAAGCATGTCTATTATATTAAAAACAGCTATATAATAAAAGTATTTTTTTGTTATATTGATAAAGATAGTTTTAGAAAATTCACTCATGAGATGTCTCCTTAGAAAATTATCTAAGTTTATTAATCCCCAGAGTGAATTTTTCTATTCATATTTTTATTATATTATTTGAATTCTTCAGTTGTAGAATTAATATATGTTATCATTTTTTCTATTTCTTCTTGATTATTGCATTTAATTGTATCTATTTTTTCATTATAAAAGTTTTTAAGATGAACTGTTAAGACGTCATTTTCTTTATCGGTGCGGATACATCTAAATCCTTCTTTATATTTTTCTTTTAATTCTTCAAGATGGTTATTATTCAAAAGCCTCTCTCCTTTAGTAATTTTTATATTATATTTAGTAATTTTATTAAAATCTATGCATTAGTTGACTATAATTTACTTATGTTAACAATGCGCTATAGTTAATTAAGATTATTTAAAAAGAATAATTAATATGATATAATTTAACTATGAATAACTACCATGGAGGTGTTGCTATGTATGTAAGAAGCCGTATGCAAACTGATATTGTTACAGTATCTTTGGATACCTCGGTTACTTCAGTTTTTGATTTAATGATGGAACATGGCTATTCTCAATTTCCTGTAGTTGAAGGAAATGAGTTAAAAGGTCTTATTACGGAAAGAGTCTTAAAGGATGTAAGTCCTTCAAAAGCTACTTCATTAAGTATGTTTGAGTTAAATTATCTTTTATCTAAGACAAAAGTTAAAGATATTATGCTCACTGACATTATTACGGCGACCCCCGATATGCTAATCGAAGATGCAGCAGTTTTATTAAGAACAAATGATGTAGGCTCTCTTCCAATTGTTTCAGAAGATAATAAATTAGTTGGTATTATTACAAGAACAGACATAATAGATGCTTTCATAGAATTTCTTGGAACAAATGATCATGGAACGAGAATTTCGCTTGAAGTTAAAGATGAAGTGGGTACTTTTGCTAAGATAGCTAATATAATAAAAGATCATGGAATCAATATTCATCATGTAAGTAATTTTGATATAGATGATGGAAAAAGTGAAATGATAATTAGATTAAATTCAACGGAAGTTGAAGATGTAATTAATGCTTTAAAAAATGAAGGATATAATATATTATCAGTAGTAAAAAAAGATTAAAAAGTTTTATAATAAAAAAGAAGGCATTTATTTTGCCTTCTTTTTTTAGCCTAGATAAGCTTTTCTAACTTCGTCATTGCCTAATAAATCTTTAGCATTTCCTTCAAGAACAACTTTTCCGGTTTCTAACACATAAGCTCTGTGGGCAATGGATAAAGCCATATTTGCATTTTGCTCTACCAATAATATGGTTGTACCAGCAGCATTAATTTCTTGAATAATATTGAATATTTCTTGAACCAAAATAGGTGCTAATCCCATTGAAGGCTCATCCATAAGAAGAAGTTTTGGTTCAGACATTAATGCCCGGCCAATAGCTAGCATTTGCTGCTCTCCTCCACTTAATGTTCCAGCAATTTGTTTTCTTCTTTCTTTAAGTCTAGGGAATTTTTCAAATACCATTTCAAAATTTCTTTTTATTTCATTTTTATCTTTTCTTGTAAAGGCACCCATTTCAAGATTTTCTTGAACTGTCATTTGTGCAAATATTCTTCTTCCCTCTGGAACATGTGCCATACCTAATGGTAATAGCTTATGGGCTTCGATAGCATCAATCTTTTGATTTTTAAAAGATATTTCTCCGCTTTTTGCCTTCATAAGTCCTGAAACAGTATGAAGAATTGTAGTTTTTCCAGCACCGTTAGCTCCTATTAAGGTGACAATTTCACCTTCTTTAACTTTGAAACTAACGTCCTTAATAGCATGTATAGCATCATAATATACATTGATATTTTTAACTTTTAGCATATAATGACCTCCTATTCTCCCAAGTATGCCCCAATAACTTTTTTGTTTTGTTTAATTTCCTCGGGAGTTCCGGTTGCAATAGTCATTCCGTAATCAATAACAACTATTCTTTCGCAAATTCCCATTACTAAGCCCATATCGTGCTCAATAAGAAGTATTGCAATCTTAAACTTATCTCTTATAAAATGAATAGTATCCATTAATTCTTTTGTTTCTTGTGGATTCATACCTGCTGCTGGTTCATCTAGTAATAATAGCTTAGGATCTGCTGCTAAGGCTCTAGCAATTTCTAATTTTCTTTGTTGGCCATAAGGAAGGTTTTTTGCAGTAGTATAGGCAGAATCTTGCATATCAAATAATTTTAGCAACTCCATGGCCTTTTCTTCAATTTCTTTTTCTTCTTTCCAATAAGCTTTTAATCTAAAAATACCTGCAGCTGTTGAATATTTCATTTTATGATGAAAGGCAATTTTTACATTATCTAATACAGATAAATCTTTAAATAATCTTATATTTTGAAAGGTTCTTGTAATACCTTTTTCAACAATTTCAAAAGGTTTTTTTCCGACTATATTTTCTCCATTAAGGTAAATAGCTCCTTCTGTAGGAAGATATACTCCAGTTAATAAGTTAAAAACAGTAGTCTTACCCGCCCCATTAGGTCCTATAAGACCAATGAGTTCATTTTCATTAATTTTCATATTAAAGTTTCCAACTGCCCTTAAACCTCCAAAGGCAATTCCTAAATCTTTAGTCTCTAATAAGGCCATATCATTCACTCCCCTCATTCTTAACAGGAGCATTTCCATGAGATTTTTTTCTTCCAGCTAAGAGTTTATAAAGAGAAAATTCCCTTTTTCCTAATAAGCCGCCAGGCTTAAATAGCATCATAGCAATAAGAAGTATGGAATAAATTATCATATTCCAATCAGCAAAGCCCATTAACATACGTGGTAAAATTGTTATTATTATAGCAGCCAATATTGAACCAGTTAAGTTACCCATTCCACCTAAAACCACTATAATAAGAATTTCAATTGAGCGGATAAAACCGAAATCTTTTGGATCTAATACAAGGGTATGGTGAGCAAAGAGTCCACCTGCTATCCCTGCAAAAAAAGCAGCTATTGTAAAAGCAAAAGTTTTATAATACTTGGTTGAAATTCCAACGGCTTCTGAGGCAATTTCATCTTCACGAATAGAAATAATTGCTCTGCCGTGTCTGGAATTAATCAAGGTATAAAAAATTGCTATAGTTATTATTGTAACAAAATATACAGAGCTAAAGCTTGTAAGTGGTAAAATTCCTGATAGACCTTTTCCACCACCAGTAATTTTTAAGTTTAAAATAATAACTCTAATAATTTCACCAAAGCCTAAGGTTATAATAGCAAGGTAGTCACCCCTTAAGCGGAAAACAGGAATAGCCATTAAAAAGCCTAAAAGGGCTGCCAAAAGTCCTCCAATTATAATAGAAATTAATAATAGTGGTAAATCAGGCATATTGACTCTTGAACTAAAAATTGCTGCAGCATAAGCCCCAATTGCCATAAATCCAGCATGTCCTAAAGTCAGTTGACCTAAATAGCCTGTAGCAAGATTTAAACTTACTGCCAAGATAATATTGATGCCCATTTCTATTAAAATACCTTCATAATAACTATTAATAAATCCCATTCTAATGAGCAGAACAAGAATCACATAGATAAGGATAATGCTTGTTGTATTTATCGTATTTGCTTTCCATCTACTATTCATCCTGCTCACCTACACTTTCTCTTTAATATTTTTCCCTAATAATCCTGAAGGTTTTAAACTTAATACAATAATTAATATACCAAATACAACAGCATCGGCTAATTGACTTGAAATATAACCTTTAGTTAAGCTCTCGGCAATTCCCATAATAAAGCCTCCTAGCATAGCACCAGGTATAATACCTATTCCGCCTAAAACAGCAGCTACGAAGGCTTTTAATCCCGGCATTACACCCATAAATGGATCAATTAAGGGATAAGCAACACTATATAATATACCACCTATAGCACCAAGGGCAGAACCTATAGCAAAGGTAAGAGAAATAGTAGAATTAACATTAATACCCATTAATTGTGCAGCTCCCTGGTCTTCAGATACTGCACGCATTGCTTTTCCTGGTTTACTTCTCTTAACAAAAAAATCTAATAAAATCATTAATAGTATAGATACAAGTACAGTTATTAGTGTTATTCTACTGATTTGAAGAGGGCCTATGGATATAGGTGTGGGATTTATAAATTGAGGAAATGGCCTTGGATTTTGTCCAAATTTTTTAAAGAACACATTTTCTAATAAAAAGCTTACACCAATAGCTGTAATAAGTGCCGATAGTCTAGGAGAGTTTCTAAGGGGTTTATAAGCTACTCTTTCAATTAATATTCCG
>JAAYRK010000107.1 GCA_012518815.1 Candidatus Epulonipiscium sp. | reverse complement strand
ATTTATATTAATGTGAATGATTTGCTTCGGCTTTTGTTCTATGAACTGTTCCGTGGGGATGCTGTGGAGGTGCGTAAATTGAATAAAGCTTAATAGCTTTGTTACCTGTATTAATTAAATTATGCCATTTACCAGCTGGAATAATAATAATATAGTCATCTGATACATGTCTCCTAAAGTTTAAATTATCTTGTGTGTCACCCATTAATACAAGACCTTGACCCTCTTCGATGCGTATAAATTGATCAACATTTGGATGCATTTCTAAACCGATATCTTCACCGACATTTATACTCATCAAAGTAAGCTGCAAATGTTTGCCTGTCCATAAAGCTGTGCGGAAATTGTTATTATTTTTAGTAGCATTTTCAATATTAATTACAAATGCTTCGGGACCATAGTCTTTTATTTGCCATTGATGATAATATTTTGGATATCCTTGCTGATAATTATTGTAATTTCCCCAATAAGGATAAGCTTTATAATGACTGTACATAAAATCATTCCTTTCACACTTTTAAATTATTATATTGCTATTTTAAAAATATGGTGACTGTTAGCTAACTAGTAAAAAATATAGTAATTTATTTAAATCAGACACATATTCAATTAATAATTATTTTAATTATTTATTCTTAATTATGAATTGTTAATAATTTTTTAAAATTTATATTAATTAATTAGTTTTTGTGTTATACTTAAAATGTTTTAGACATTTATTAAAGAATTTTAAGATTAAGGAGGTACACATGGACAACAATGAAAAAATCTTAGAAAAATTATCTTTGATTGAAAAAAGATTAGAAAATCTAGAAAAGGATGTCTATTGGTTAAAAGTTTTTAAAGAAAAATTTGAAGCTAATTTGCTAGAGAATAAAGTATTTCAAGAAACTAAAAATATAGAATCAATACCAGTTAAAGGTATTAATAATCAAGAAACTAAAAATATAGAATTATCTCCAGTTAAAGAGGCTAGAATAAATGTAATTAAAGATAAGGCATTACCAACAGAAGAAAAATCAAAATATCAAGAAGCTAAAGTGCATACAATTAGCCCCAAAGAAGCTGAAAGCAAAAAAACAAATTTTGAAATGGAATTTGGGGGCAAATGGATAAATAGAATAGGAATTGCAGCACTTATTCTTGCTGTTGCATTTTTTCTTAAATATACCTTTGATAATAATTTGATAGGACCTCAAGGAAGAATTTTTATAGGTGTACTTATAGGTGTTTCTATGCTTGTTTCTGGTGATTTATTATTTAAAAAATACCGTCTACCTTCTGAAGGTTTGTTAGGGGGAGGAACTGCAATACTATCATTTACTTTATTTGCTGCATTTTCTTTTTATAGTTTAATCAATCATAATATAGCAATTGTCCTTTTTATTTTGATTGTTTTAGCAAGTTCCTTTCTTGCTATAAAAAATGATACAGTGGCCTTAATGCATATAAGTACTATAGCAGGATTTCTTACTCCTTTTTTGTTTTCTACAGGAGAAGCTAATGATATATTCTTTTTATCATACTTAATAATACTAAACTTGGGAATAGTAATAATTTCTTACTATAAGAACTGGAAATCTCTATTTTATGTAGCTTTCTTCGCTAGTCATTTATGTTTGTTTATATGGCTTGCTGGTAGATATCAGGATATGGGTGATGCTAAATTTATTATAGGCTTTATTCCAACTACTATAATTTATCTTGAATTTTTAACTGTATCAATATTGATGAATCTTGATCTTAATAATAAAAGATTTTATACAGGTTTTGACTTCTTTTTACTATTTTTTAATGCCATCATCTTTTATTTTGAAGGCTGTTACATGATTAATAGTATAAGTGACATCAATTTTCTTGGAATTTTTACTATTATTATGGCTATTTTATACTTAGTAATCTTCTATGTCTTAAAAAGAGTTCCAGAAACAAAAGAGAATTTCCTTGTTTCTTTATTGTTAGTTGCCTTAATATTTATTACCATAGCAATACCCGTGCAGCTAGATGGAATAGTCGTATCTCTAGCATGGGCCATTGAAACTTTAGTACTTGCTTATCTGTATACAAAGACAGGATATAAAAAGATAAATATTGCTTACTATATTCTTATTGGAATTACTATACTAAGTCTCTTGCTTGATTTGATTTCAATAGGTTTAGAAGTAGAAAAAATCCCTTTCTTTAATTTAAACTCTATAATATATGTTGTCTCAATTATTATTCTTTTTGTTGTAGTATGGATTAGAAAAGAAGATAAGGGCTACTTAAATATTCTTCTTATAATTATCTTTAATTTATTATTAATGGTGTATTTTATTGTAGACAGTTCAAATATTATTGATAAGTTAATAGAGTTTGAAAGGTCTATGAAAGAGTATGAAAAAGTTGATAACTACATGTATATGAGAGCTTTAATTCAATCATTGGTTATACTTATATATTCAATTGCTTTGATTTTTGTGGGTTTTATAAAAAAGAGCAAACACATAAGAATATTCTCTCTTTCATTATTCCTTGTTGTTATTTTTAAGGTGTTTTTATATGATCTATCTTCATTAGTTGGTATCTATAGAATATTATCATTTATGGCTCTTGGTGTTATATTAATTGCTATATCTTTTATCTATCAAAAATATAAAGATATTATTTTGGGGGAACTATAGATGAAATTTGAAAAGATATTTAACTTTTTACTAATAATAAGTATAATGATTTGTCAATATAATATTATTTTTGCTAAGAATCTTACGAAAGATTTATTTGAATATTATAAAGAGATAAAAAGCGAAGGAGAGGGCTTAAAAGCCATTGAAATTGATACTGAAATATATGGTTTTACAAAAAAGTTCACAGAAGATATGAGAATATTTGATTCAGATGGTCTAGAAGTCCCATATCATAAATATAGTAATTTTTCTGTGGATGAAGTTGAAAAAATATTTGATTTTAATATCATTAATTTATCAGATGATGAAGAAATAATATCAGCAACTTTTGTTAAAGATGATTCTTTAGACATATATAATAAAATTACTCTAGATATATGGGAAGATAATTTTCTTTTATATCCTAAACTTTATGGTAGTCAAGACGGAATTTACTTTTCACCTATAAGCTCAAAAGGATATATCTATAGTTTTAATGATGATAATAGAGGAATTAACAACACTATTTTATTTGGAGAAGTAGATTATAAATACTTAAAAGTTGACTTTGAAAAGGTAATGGGTAATCTATCTTCAAAAGATATTGCAAGAGCAAAATATACTATGCATTTACCCTATATTCCTGTACAAAAACAAATCAAATCAGAAATAATATCTCTTTCAAATGAAGATAAGATAACAGAAATAGTGGTAGATTTAAAGTATAATAATCTTCCTCTTTCTAAAATACTAATTGGTACAAATAATGAAAACTATTATAGAAAAGTTCAAATTTTAACAAGTGATAACAATAAAGATTATAGGCATCTTACTGAGGGAAAGATTTCTTTATTTAATATAGAGCAATATAAAGTTGAACAAAATGAATTGATAATTAATGATATTTCATCAAGGTATATAAAAATAAAGATTTATAATCAAGATAATGCAGCACTAAATATTTCAGAAATCGAAGCATATTATCAGCCAGAAAGAATAATTTTTGAAGGAAAAGCAAATAAAAGCTACAGACTCTACTATGGCAGTAAAGCTTGTGATGCACCAATATATGATATATCATACTTTGCAGATAAGATTAACGAAAAAGCTATTCCTAAATCAGAACTAGGTGAAATGATTAAAAACCCTGATTATAAAAAAGCAGATATTCCTTTTACAGAAAGAAACAACCGTATTATAACCCTTTCTATTGTTTTAATTGTGGCAGTATTAGGATTTATGGTAGTGAAAAATTTAAAGGACAAATAAAGAGCCCCGAGAGGGGCTTTTATTAATTTTATTCTGCACTTTCTTCAGAAGCTTCTTCTTCTGCAACTTCTTCTTCAGAAGCTTCTTCTTCT
>JAAYRK010000106.1 GCA_012518815.1 Candidatus Epulonipiscium sp. | reverse complement strand
AGTTTTCCAAAGTATTTATAAAACCACTTGTTAACATTATACTATTTTTTTGTAGTTTTGCTAATAATATTTTATAAAAAGCATTCTGCTTATTCATAAAAAAAAGACATCATTGATGTCTTTTTTTATTTAATCTTAGGGTTATCTATAGTAGTTTTATAAATTAGTCATTATAATTAATTTCATCTTCAGCTTCTTCGCTACAACAACAGCTTTCACATGTGTCATCTTCGTCATAGTCATCATAATCATATTCATCTTCAATGTCATCATCTTTTTTGTTAAACATCCACCATACTATCCCAGCTGCAGCTAATATAATAGCAAGAGCTAGTAAAACAATAAATATAGTTTTCTTCTTCTTTTTCTTGTCCATTAATTTAAAAATCATTGTTTTAACTTCATCAATATTATCAGGGATATTTTTCTTTGAAATCATATTATCCTCCTTTGACTTATACGAGATAACAACTACATATATTAAAGTATACCATAAATCGATAAAAAATAATACAAAAATAATAAAACGGAGTGGGTGGGATTCGAACCCACGGAACCCTAAGGTTCAACTGATTTCGAGTCAGTCTCGTTATGACCACTTCGATACCACTCCATATGGAAGTTAGAGCTGGGAAATTAGAAGTTATAAAAGATAATTTAAAGCTTAACTTCCCAATAAGTCATGATGTGTCTAGCTTCAAATATACAAATGAAATCTTATAATACAATTAATTTGTTGTCAAGTAATTAAATATGTTAATTATATGGGCTTTTTGCCTATTATTTTTTAAATACCACGCTAGAATAAGGTGGCAATTTAAGGTACAAATGACCATTAGATACTTCATAGTTGATTATTTCAATTGAATGTGTTTCTTTATTGCAAAAAAAGATTCTTTCAAGATTATCTTTATCAATAATACCTATTCTCCATACAGGTATCCTCAATTCTCTTTCGCTATCATCCATATTAAGGGCAACAACAAAGGCATTATCTTTATCCCATCTACCATAACTTAGTATCCTGTTTTCTGTAAGTAAATATTCTAGAGAGCCTGTTTTTAGAGCTTGATAGCTTTTATGGATACGGATAATTTCTTTATGAAAGTTTAAAAGCTCATAATCTTCTCTGCCCCAAGGATAGCTTCTTCTATTATCGGGATCTGTCCATCCTCCAAGACCTGCTTCATCCCCATAATAAATGGTAGGTGCACCTGGCCAAGTCATCTGAATAACAACACCCATTTTCATAATTCCTTTATTAATATTATGACTAGCCGCTTCAGGCCCCATTGTATGAATCCGTCCCACAGTACGGTTTGTTCTTGTTAAAAATCTTGAATGGTCATGATTTGATAATTCATTCATGGCAACATGAAGAGATTGATAACTAAACCTTGACATATGATACCTCATGGCATCTTTAAAAACATAACTATTACCTAAAAGATCTTCTCTATAATGGTCACTATGCTTTTGCATTCCTGTTAAAAAATAAGATACAGGGTCCATAAATCCATCGTAATTCATTACAGTATCCCATTGATCTCCTTGAATCCAATCATAAGAATCTCCATAATGCTCAGCTAGTATAATAGCATTGGGATTGGCTTCTTTTACTGCTTTCCTAAATTCTCTCCAAAAATAATGATTAAATTCCTTGCTATATCCTAAATCTGCAGCAACATCCAATCTCCAGCCGTCAGCATTATAAGGAGGAGATACCCATTTGCGGCCAACATTAATAATATGATTAAAAAGCCCTTTACTTCCTTCATAATTTAACTTAGGCAAGGTATCAAAACCGTTCCATGTATGATAACAATCATTATTGGGCCAGTTATAATTATACCAAGAAAAATAATTATGGTAAGGACTGTCTTTTGTTCTATAAGCTCCACCCTCATAATTTGAAAGACCTTCATAAAAGCCTTCCCTGTCCATCCATTTGTTAAAAGAACCACAGTGATTAAATACCCCGTCTAAAATAACCTTAATACCATATTCGTGGGCTGTATTAATTAATTTTATCATTAACTCATTGCTGGCCTCTAAATTCTTAATATCCGTAGTTCTTTTGATATACTTAGTTGCATATTTATTATGAAATTTACCCGATGTCAAAAGCTCTCCACCATCTTCAGCAATAACTCCATAATGAGGGTCAATGTAATCATAATCTTGAATATCATATTTATGATTACTTGGAGAGACAAAAACAGGATTAAAATAAATTGCTTCAATACCTAAATCTTTTAAATAGTCCAATTTATCAATAACACCCTTTAAATCTCCCCCATAAAATTCTCTTATGCCGTCGACTTCAGGATATTTATACCAATCCTTTACTTGCTGTGAAGGTTTGCCAGCGTAAATATACTCATTATCCAACACATCATTACTAGGATCGCCGTTATAAAATCTATCAACAAAAATCTGATAAATTACTGCTCCTTTTGCCCAAGCTGGAGTTGAAAAGTCAGGAATTATTTTAAAATCAAAAAAGTCTTCTCTGTGCAAGAGTAAACCTCTTTTATTATAATAATAAGTTATTTCATTCTTCTTTAATTCAAAATAATAAGAAATTGTATGGCTAACGGGAGGAATAAGCCCTTTATAATAATCAAATATTTCACTTTGCATGAACTTTTCCATTTTAATCTTTTTATCTTCATAGACAAGAAAAACTTCATCACAATTATTTTTTGCTGTTCTTATCTTTACTGTAATCTCTTCATTACTTTTTGGCTCCGCAGGTTCTCTAAAATTAGGAGTTTCGTCACTAAATACAGCATCTACATTTATATAATCTTTAACTGTACTCATATAAGTTATTAGCTTTTGAGTAGAATCCATGGAGAAAAAATCAAGCATAAGGCTCATATGTTACCTCCTTGTATTATTAATAAGCTCTAAATCAATTATTAGCTCCGGTAAAATCTTGTATTAGATATTATATCATATTCTTAGAATTCATAAAATCTTTCATAAAATAACTTCTAAATTATTATGAGCATTTAGTCACACTTAATTCATGAGCTTAATAATATATATTAAAGGTTTTTGCCTTAGCTTTTATTCATGGCTTTACTTTAGAAAGGAGGTAAATTATGTCTGACGGTATTGCTTCCTGCGGGAATCTTCCTGCTTTATTAGCTAATTACATTGGCGAAACAGTTACTATATTTACCACTAGCGGCGGTCAATCCGGAGCAGGCTTTACTGGTGTAATCCTTAGTGTAAATAAAGTATTCGTTCGTTTAATTACTAGAATTGGACCTCCACCAGGATGTTCTTTAGGAAATGCATGTACGGGATTTAATGTTGGTTACGGCTGGGGTGGTTATGACAACGGCTGCGGTATTACAGGAGCTTACGGCAGTGGTCCTATTGCTCCAGCAAGCGAAATAGGTGCCGTTACTTCAGGAGGATGGGACGGATACCCTGTATATACAGTAGGATCTGTAACCGATATACCTATTGATAGAATCGTATCCTTTGTTCATAATGCTGTATAATATTTAAAAGCGGTTCAATATGAGCCGCTTTTAAATATTATGTAGCTATTTTTAAGTTTCATTAAAGATTTTTAGGAGGCAATAAATAGCTTTATTTTTTAAAACTCGGTGTAAGGACTTTTCCATTTTTCTTTTTCTTTATTTCATATCCCAAGCTACTATACTTATTTAATTGTCTAAGGTAAATTAAAGCTATTTCTTCAACTGTGTCACCAGTAAAAGAAAGCCTTTTTACTAATTTATTCTCTGGTGACCTGTAAACAGTTTGTATCATCTTTTTTTTCTTAGTGTTTAAGGATAATTTAATCGTATTCCTTCTTTTAGCATATTCGGTGACTAGTTGCATAACAACACCTCCTAAGCTATACTATGTAACAATTGGGACATTTATTCACACTGATATTTAATATATAAAAACAGGTACATTAAATAAATGTACCCGTTTATGGTGTGGCTTCAACTACTCTCTTTGCTCTAATAGGTGTAGTAAACTTTTCCTTTTCTAATTCAGTGTTATTTATTATAAAATTATCTTCCATTATTTCATTTAAGTCCTCTTCATTAATAGTTTCTTGGATTAAAAGGGCATTTGCAATCATGTTTAAATAATATTTATTTTCTATAATAAACTCCCTTGTTGCTTTATATAATCTTTCCATATGATTACTACATTCTTTTATTAAAGTTTCTTCAGAAAAAGACTGAGAATTATTATTTAATAACACATCAATATTAATAAGTCCTAAAGTCTTGCTCATTCCATATTTAACAACATAATCTCTAATAATTTGAGTAGCTTTTTCAATATCATTACTTGCACCAGTTGTAATATTATCCTCACCAAAAATTAATTCCTCAGCAGCCCTTCCTGCCAAGCTAATCATAATTTGAGCTTCCATATCCTTTTTTGTATGATACATTTTATCAGGAGGTATATTCATACTAAAACCTCCTGCACCCTTGGTACTAGGAATAATGGTTACTTTAGAAACTGTATGGCTTGGGGCAATTAATTTTGTAATAAGGGCATGACCTGCTTCATGATAAGCGGTAATTTCTCTATCTATATTTAAGATATTGCTTCTGTCCTTTTTTTCTGACCCGGCAATAATCTTATAAAAGGCTTTATCAATATCCTCCATACCAATAATTTTTGCATTTCTTTTTGCAGCTATAATTGCTGCTTCATTTAATAAATTTTCAAGCATAGCACCACTAAAATATACTGTTTGCTTAGCTAATTTTGACAAATCTACTTCATCAGAAAGTGGTTTGTTTTTCCCATGAAGTCTTAGTATTTGCTCTCTTCCTTTTATATCAGGAAGAGATATTTCTACTTGCCTGTCAAAACGACCAGGTCTTAAAAGAGCTTCATCTAAAACATCCAATCTATTTGTTGCAGCAATAATAATTATTCCTTCATTATCTTTAAAACCTGACATTTCTGTTAATAAAGCATTAAGAGTTTGATCTCTTTCATCATTGCCGCCTGTGGCAGCTGCAGCTCTTTTTTTACCTAAAGCATCAATTTCATCAATAAATATTAGAGCCTTTCCCATTTTACGCGCCTTTTCAAAGAGATTTCTAATTCTGCTTGCTCCTACACCTACATACATCTGGACAAAATCTGAACCTGATACCGAAAAGAAAGGAACTCCAGCTTCTCCAGCTATAGCCTTTGCCATTAAAGTTTTACCTGTACCGGGAGGGCCATAGAAAATAATCCCTCTAGGCATTCTGGCACCATACTTAACATACTTTTCAGGTTTTTTAAGAAAATCAATAATGTCCTTTACTTCTTCTTTTGCTTCTTCATTTCCCGCAACATCAGTAAAGGAAAATTTCTTATTATTGCTATCAACTTCTTTTAGATTAAAATCCCCAATGTCTTTTGATGCTTGGCGGCCAAAATTTTTGATGACATATCTAAATACAACAAAAAATAAGCCTATCATTAAAAACCCTTGAAGAATACTAAAAGCAGACGAAGAACTGTCTTCTACTACTTTTATTTGTTTTTTTAATAAAAACTCTTTTAATTCAGGATTTCTTGGATTATCAGTAATATACATTATAGATAAATCATCTTTTAGCTTTACCTTCATCTTTGGATTAGAATTTAAAACTACTTCTTCAACCTTACTTGATTCAACTGCTTCTAAAAACTCAAAATAAGTCATTTCTACAGTTTTAGATTGCTTAAATAAAAACAATAAACTAAGGCTTAAAACCAAAAAAATAAAAGGCAAAGCCCATATATAGTTTCGTTTCTTATTCATATCATTCCTCCTAACAAGCTCTACAAAGAGGGTAATTGGTTTACATAACTTATTTACATTATAATGCATTTTTTCAAGATTGTCTATGGGAGTTATTAGATAAAAAATGACTAGTGTAAATTCTATTAAAAAGGTTTCTTTAAGGGTCTTTACTTTTTAAAATAGTAATGTTGACAATAAAAAAAACAGCAAATTATGCTGCCTTAAGTTTTTTTATTTGGATTTACTATAATTGAAGATTTTGGAGTATTTTGAAGTGCCTCTATTATTTTACTTGCCTCTTCACTAGTCCAGTCTTTGCTAGCTTTATCTTCTCCTATAACATTAGCACAAAAAGTTCTAAGTTGTTCTTCATCAAAATGTTTTTCTTTAGTAAGGCTTAATATATATCTTCTTTGCTTTTCAGTACTTGGCCTTACTAACTCTTCTTCTATTTCCATATCCTCTACATCCTGAGTAAAAATTCCCGAAGACCGAGTTGCAGACAATACTGCATCTATCAAAGCTCTTTTCTTAGCCATTTTAAGTATTGTGTTGACAATGGTATAAGAATCCTGATACCTGTACTTTCTTTCTTTTGAGTTACAAGAACCTAGACCTTGTGACTCAATTAAAGCAGTCTTCTTATTAATTAAAGTTACTTCTACTTCATAATGAAAAAATCCCTTTTCCCAATCTTCCATTCTATTTTTTACTTCTACTAATTTTGAAAAACCATATACATCACATAGCTTTTCTGCACCAGCTTTTAATAAAGTTGGTTTTGATATCCCAGGGATTTCTCCATAGTCTTCACCTTTTTTCATATGTTTTTTTATAAATTCTTGCAACATATTTATTCTTTCTTCAACTTCTTCCAAAGAAATTGCAAAAGAAGGTACGACTGTGTCAACTTTTTTATCCATGGCAAAATCTAATCCTCCAATCAATTTGATTATCTATATAATTTGTAAAAAAACATAAAAATATGTAAAATAATCAAAGCAATTTATAGAAAAAAAGAAAACAGTGGAATCCACTGTTTTCTGGAGAAGGTGTTAATTTTTTTGAGGGTGCAGCAGCTTAATTGCTGCTTTGTATAATAAAATCAATTGGGGGGGTCTTACGGTTTTTATTATAACAGAATTTTGAATGTAAGTGTGCATAAACATATTATTGTTTTTCTTTCTTTTTCGTATATTTTTCCTAATATAAAGATATAAATATTTTTGTCAGAAAAAATAATATACAAAAAAATTTTAAAGAAATTTATTTAATAGTGTAATAATTTTCATAGCATTTTTGAAGAGATTCTTTCTTCAATAATTTATTTAAAAACTCCTCTATATGCGATTGAATGTACCTACATATTCCTGCCTTATTTATAATAATATCTGCTGGCAAATGCTCAATGGCACAAATAATACCCTTTAACAAGTCTGTCAATTCATAAGGCTTTATTAGGACTTCTTCAGTACTATCTTCTGATAGCTTTTCAGCACAAATTAAAAGTTGTTGCAAGTATAAAGGATTATCTCCTGCATAATTTACGGGATACTTTTTAATAGTCTCAAGTCTCTTAAATAAGTTGTCCCCAAATTGATTATAAGCCTTGCTATAAATACCATCCTGCTCAGACAATTCATAAAGGTAACTTACTTTATTCATCCCTCTCCTCCTTAATATATCAATTGTATATTTATAGTAAATTATATTAAAAAGAAAAGAACAATATTACCAAGGAGGATAAATATATTAAACTAAATTTTGTTAAATTTAATAGAGTTTATTATCAATAGTTGCCTTTTCAGACACCGCATTAAGTCCAAAATATTCAGCAACAATATCTCTAAATATTTCAGCAGTATAATTTGAGGAATAACCATAAGGTATGGCCACAACAATAGCAATTTGAGGATCATCATAAGGAGCAAATCCCACAAACCAGGCATGAGCACCTCTATTTAATTGTTCTTGGGCAGTTCCTGTTTTCCCTGCTACTTCAATTGGAAAATCACTGAAAATCCGCCTTACAGTACCTTCATTCCCTGCTGTAACCAAATTCATACCCTTATAAATAGCATTTAAATTTTCAGTTTTAAAATTAGTTTGTTCTTGTATTTCTGGTTCTTTTTTTAAAATGATATCTCCTTCAAAAGTTTTTGCAGAATCTACAATATGAAAGTTATATAATGTTCCTCCATTAGCCAATGTAGCAATATACCTTGCCATATGAATTGGTGCAAAGTTGTGAGTTCCTTGGCCTATTGCAGAACGGATAACGTCCCTATTGGATAATTGAGGTTCATATTCTGGAACTTCAATACCTGTTTTTGAATCCAAACCAAATTTACTTGCATACTTTTGAATTTTATTAAGACCATTTTGTTCAATACTATTTTGAGCATCGACTCTTGCCATTCTATAAGATACATCATAAAAATAGTAGTTACAGGATACTTCAAGTGCCCTGTGAATATCCGTATAGCCATGACCTATATTGTAATTACTATATATCCAACAACGAGCATAAGGCAAGCCTGCATCTTTATAGAGTCCTTTGTCATTAATTTTATCTCTTGGAGTAACTATTCCTTCTTCTAAGGCAGCTATTCCAGTAACCATTTTAAACGTAGAGCCAGGTGCCATTCTTCCTTGAGTTGCCCTAGGAAACATAGGAATAGTGGGATCTTCTTGAAGTTTTTTGTAGTATTCATAGTCAATTCCGTTTATAAATTTATTATTATCATAACTTGGATAACTTACAAGACTAAGAACTTCCCCTGTATGGATATCAACAACAACAACTGCTCCAGTACTTGGGTCAACCCCTAATTCATGAGGCATTATTTCTCCATTTTCAATTCTTTCTCTCATAATTTGAATTGGTGATATATTACCATTTTCAACTTTCTTTTTAAACTCTTCATCTGCTGATATTACCTCTTGTTCAATCATTACTGCAATAAGGGTTTTTGAATTAATATCCCTATTTTTTATCATTTCCAAAAGTATTTCCTTAGCATAAGCAATTTCTTCTTTATCTGTATTGCCTTTTTCTTTATCATTCATTTTATTTCTTATTTTTTTAGCAATTTCATTTTGTGCCGTCCCAGAATCCGCCTCAAGAATTTTTTCTACAGAAATCGTATTTGTCCTTATTAATCCTGAGAGCAAATCTTGAATATAAAAAGGCGGCTCACTTTTCGTAGGCGAATATTCAATCCTTGAAAGAATAATATCTCTTAATTTCCCTACCAAAATATCTTCAACTTTTTCTTGAAAACCAACATCCAAGGTCAAAAATACCTTACCACCAGGAATTGGGTCTTCTGTATTATGGACTTCTTTTCTTTGGCCAAAGGGGTCTACTTCTACAGATATACTGCCTTCTTTACCCCTTAGTAAATGTTCCATTTCCTTTTCAATCCCTATTATCCCTACAATATCATCAGGGTTATAACCTTCGTCTTTTAAGTCTTCATACTGCTCCTGGGTTATCTTACCCGTATATCCTATAATATGACTAACTAATTCCCCTTCAGGATAATGTCTTATTGATTCAACATCAATATAAAAACCCGGATAACTCTCATAATTTTCTACCAAATGAGCTATAGTTTTATCTTTAATATCCGTTGCTATAGTAATAGGCTGATATTTTCTATATCTTTTTTCATAAAGAGCATATTTTAATGAAATAAGTTTTCTTGCATCACTATCATTTAAAGTCTCATCTATTTCAAAAAATTCTCTTAGGACTTTAAAAAATTCCTCTCCATTCATGTTTTTTTGTTCATCTGTTAAGCCATCTTTACTAGTTTTAAATACTTCAGCTTTTAAATTTAACTCTTCATTTTTTGAGGATTGAAATTCAAAAGGCCTATTTAAAGATAAAGGAAAAGTATCAATTAACTTTTCATTATTTTTTTCAAGTAATTTTACTAAGTTTAATAACACTTCATCCCTATTATCAACATCAATACTAGGATCTAATTTAATACTCATAGCAAGTTTATTAACGGCTAAAGGTCTGCCATATCTATCATAAATAGTTCCCCTTGGAGCTGAAATTGGCAATTCTCTTAAAATATTTGTATTTACCTTGCTTTGGTGATACTCCCCTTCAATAATTTGAAGTTTAAACAAATGACCACCTAAGACAAAAAACATGCATAAAAAACAAGCCGACAAAATAAATAAGCGATCTGTAATGATTTTTATGAATTTCTGAAATTTTGAATATAACATATTAATTCCTCTTTCTAACCTGTGCCTTATCTATAATATTATAGAGCAAAAAGAAATAAATTTAAATATTTATAATAAAAAAGTGCACGTAATAACGCACACTTATTTTTTAAATCCGATAACATCACTACTACCTTCTAACTTCATATTTACACTAATTTTTAAATCTGTTATCCTAATGGGATTTTCTATGTCTATGTTAGGATATTTTCTTAACATCATTTCTTTTATCCTAAAAACATCTAATCCTTTTTTCTTATACTTTTCAAAGGTCTCCATACACATTTTTTCAAACTCTTTTTCAGCCAATTTTTCAACTTCTTTTTGTATTTTAGGGTCTTCAAATATAATAGGCTTTTGACTTTCAGCAAGACTAGCCCTAATATCAAAGTCTTTTTTTAGAATTATTTGATTATCTTTATATATCATATTAATACTTAAATTTGAATCTATCATCTCTAAAATTAGATCACTTTCCTTATTCATAGGATTTGGAATATTTATTATTTTAATTGATTCTTTCCCAACTATAGCACTATGAGAAGCTGCATCTTTTCCTTCCATCTTTTCAATCATTTTACCATCCTTTATAATTCCTGATCCTTCAATTATTAAGTCTTCTTGAATTGTTTCCTCTTTTATTCTAATTATTGACATAACTGAAATAGCCTGTCCAAAATGCCTATCATTTAAATATTCAAAAACCTGATAAACATCAGCAAAATCCTTTGTTATTTCGTTACGGAGCAAATCATAAATAAACAATCCTATATATTCTTCTTGTTTAATCTTTAATTTAATCAAATCCTCTGGGCTTCCTTCAAAAATCATAATATATTGTCTAAGCAGTAATTCCTGGTCGCGGTTAAGATAGTCAATGAAATTATCAATACCATACTCTGCAGCTCTTTTAGTAAAAATAATTACTTTATTTTGTTCATAATTAATTTTATAACTAGCACTTTTATTTTGATCTCTTATAGCCTCAAATAAAGTTTTCCCCTTACTAGTCAAAACAATCCGTGTTCCAGTTTCTGAATTATCCTCTTTACTTCTATAAGAATGAAAAAGTTCCGTATAAAGTAATACATTTTCATTTTCGTCTACATCAATAATTATTGCAGTACAAAATAATGCTTTATCAATATCCCTATAGCCAAAACACCCCGTTAATGTAATTAAACATATTAAAAAAATAATTGTTATTTTCTTTTTCATTGCATTTCATCCTCATTATTAATTGAGTCAGGTAAATTGTTAATTTTGGGACGCAGAATGCGGTCTTTATACTGTACCTTATCTTTAGTCCCAATTGGGTATAAATAAGGATATCCACAACTAGTTAAACTTGCTATATGAGAAAGAAATAATAAAAATCCAACAAAAAATCCTGGCAGTCCTAATAAAGATGCAAAAATTATTAATATATCAGTCCATATAGAAATCGAGCCAAAAATGCTAGGTGCCAAAAATGCTGAAAGAGATGTTAGGGCTACTAATAAAATAGAAATTGTAGAAGCTAAGCCTGACTTTACAGCAGTATCACCTAAAATCAATGCTCCTACAATACTTATGGTCTGAGCAATAGATTGAGGCAATCTAAGTGAAGCCTCTCTTAAAATCTGAAAGAAAAACATCATTAATAATATCTCCAAATAAATAGGAAAAGGAACACCTGCTCTTGCAATAGCTAATCTAAAAACAAACAAAGGGGGAATTAAATTAAAATGATAGGTAGTTAATGCTATATATATTGCTGGAAGTAAAAGAGAAATTGCCATTCCAACCCATCTTATCAGTCTAAAATAATTGGCAATATAGCGATTTAAACTGTGATCACTAGGAGAATGAAAATTTTCAATAAAAAAAAATGGGACTGTTATAGCAAAAGGATCTCCGTCAACTATTATACCTATTTTTCCTCCTTGGATCTTGGCTACTAAATCGTCTGGTTTTTCGGTGTAACCTATTGTGTCAAAGACACTAGGCTTATCTTGTAAACATTCTCCTATATAATTGGATTCTTGTACATATTTATGATTTATACTTGTAATTCTTCTTTTAACCTGACTGACTAAACTCTTTGGGGCATTTCCTTCAATATATATAATTGCGATCTTTGTAATTGTATCTTCTCCTAATAACAACTCTTCGCATTTTAAACTACTATTTACAACCCTTCTTCTAATAAGAGAAATATTAGTTTTAATACTTTCTGTAAATCCTTCCCTTGGACCTTTAATAACAGTTTCTGAAGGTGGAATTTCTATAGATCTTTCCTCAATTTTTCTAGTACTACAATATAAGATATCTTTTGAAAAACTAAACATAATGATAGTATTACCAGTTAAAATATATGTCAATGCTTCATCTAAAGAATAAATGTAGTTTATATCTGTATGAGTAATTATTTTATCCTTTATTTGCTCAGTATCTTTTATATCGTCTTTATTTTCTATTATAGATTTGATAATTGAATCACTAATAAAATTATTATCACAAATTGTATTTAAAAATAATAAGTAAACCCTTCCTAAATTAACTTCAATTTTTCTAATAATAAAATCTGAATTGCCAGATAGTTGATTTTGAATCATTTCAATTCTTTTATCCATTAATCTCACCCTTAATATTATCTATATTAAAAAGAATATTATTCATTATTATTGGTAAATATATCTATTAGGTATTCCAAAGGCGGTGATATAATCGATAAATTTAATGCAAGACATCTTGGATTTATCATATTAGGAGTCTCTATTGTGTCATTAAAAACTTATCCTTCCCTTATGACCCGTAATGGTGGAAGAGACTCATGGATTACACTTATTATTGCTTCTATTATTATCTTTTTATATGCATGGTTTATGCTTTCTTCTTTTAAAAAAACCAATACTTTCAATTTATATAATATTTACTGTGGAGCCTTAGGCAAATTCTGGGGTAATTTTTTGTTAATACTATTTGCTATTACATTATTTTTAAGCTTAGTTGAAAGTGCTTCTGTTGAAGCAAATTCAATGCACACCAATATGCTCTTTGAAGTTCCATCTTGGTACATCTTAATTTTTTTCGTTTGCCCTGCATTATATACAATTAAAAAAGGAAAAGCAGCCTTAATAATTACAACCGTTATAAGCATGGTTCTTATTATAATTTCAGGAATTAATCTAAGTATTCTTACTATAAAATATAAAAAACTTTACTACTTGCTACCCATATTAAAAGATGGAATAAGGCCGGATATTATTAAATCATTCTTACAATTTTTAGGCTTATATGGCTGTTTTACCATAGCATTTGCTTATATAGAGGATATCCAAGATAAAAATAAGATAGTTAGAACTTCTTTAATATCTTTAATATTCATAATACAAATGCAAATTATTTCTATCATGGGTATTATAACCACATTCGAAATAAGATACCTTAATACAATGCCTTATCCTAAGCTTTTGCAAACGCAGTTAGTAGAATTATCTCGTTTCATGGAAAGTGGCGAATTTTTTGTTATGCTACAAATACTAGGAGGTTGGTATATTAAATATGTACTTACCTTTTATGCCCTTATGAAAATCCTAAAAGACTTAAAAATCTACGACAAATATACCATTTATACAAGCAGTTTATTAGTATTAATAGCTGGTCTTGCTTTGTCTCAAGACACCTTTAATTTGTTTCGCTTCCTTAATTACTATACATATATCTGCTTAGTTAATTTTGTAATTATCCCCTTTATAATGATGCTAATTTTTAGAATACGTACAGTACAAAAAAACAGGGGACAATAATGTCTCCTGTATAAGACCAAAAACATGCTTTTTACTCTCTGTTAAAAATAATTGAAATTTTTGTGCCTTCTCCTCGCTTGCTAAACAACTCAATCTTTGCATTATGAAATTTGGCACCATTTTTTACAATAGCCAGTCCTAAGCCAGTACCGCCACTGCCTCTAGAATGAGATTTATCAACCCTATAAAAACGTTCAAATATACGACTTTGATGTTCCTTTTCAATACCAGGTCCATTATCAGAAACAGTTAATATAACATTATCATTTGATACACTAACAGTTAGTTCGACTTTACTTTTTTCATCACAATATTTTATTGCATTGTCACACAAATTGTATATCATTTCCTCTAGGATTTGCCTTACGCCCCTTATTCTTGCCTTAACACCATTAACTAAAATATCTATTTCTTTTTTTTGTGCAATACTTGATAATCTTTCAACTACATTTTCAGTTAATCTAAGTAAGTCAACTTCTTCAAATAAAAAGTGTGGATCTTTTTCATCTAATCTTGATAACTTTATAATATCCTCTACAAGATTAATAAGATTTCTTGCCTCATTATATATACGACTGGCAAAACTAGAGATATCTTCAACTTTTACCATGTCATTTTTCAATAGTTCTGCATACCCTAAAATTGATGTAAGGGGAGTTTTAAGTTCATGAGAAACATTTGCAGAAAACTCTCGCCGTATTTTTTCAGCATTTGCTTTTTCTGTGACATCTAAAACAAATAAAATAATACCTTTTACAGGCTTATCATCCTTAACAGGACTAGCCAGTAAATTAAATATACTACTGCCTTTAGTTATTGTATTTTCATAAGAATTACCCTTTATTGCAGCTTCTACAGCTTCTTGAAAAACGCTACTGCGACTTAATACTAATATATGCTTATTAACACACTCCTCTAAACCAACATCAAATATAAATGCAGCAGCATTATTAATACTTATTATTCGTCCTTTGCTATTTAATACAATTATCCCATCACTAACATTTTCCATTATGGATCGTAATTCTTCTTGCCTCATCTTAATTTCATTAAACTGATTTTCAATCTTTTCATTTTGTTTTTCCATACGGGATAACAAAGGAGATAATTCATCGTAAATATCATTAGATAAAGGCTTTTCTAAATTAAGATTATTAATAGGAGTAATAATTTTTTTTGTAAGCAAATTAGCAATAAGTAAAGACATAAATAATACCGTCAAACAAATAATAAAAATGTAAGGAATAAAATTTAAGACAAGCTTATAAATACTATCTGTCGTAGTAGATACCCTAAGAACCGTGCCATTATTAAGCCGTACAGCATAATAATATGTTTGACTGCCCATAGTTTTAGAAAGATGAACTGACTCACCAAAACCATTTTTGAGTACTTCAGTAATTTCTGGCCTGTCAAGATGATTATCCATATCTTTAGCTTCAGCTACATTATCAAATAATACCCTTCCGTCAGCATCTATCCATGTTACCCTGTTTGTTACTCCTTTATTTTCTAACTCAGAAAAAAAAGCTTCTCCATTTTGATTTAATCCAATTGAAATAAAAAGGGCTTCATTTCGTATTTCTTCTTGTATACGATAATAAAAACCCCGGTATATAATTCCTGTTATTAGAGATGATGTAAGTAAAACAGTAAATATAACCAAAAAAATCATGCTATTATAAATTCGTTTCTTCATATTCTCTCCTAATTTTATAGCCAACTCCTCTTATAGTTTCAATAATAGAGCCAGCTTCTCCTAGTTTTTGCCTCAAACTACGTATATGAACATCTACTGTTCTAGTTTCTCCTTCATAATCATATCCCCATACTTTTTCTAAAAGCTTGTCTCTAGACAAGACAATTCCTATATTTTCAAGCATATATTTTAAAAGCTCAAATTCTTTAAAAGTAAGAATAACTTCCTTTCCGTCAACAAGAACTAAATGGCTTTCAATATTCATAGAAAGCCTTCCTAAAGACAATATAGATAAACTAGGTTGGGGATTTGTTCTTCTTAGAACAGCTTTAACACGGGAAATAAATTCCATCACACCAAAAGGCTTTGTAATATAATCATCAGCTCCTGTATCAAGTCCTATAACCTTGTCATATTCACTACTTTTTGCTGTAAGCATAATAACAGGAATATTTCTTGTCGTTGACGACGCCTTTAGACTCTTTAATATTTCGATCCCATCTTCACCTGGAAGCATAATATCAAGCAATATCAATGAAGGAAGTTCTTTTTTTAAAGCTTCATAAAAAGAACTACTTTCATCAAACCCTAAAGCATCATAACCAGCCGTCTTTAAAGCATAAATTATTAAATCACGTATGCTTACATCATCTTCTACACAATAAATCATGTGTCTTTTCCTCCTACGTGTTTGCCAGTTATAGAAAACTCAACCCATTCTCCTATATTGGTAGCATGATCTCCTATACGTTCAAAGTACTTAGCAATCATAATCATATCAATAGCAAATTCAGCATTTTCGCTATCTTCACTAATTATTCTAATTAATTCTTTTTTTACTTCATTAAATAATTCATCTACCACATCATCGTATTCAATGACAGCCCTTGCAAGTTTCAGATCTTGCCGTACAAAAGCATCTATACTATCTGTAACCATTTTAATGGTAGCCTTAGCCATATCTAGAATATATTTTGTATTTTCAGCAGACTTAATATTTGCAAGCATAGTTATTTCAGATATATCTGCCGCTTGATCACCAATCCGCTCCATATCTGTTATCATTTTAAGGGCAGAAGAAATTTGACGAAGATCTCTTGCAACAGGTTGCTGCTGTAAAATAAGTTTTAAACAAAGTGCTTCAATTTCTCTTTCCTTTTGATCAATTTCTTCGTCAGCAAGAATAGCTTTTTTTGCAAGCTCCATATCCGCTTCTATCAACGCTTTTACTGCATTTGATATGGCAGTTTCACAAAGGGTGCCCATCTGTATCATTTGAGTATTTAATAATTCTAGCTGCTCATCAAATTTACTTCTCATTATCCAAACCTCCCTGTTATATAATCTTCAGTACGTTTATCTTTTGGAACAGAAAACAACTCTTGAGCGCTATCATATTCAATAAGTTCACCCTTTAGGAAAAATGCAGTAAAGTCAGCAATACGGATGGCCTGCTGCATATTATGTGTAACTATGACTATAGTATAATTGTTTTTTAATTCAACAGCAAGGTCTTCTATCTTAGATGTAGATATAGGATCAAGAGCTGATGTAGGCTCATCCATCAATAAGACTTCTGGCTCTACAGCCAATGCTCTTGCTATACAAAGTCTTTGCTGCTGACCGCCAGAAAGTTCCAGGGCACTTTTTTTAAGCCTGTCTTTTAATTCATCCCATATTGCCGCACGTCTAAGAGATTTTTCAACAATATCATCTAACTTAGCCTTAGACTTTATACCATGGGTACGGGGGCCAAAAGCTACATTATCATAAATGCTCATAGGAAAAGGATTAGGCTTTTGAAAAACCATTCCTACGTGCTTTCTAAGTAAATTTATATCTACATCTCCATAAATATCTATATTATCCAAAAGGATATTGCCATTAATTTTGCAGCCTTCTATTAAATCATTCATCCGATTTATACTTTTTAATAGGGTAGACTTCCCACAACCAGAAGGACCTATTAAGGCTGTAATTGCATTTGATTTTATATCCATATTAATATTTTTTAAGGCTTGAAAGTCACCATAAAATAAATCTAGTCCTTTTATTTTTATTTTTTCCATGTAAATCCCTTTCTCTCTTTAATAATAACTAAACTTTAGATAATTTTTTAGCAATAAATCTAGAAAACCAATTTATAACTATCACTATTATTAACAATACAACTGCTGTTGCATAAGACTGATTTAAATATAAACCTTCACTGGCAAGGGCATACATATGAACTGATAAAGTACGAGTAGAATCAAATAAAAAATCTCTACCCCAAGCTACTTCAGCCACGGTCCCTGCAGTATAAATAAGAGCTGCAGTTTCTCCTACAATTCTTCCTATCCCTAAAATGACTCCTGATAAAATTCCTGGAATAGCTGAAGGTAAAACAATAGAAAAAATTGTCCTAAGCTTGCCTGCCCCAAGCCCATAGCTTCCCTCCCTGTAGGAGTCAGGAACGGATTTTAGTGCTTCCTCTGAAGTACGCATAATTAGTGGTAAAATCATTATTGACAAGGTAAAAGCTCCTGCTAATAAAGACATGCCCCAACCAAGAGTAGTTACAAAAAATAACAAACCAAAAAGCCCGTATACTATGGAAGGAATCCCCGAAAGAGTTTCTGCTGTCAACTTAATTAAAGCCACAAGTTTATTACCTCTTTTTGCATACTCAATTAAGTAAATTGAAGAAAAAATACCTATAGGGGTTGCAATCAATAAAGAAATTATCGTTATAAGAATTGTGTTAATCAATGCTGGCATAAGGGATACATTAACTGAATTATACTCCCATTCAAATAAATCGAGCCTAATATTAGGTATGCCTTTAAACATTATATAGCCAATCAAAAATAGTAAAATTCCTATAGTGAACACAGTAGACAAAATTACTAAAACAAATAAAATCAGTGAAAGAGGATTATTTTTATAAAGCCTTAACCTTTTTTTAATATCTTCCATCAATTAATCCTCCTTTTAACAAGTGATAATAACACATTTATAATAAGAATAAATACAAACAATACAACTGCTGTAGCAATTAAAGCTTCCCTATGCAAATTTGCAGCATATCCCATTTCAATAACAATATTTGCAGTAAGAGTCCTTATCCCCTTAAAAATGCCTTCTGGCATTCTTGCCTGATTTCCTGCAACCATGATAACAGCCATGGTCTCTCCTATTGCTCTGCCAATACATAAAACCACTGCAGTCATAATACCCGATTTTGCAGCAGGAAGAACAACAAAAAATATACTTCTTTCATGACTGGCACCAAGAGCCAGGGCACCTTCATAATAACTTGCTGGAACTGCTCTTATAGCTGACTCACTTACACTTATAATCGTAGGTAAAATCATAATTCCAAGAAGAACTGAAGCTGTTAGCATGCTGCTACCAGTCCCTCCAAAAGTATTCCTAATAAAAGGTACAAGAACGACCAGTCCAAAAAATCCATATACAACCGAAGGTATCCCTGCTAATAAATCAATAGCTGGTTTTAAAATTCCATACAATCGTTTAGGACAATATTTTGCCATAAACATAGCAGTAAAGAGTCCAATTGGCACCCCAATTACTATGGCTCCAGCCGTAACATATATACTTCCTACAATCATAGGAAAAATTCCATAAGCAGGAATTGCATTATTGGGTTTCCAAGTCTTTCCTAAAAGGAAATCAAATAAACCTATTTTTTTCATAGCAGGAATACCGTTTATAAACAAAAATAAACAAATCAGTGCAACAGACACAATGGATGTAATAGCTGCTATAAAAAATATTATTTTCATAATAGTTTCTTTATATTTGGTCATATATATTTCAACCTTTCAACAAATTAATACAACATTAAAATTTTAATGTTGTACTTAACTTTTTTAAATTTATTTGGAAATTTCATCCCAAGAAACAATTTCACCTGTAAAAATTCTTCTAACCTCTTCACTTGTAATATTGTCTATGGGATTTTCCTTATTTACAATAACAGCAAGTCCATCTAGTGCTATAACCGTTGCTGTTAAGCTTTCTAACTCACTTTCTTTCAATTCCCTAGATGCCATACCGATATCAAGAGTCCCTTCAATTGTACCAAGCATACCTGTTGTAGAATCACTAATCTGTATCTCAATATCTGCATTGGGATTAACTTTTAGATAAGCTTCCTTTAACTTTTCCATTACAGGTGTTACAGAAGAAGAGCCACCTACTACAATTTTTCCTGAAGGCTTACTACCGCTATAAGGGCCTTCTTCAGTTGCAGCAATATAGCCAACCGCTTCTATAACCTCCTGCCCATCGCTGCTAAGAATATAATCAATAAAATCCTGAGCAAGTTCGCTTAAATTGTCTTTAGTAGCAATATTAAATGGCCTGTAGGCCTTATAAGTGTTGTTTTTAATATTATCTACACTTGCTTCTACATCATCAATTTTCAAAGCTTTTACAGTATCATTTAAAGAACCTAAAGATATATAACCAATACAATTTTTATTCCCTGCAACCGTAGTAATTACAACCGAAGTACTGTTTACAATAGTTGCTTCATCTGTGGTATTGTCAACCTTATTACCTTCTGCATCCTTTCCTTCAACGCCAAACAATTCAATAAAAGCTCCCCTGGTACCCGAACCATCTTCACGAGAAACAACTGCGATATCGTTATTTGCTCCTCCTGAACATCCAGTAAATAAAACTGTTAATATACTTGCTATCAACATAAGACTTATATTTTTTTTCTTCACTCTTTTCTCTCCTTTTCTTTTATCTTTTTTACAAACAAATAATACGATATGATGATTAAATCTATATAACTATTATTTAAAATCTATGTAAAATCTATACGAAGCTTTATAGTTGATAAGTTTTGTTACAACTATTCTTTGTCTAAAAAGGGATTGCAATCCATTCTACTTCATTTAAAAAAACTATACACCTACTTAATATCCCGATTTCATGATGCATAAATTATAATAAAAATAACAGATATACTAAAATACTGGACAATATATATAATGTATTAAACATGTTTTAGTTTTATAAATACAAAATCTATGGTATATCAACATATAAAAACCTATTCACCTTGACTATATATTATTAAATATAAAAGGTCACATCAGCCGTAACTGTGTGACCTGAATATATAATACTATTTAAAACAATCTTCATAACTTTTTTTTGTTAACTCTCCAAAATACCTTTGTAATACTTCTTTAAATTTTAAATTTTCTTCGTGATACAAACTTTCAACTACAGCAACTCCTATTAAATTTTTTGTTTCGTCATCACCATTAACAAACATATCTTCAACAAAACTGAAGATTTCTTTAAGTGCATCATCATCATTAGAATTTACTTTGTCCAAAATATATTTTACAAATGCTGATTCATAAAATACATATGGAAGTCCTTCATAATCATCAATGTTTTCAACATAAATTTTTTCTAACTCTGAAAACTTATTTATTAAAATTTTAATAGTTTCATTATATCTATACATCCTTATCCCCCTATTTACCATTTAATGCGTTCGTTATGTCCTCAATTTAAGCATTAACAACTGATTCATCATAGGTCACATTTGGTTTTTGATTTAAATTAATCTTACTCGTTCCCTCACTACAAGAACTATATATAGTATATAATCCTTGTTACCATATCTCAATTAAAAAATCCAAATACTACTACTTCTTTTTCTCCTATGACTTCTCATACGGTCTATACTCTGTCTTTGTCTTCATCATACCGTAGATTATCCTTACAAGCCTTCTTGCTTATACATATAAGAGCTTGTGGCTTGTTTTTACCCTCTTTAACCTTCTGTTCAAAATACTCTCTAAATACTGGATGTCTTGGCTTGCCTGAAGGTGATATAACTACCATTTGTATAGCCAAAAAATGAAATATAGCATTTAACTCTCTGTTTCCACTTCTACACCGTTCATCCCTGCCTTTACCTGCTGAACTGAAATGTACTGGTGCCAACCCCATAAATCGAGCCAGTTTATCTGAATCTGGGAATCTGTTAATATCACCAATTTCAGATACAATCTTTGATTCTGTAATAAGGTCTATACCTGGCATGGTTTGCAACTTATACCCCGTCTGTGGCAATAATTTTCTTAACTGCTCTTCTATGTCTTTTATTAGTTCCTGATTGTTCTTAATATCCTTTACAATATTCCTTACAATTGAATCTCTTTCTTCCT
>JAAYRK010000105.1 GCA_012518815.1 Candidatus Epulonipiscium sp. | reverse complement strand
TAGCTCTCATTAAAGGAGGGCTTTGAATGCAAGATATTATTAAAAACCTTGTAAAGGAAGGGATGTTTTCAAAGGTAAAGGATGAAATTGTTAAGATGAATGTGGTAGATATAGCATCGTTATTAGAAGAGCTGGAAGAAGAAAAGATGCTTATAATATTTAGATTACTACCCAAAGACATTGCAGCTGAAGTATTTTCTTATATGAGTAATGAGCAACAACAATATATTATTGAAGTTATTACCGATAAAGAGATACAAACGATTACAGATAGGTTATTTCTTGATGATACCGTTGACATTTTAGAAGAGATGCCGTCAAATGTGGTAAAAAAAATATTAAAAAATACTACAAAACAAAAAAGACAATTAATAAATCTGTTTCTAAAGTATCCAGAGAATTCAGCAGGAAGCATTATGACGATTGAATATGTAGACTTAAAAAAAGAAATGAAGGTGAAGGATTCTTTAGAATATATAAAACAAATTGGTGTAGATAAGGAAACGGTGGATGTATGTTATGTAATCAATAAAAATAGAAAATTAGAAGGAGTTGTTAGTCTAAGAAAATTAGTATTAACTGATGGAGATATTGTTATAAAGGATATTATGGACACAAATTTTATCTCCATCCCCACCAATGCAGATCAAGAGGAAATAGCATCTTTATTTAAGAAGTATAATTTGCTAGCAATGCCAGTAGTAGATAAAGAAAATAGATTAGTAGGTATTATAACCATAGATGACATTGTGGATGTTATTGAACAGGAAAACACAGAAGACTTGCAAAAAATGGCAGCCATGACACCGACTGATGAAGAATACTTAAAGACAGGAGTTTTTACTTTAGCACGACACAGGCTTATATGGCTGTTAATTCTTATGATTTCTGCTACTTTTACAGGTCGTATTATTATTAAGTTTGAAGAGTTACTACAGTCAGCAGTTGTATTAACTACATTTATCCCAATGCTAATGGATACAGGTGGGAATTCAGGTTCTCAATCATCTACTCTTATAATTAGAGGATTAGCCTTAGAAGAAATAAGACTAAGGGACATACTAAAGGTTTTTTGGAAAGAATTTAGAGTTAGTGGTATTGTTGGGATATCCCTAGCTGCTGTAAACTTTATCAGAATATATTATTTAGAAAAGATTGATTTAATGGTATCTATTACAGTAAGCATAAGTTTACTTTTTACAGTAATAGTGGCTAAAGTAGTTGGAGGAGTATTGCCTATAATTGCAAAGAAGCTGAAATTTGACCCAGCAATTATGGCAGGTCCTCTTATAACAACTATAGTAGATGCTGTAGCCCTGACAATATATTTTTCTTTAGCTTCAAGTATTCTTGCTATATAAAGTATTAAATATTTGGTGCCTGTCAGTTTATATTTCCATTTTTATTATTCAGATGTGGAAATGTGAAGCGACAGGCACCTATTCTTTACCTATAATATTTTATAGGCTTTTTTACGATATCTTTATATAGAGAACTAGTTGGGAGGAATCTATATGGTAAGTATTCGGATAGGAAATAATAAGATAGATGAAAACAGCCCTTGTTTTATTATTGCAGAAGCAGGCAGTAATCATGATAGGGATCTGGGACAAGCTAAAAAGTTAATAGATGTTGCAGTTGAGGCTGGAGCTGATGCAGTAAAGTTTCAAACCTTTACTGCAGATAAAATTGCAGCCAATACTTCTCATCCTATTATGCAGTTAGGGGAAGAATATGAAGGGGTTCCTACTTTGTATGAGCTTTATAAAGGTTTGGAGCTTCCAAGAGACTGGCAGCAGGAGTTAAAGGAATATGCAGATGAAAAAGGGATTATCTTTTTGTCTACTCCTTTTGATTATGAAGCGGTGGAGGAGTTAGAAACTCTTGATATGCCAGCTTATAAGATTGCTTCTTTTGAAATGGTTGATATACCTTTCCTTAGATATATTGCAAAAAAGAATAAACCTATTATTCTTTCTACGGGTATGGCAAATTTAGGGGAAATTGAAGATGCCCTAAATGCTATATATGAACAGGGTAACAATCAAGTTATTTTACTTCACTGCGGAATAAGTTATCCTATGCCTGTGGAAGAAGTAAATCTAGCAGCTATGGATACTATGAAATCTGCTTTTAGACTTCCTGTAGGATATTCGGATCATACTTTAGGTATTAGTATCCCTATTGCAGCAGTAGCTAGAGGAGCAAAAGTTATTGAAAAACATTTTACCCTTGATAGAAATTTAAGAGGACCTGATCATAAATTTGCTATCGAGCCAGATGAATTAAAGGCTATGGTAAAGGGAATAAGAGATGTGGAAAAGGCAATAGGTTCTTCTATTAAGAGTTTGGCAGATACTGAAAAGTTGCACCATCAAAGGGGACGCAGAAGTATTTTTGCAAAAGTAGATATTCCCAAAGGGACTATTATTAGTGAAGATATGTTGGCGGTACTTCGCCCTGGTGTAGGCATTATGCCAAAGTATTATGATATAGTGATAGGAAGAGAAGCAAAAGTAGATATTAAGAAAAATGAACCAATAACTTGGGATAAGATTTAGTGAAAGAAGGAAAAATGATGGAAAATGATATTATTTGTATTATTCAAGCCAGAATGGGTTCAGAGCGGCTGCCAGGCAAGGTAGTAAAAGAAATTAAAGGTATACCAATGATTACTCATATTTTAAATAGATTAAAGAAGCTTTCTAAAATTGATAAGCTTGTTGTTGCTAGTTCTACAAATCCTGAAAATGATAAATTAGTAGAAATAGTTGAAAATGCAGGGGGAGTTGTTTTTAGAGGTTCTGAAGAAGATGTATTAAAAAGATATATAGATGCTGTAAATAAATTTGGTGGAAAGTATATTATTAGGGTTACCGGAGATTGCCCTCTTATTAGCGTGGAAGTTATTGATGCTTTGATTGAAGAGTTTTTAAAGGCAAAGCTTGACTATATGAGGGTTGATGTTCCTGATAGTTTTAGCAGGGGCTTTGATGGAGAAATTTTTACAAGAGAAGCCCTTATAAAGGCCCATAAATTGGCTAAGGAAGATAGATACAGGGAACATGTTACCTTGTATATGTATGAACATCCAAAGGATTTTTCTATTGGAAAGATGAAGGCAAAAAAAGAGTGGAACAGGCCCAATTATAGGCTGTGTGTTGATACAAAAGAAGATTTTACTCTTGTTGAAAATATTTATAATGCTTTATATGATAAAAATAATTATTTTGACATAGATGATATTATTAAATATCTGGATGAAAATCCTGATTTGGCAAAAATAAACCAGTCTGTAAGCCAAAAGAAGGCATAATCTATTTTAAAGTTTGAAAGTAGGATTATTATGAAGATTATTATTCGCGCAGATGGAGGAAAAAACATAGGTATGGGGCATATTATGAGGACATCTGTATTGGGAGAGGAACTAAGAAAATATGCAGATGTATCGTATCTATGCCTTAATGAAGAAGAATACCGAGAAGGAATTAAATACCTTAAAGAAAATTCTTATGATGTTTTATCTTTTTATAAAGACGAAATAAAAGATGGTCTTAAATCTTTAGATTATGACTGTTTGCTTGTTGATGATTATAAGGTGGACAAGGAATTTTTTAATTCTATAAAAAGCAAAGGTACTTTTATTGGATATTTTGATGATAATAAAGAGGAAGAATATCCTGTAGATTTTATAATCAATCAAAATCCTTATGCACAGGATTTAAATTATAAGAAGGATAATTATTTAGGGGTTTTTTTAGGAAGTAAATATGCCCTTTTAAGAAAAGAATTTAGAGATCTGCCCCCATTTCATGTAAGAAATGAAATAAAAGATATCATGGTTACCCTTGGAGGCTCAGATATTAATAGAATAACTGAAAAAATTGTAGTTAGTTTGTTAGACACTATGCCTGATACAGTATTTCATGTTGTAATTGGACCAGCTTTTCCCAAGGGAATAATGGAAAATATAAATGATAATAGGCTTAAGAAATATTATAATCCAAAGATGTCTAAGCTTATGCTAAATTGTGATTTAGCAATTTCTTCTTGCGGCTCTACTTTATATGAACTTGCAGCTTGTGGGACTCCTACTTTGGGTATAGTTGTTGCTGACAATCAAATATTAGCAGCCAAAAAATTAAATGAATTAGGTATTATTGAAAGTTCAAAGATAGAGGAAATTCCCCAAAAAGTTGTTAAAATGACCTATGAAAAAAGAGTAGAAATGTCAGCAAAAGCAAGGAAATTAGTAGATGGCTTAGGGGCAGAAAGATTGGCTAAGGAATTAATATCTTCAATAAAAAATTGTAGGAGAGTGTGACAAAGTGAGAGAAGATTTTTTGCCTTATGGACGACAGTGGCTTGATGATGATGATATAGATGCGGTTATAGAAGTATTAAAAAGTGATTATCTAACAACAGGACCTGCTATTGATAAGTTTGAAGAAAAACTTAAAGAAATAACTGGTGCTAAGTATGCGGTAGCACTATCTAACGGTACCGCAGCCCTTCATGGGGCTTGTTTTGCTGCAGGTATAGGCAAAGGTGATGAGGTTATTACTAGTCCTATGACTTTTGCTGCAACTTCTAATGCAGTACTTTATTGCGGTGGCAAGCCAGTTTTTGCAGATATTTGTCCTGATACATACAATATTAATCCTGAGGATATAAAAAGAAAAATTACGGATAAAACAAAGGCTATTATACCAGTTCACTACACTGGCCAGCCTTGTGACATGGACGAAATAATAAAAATTGCAGAGGAGTATAATTTATTTGTTATAGAAGACGGAGCTCATGCCTTAGGGGCTTCTTATAAAGGAAGAAAAATAGGGACTATTGGTGATATGACTACTTTTAGTTTTCATCCCGTAAAGCCTATTACCACGGGAGAAGGAGGAGCAGTAACAACAAACAATGAGGATTTTTATGAAAAGCTTATGCTTTTTCGTTCCCATGGCATTACAAGAGATAAGAATAAATTGTTAAATGATGATGCGGCTTGGTATTATGAACAACATGTCTTAGGGTATAACTACAGAATGACCGACATTCAGGCAGCTCTTGGCTATAGTCAGTTAGATAAATTAGACTTTTTCATTGAAAAAAGAAGAAAATATGCAAAAATGTATGATGATGCCTTTAGGGGTTTTGAAGGAGTAGTTATTCCAAAACAATTAGATAATAGCCTTTCAGGTTGGCATATTTATGTGATTCAAATAGATACAGATAAAATAAGACCTGACAAAAGAGTAATATTTGATGAATTAAGAATTAGAAATATAGGGGTTAATGTTCACTATATTCCTGTATACTATCACCCTTATTATCAAAAATTAGGTTATAAAAAAGGTTTATGCCCACAAGCAGAAAGACTATATGATAGGATGCTTACACTTCCACTATTTCCTAAAATGACAAAGGAAGATATAATGTATGTAATAAGGAGTGTAAAAGAATTAATAGAGAGTTATAGATTAAGATAAAGCTAATTTTATACATTTAAATCATTATTGGGGAGTGATATTTTGAATATATTAGTAACTGGAGGAGCAGGTTTTATCGGCAGATGGCTTGTAAAAAGATTATTAGAAGACAATCACTATGCATGGGTTTTAGATGATTTGTCTAATGGAAGAGAAACTAATATAGAAGAATTTTATAATCATCCTTATTTTAAAGAATTTATCAAAGGAGATATAAAAGATATTAAATTATTAGAAGAGTTATTTAAGAATTCCTTTGATATTTGTTATCACCTAGGGGCTAGTATTAATGTTCAAGATAGTATCGATGATCCTAGGACAACCTTTGAAAATGATACAGTAGGAACTTTTAATGTATTAGAACAATGTAAAAAGACTAATACAAAAATGGTTTTTATGAGTACTTGTATGGTTTACGATAAAGCAACAAATGAAGAAGGTATAACAGAATTACATCCTACAAAACCTGCTTCACCTTATGCAGGCAGCAAGATAGCTGGAGAAAACATGGTGCTGTCTTATTGGTATGCTTATAAGCTTCCTGTTGTGGTTGTCAGACCTTTTAATACTTACGGCCCTTTTCAAAAGACAGGAGGAGAAGGCGGTGTAATTGCTATCTTTATAAAAAGGACTTTAGAGGGAGAAGATTTATTAATATATGGAAGTGGGAATCAGACAAGGGATTTTTTATATGTAGAAGATTGTGCAGATTTTGTTGCAGAGGCAGGATACAGTAGCAAAGTAGACGGAGAAATTATTAATGCTGGCTTGGGAAGAGACATAACCGTAAACGATTTAGCTTTACTTATTGCAAAAGATAAGAATAAAATAAGGCATGTTCCCCATATTCACCCTCAAAGTGAAATTATGAAATTATTATGTAATTATAACAAAGCAAAAGAGCTTTTAAACTGGAGCCCCAAGTATTCTTTAGAAGAAGGAATTGAAAAGACTAAAGAATGGATTGCTAATAACAAAGAATTTATATAGGGATATATGAATTTTTATTAAATATATTAAGGTAATTAAGCAAAATGCCGATATAATAATAAAGAATAGTCCATTTATTATAAATAAGATAATGTACGGAGGTGTTTTTGAATGAAGGTTGAAGATTCATTACAAGCTGCTCAAATGACTTTATCAAATGTTCAAAATCAAAAACAAGAAAATTATTCCCAAGAGCACAAGGTTGAAATAAACAACAACGTTATCGGACAAAAAGCAAAAAATTATGATAGTATTTCTATAGCAGAAAAGACAGTGATCGAAGCTATTGAAAGGGCTAATAAAAAACTAAGTGGAGTAATGGCAGAATTTGAATTTTCTATTCATGAAAAAACAAAGCAAATTTCAGTAAAGGTCCTTAACAAAGAAACTAAGGAAGTTATTCGCGAAATACCTCCGGAGCAAGTATTAGATTTGGTAGCTCATCTCTGGGAGATGGCAGGTATAATAGTGGATGAAAAGAGATAAGGGGTGAGACAATGCTTATAACAAATGATAGGCTCCGTCTGACAGGAATTTCAGGTCTGGATACAAATACACTCGTTGAAAGCCTTATGAAGGCGGAATTAACCAAAGTAGATAAAATGAAGCAGCAGCTTCAAATATTAAAGTGGCAACAAGAAGGCTATCGTGAAATGATAAATGTCCTTAGAGGATTTAAGGACGATTATTTGGATGTTTTATCTAGCAAGAATTTAATTACTGAAAACAATTTTCGTATTTATGGTGCTACGGCAAAAATAAATGGAATAGATACAGATGCAGTTAAAGTAGAAGCTACTGGCACAGCAAGTGTAGGTAGTCATAGCATTATAGTAAAACAACTGGCTAAAAATGAAATATGGGAAAGCATCAGTAGTGTTTCAGGTGAAATGCTTGGTAGTGAAATTAATTGGGATAATTTAAAAAAGGGAAAGACTATTGATGTTACTTTAGATGGGGTAAAGAAAACTATTAAGCTTTCCCAGGATCATTCTACTCTTAGGGATATTGATGCTTTAACGGCTGATTTACAAACCCAGCTTGATAATGCATTTGGTTCAGATAATATTAATGTATCCAATAATGGTGGAAAGATTAAATTTGTTGCAGAAGGACATAGCTTTAAATTATCTGATTCAGTAAATACATATGTTAGCTCCTTAGGTTTTAGAAATAACCAAGCAAACTCTATTACTGGAGGAAAATTAACAGTTCCTTTAGATTTAAGCAATGGTAGTTTTAAAGTAACTGTAAATGGAACAGAAAAAACCATTACATTATCAGAATCCGCAGTTTACGAAGAAGATTCATTGGATTTATTAGCAGCAGATTTAAAGTCTGCTATTAATGCTGCTTTTGATGATACTGAACTGGTAGATGTTAGAATAGAAGACAATAGATTAAAAATAGTATCTTACAATACTTCTGATGAAATAATGTTAAGCAATGGAGAAACTAATAATGTACTTAGTAAATTAGGCTTTAATAATAATATTAAAATTACAAAATTAGAAGCAGCAGCAGATATATCTATATCAGAAATAGGTAAAGAATTTGATATTTATATTGACGGAGTTAAAAACACTATTGAAATTACAGAAGAAATAAATAGTGTAGAGGATTTAGCAAATGTAATAAATTCTCAAGTTTCAGGAATTACGGTTACTGCTGATGGAGATAAGTTAGTATTTAGCGAAACTAATGGAAAAGAAGTTAGGATTTCTAACAGTCAGCCACAAACTTTAAAGGGATTAGGCTTTGAAAATGGAGATACCAATATCTTAGATTTAGATAGTAGTCTTTCAAAAGCTTTTGGTATCACTGAAGATACAACAGTAGAAATCAATGGCGTTTCTTTTACTTTTAAATCTACAGATACAGTAAAGTCTATGATGAGTAAAATTAATAACAGTAATGCAGGCGTAACCCTTTCATATAGTAGTGTTAAGGATAAGTTTGTATTACAATCTGATAACGAAGGAGCAGCAAATAAGATAAAAATTGATCCTTTAGATAATATTCTATTTGATAAAATGTTTAATCCTAATGGTTTGACTCAGTCTTATGTTATTCAGGAAGCAGCTGATGCTGAAATAGTATTAGATGGAGTTGCAACTAAGCGTGGTTCTAATAGCTTTGAAGTAGACGGGTTAAAATATACTCTTAACAGAGCAACTGGTGATGAAAAGGTAGATATTAAGGTAAGTCCAGAACCTGAAAAGCTAGTAGAAAGAGTAAAGGATTTTGTAAATGCTTACAACGAAATGATTAGTAAAATTTCTTCAAAGGTAAATGAAAACAGAGCAAAATCAGGAAAATATGAATATTATCAACCATTAACAGATGAACAGAAAAAAGAAATGTCTGAGAAAGATATAGAGCTATGGGAAGAGGCAGCAAAGTCAGGCTTACTTAGAAATGACTCCACTCTTCAAAATATTTTATACTCTATGAGAAGGGCTTTATATGATGGAGTAGAAGGAGTAGGAATACGAATTTTTGATTTAGGAATTACTACATCAAAAGAATATACTGACAATGGAAAGTTAGTTTTAGATGAAGAAAAATTAAGAAAGGCTATAGAAGAAAGACCTGATGAGGTTGCAGAATTATTTACAAAAAAATCAACAATTCCTTATACTAGTGAAGACAGAAAAACAAGATATAATGAAAATGGACTTTCATCAAGATTGTTAGATATTATTAATGACAATATAAGAACCAACGTTAATTCAAAAGGATATAGAGGTATTTTGATTGAAAAGGCAGGAATTGAAAACACTGTTTCTGCTACAAATAATGCCATATCAAAGCAGATAGAAAGACAAAGTAAAGAAATCGAAGAAATGCTAGATAGATTAACAGAAAAAGAAAACAATTATTTCCTCATGTTTTCTAGATTAGAGTCAATGATACAAAAATTAAATACTCAGTCAGCATTTTTAACAAATATAACGAGCGGTGGTTGGCAATAATATGGAAAACAACAACTTAATTCAAAGAATGATTACACTAGGAGAGGAAAAACTTAAAGAACTTAAGCAGCTATGGGATATAACAGAAGAACAAGCAAAGAATTGTACAGAGGATCAAATATCGCAGTTTGTGATTCTTTTAGATCAACGTCAAGAGCATTTTGACAGGATTTTAGAGATCGATAAAGCTTTCGAAGAAACCTCCAAGATTCTAAAAAAGAACCTAAAGGTTAAATATTTAAATCAAATAAACCAATATGAATACCCCTTAGTTAAGGATTTATTAAAGATTTCTGATGAAATTGTAAATATGGCAAAAAGAATAAAATCCTTGGATGATGAAAATAAGAAAAGAATAGAGGCTTTATTTGAAGCGATAAAAGTAGAATTAAAGAAAATTGGAGAAGGCAAAGCAGCTAATAAGCTTTATCAAGGTGGCTATTTAGGATCAGGAGGAACGTTTTTTGATACAAAAAGATAAATTGCTCTTAACCTTAATGGCCAAGAGCAATTTATCTTTCTTTTATAACAGTATAAACAAAGAAAGCTTATTACACAAAAAATGTAAGACATCTTTGAATTGTGGGGTTAACTTGAAAGGAGAATTAAAATGACACAACAAAATGTCTATAATAAATATAGAAATAATGTTATTATGACTGCTTCACCTCAGGAACTTACTTTAATGCTTTATGAC
>JAAYRK010000117.1 GCA_012518815.1 Candidatus Epulonipiscium sp. | reverse complement strand
ATAGGGGTTATTTATAAGAAATTTGTATAAAGGAAAAAAGTCAGCAAGAGAAATTTTCTTGCTGCCTTAATGTTTAATTAAAACTGTTTTTTGTATCAAATTTAGTCTTCAAATCTTGTATTTTTATAAATGGTAAAACCAAGAATTTTTATTTCGATTCCTGTAAGAATTTTATGTTCCTTTTCGTTTGTATCATCAGGATAGAGGCTGTGATAATTTGTTACGCTATATAGAATTGCCTGATAGACAATCGTTCCACCGTCTTTAACGTATATTGGGACAGGGATTAGTAAAATCAAAATAATAAGGAAAACGATAATTTTAATAAGGATTTTTTTCATATGGCTCATCCTTTCATGAGATATAAATATTTTAATTTATGGTGTTTGTGTTCTGATATGATTTAAAAATCGATTAATCCTTTTCAAATTTTGCATTATTGAAGACGGTATAACCAAGAATTTTTATTTCTATACCTTTAAGATGACTGATTTGGCTTTCATCATCTTCAACCGGACGCATACTGTCATAATTGATTATATCATATAAAATGGCATCATAAATAACTGTTCCCCCATCATCAAGGTATGACTTTTGTGGAATTAATAATATTAAGGCAATAAGGATTGTAATAATAGCCATCCATTTTTTCTTCATTTGTCTCATCCTTTCATACTATTAGAAACTTTCAGATTTAAGACGCTTTTGAATCTGCTTTTGTTCCCCAAAAAATATTTTGATTTCAGAAACGGACTAGTATTTTACGAATAATAAAAGCCCCTTTAAGGGACTTTTGATTTTTGGCTATGAAAGGACAAAAAAAGGAAGTAAGGGAGGGGTTCCTTACTTCCTTTATTATTACAATAATGCGATACCGTTGCTTGCACCGATACGGTCTGCACCTGCTTCTATTAACTCATTGGCAAACTCTGCTGTACGGATACCGCCGCTTGCTTTAACTTCTAATTCATCTCCAACAACTTCTTTCATTAATTTAACATCTTCTATAGTTGCACCGCCAGTGGAGAAACCTGTTGAAGTTTTTACAAAAGCAGCACCTGCTTCTTTTGATAATTCACATACTTTTACCTTTTCTTCGTCGGTTAAAAGACAGGTTTCAATGATTACTTTTACTGTTGCAGGTTTTGAAGCATCTACTACTGCTTTAATATCTTCAAAAACCAAATCCCAATTTTTATCTTTTACAGCACCAATATTAATTACCATGTCAATTTCGCTTGCACCTGCTTTTACTGCTTCTGCAGCTTCAAATGCTTTAGCTGAGGTAATCATTGCACCAAGAGGAAAACCAACTACACAACATGTTTTTACTCCACTACCTTCTAATTCAGAAGAAACTAAGGATGCATAACAGCTGTTTACACAAACTGAAGCAAAGCCATATTCTTTAGCTTCTTTACAATACTTTTTAACAGTTTCAATAGTTGTATCAGCTTTTAAGACTGTGTGATCAATTTTTTTTGCGATACTCATTGCTAGATTCTCCTTCTATTATAAATTTTTTTTCTTTTTTTAAAGAATATCACATGTGAATAAAAAAATCAATTGAAACCGCTAACATTTTAAAAAAATTACTAAAAGCCTATAAAATTATAGTAAAAAGTAACAACAATATTAATATTTTATGAAAAAAAGCAACAAAATATACAAAAAAGTAATTGACACACAAAAAGTCCTATGCTATATTTATGTCATAATATGAAAGCGGTTACAAACGAGTGGAGGTATTATAGTATGAATATTTATGATATTGCTAAGGAAGCAGGTGTTTCTCCAGCAACGGTATCTAGAGTTATTAACGGAAATAAAAATGTTAGGGAAGAAACCAGAAGAAAAGTATTAGAAGTAATTAAAGAAAATAACTATGCACCTAGTTCAGTAGCCAGAAATTTAAGCATTGGTGAATCTCAAAATATTGCATTTATCGTTCCAGACGTAGAAAACCCCTTTTTTAGTAAAGTATTACAAGGAATCACTGATAAGGCTTCTGAGTTTAATTACAACGTATTTATGTTTGGTACCAAGGAAGATTCCGAAAGAGAACATCGTATTTTAGAATCCTTAAAAGCTGAGTTAATCAAGGGCCTTATTATAATACCTGTCTCAGAAATCGACAAAGAAACCGCTTTCAGACTAAAGAATTTTGAAAAAGCAGGAATTCCGGTAGTACTTCTTGACCGTGATATAAAAGGTTCAAGTTTTGATGGAGTATTTTCTGAAGATATTCAAGGAGCCTTTGAAGCGGTAGAGTGTTTAATAAATGAGGGACATAGAAAGATTGCTATTATTTCTGGACCAGATACATCAAGGCCAGGACATGATAGGGTGGAAGGCTACAAGATGGCTTTGACCAGTCATCAAATCCCTATAAATGAAGACTATATAGTAAATGGTAAGTTTCTTGAGGAAGAATCTTATAATGCTATAAAAACTTTGATGGAACTAGAAGACCCTCCTACTGCGGTTTTTTCTTCAAACAATATGACGACTTTAGGTTGCCTTAGATATCTTAAAGAAAATGGAATGAAACTTGTTGAAGATATTTCTTTAGTTGGATTTGACGATATAAAAGAATTGGAATATACAGATATTAACCTTACGGTAGTTGCAAGGCCAGTATATGAAATGGGTAAAGAAGTTATGGAACTCCTTGAACGAAGATTTAGATATAAGCAGGAAGGTGATAAACAAAAAGTAGTGACAAGGAGAAATTACGTTAAAACATGGTTAATTAAAAGAGGGTCTGAAAAATACAAGAAATTCCAGGAGGGTAATATTAATGAGTAAGGTTGCGGTGTTTGGTAGTTTTGTTGTTGATTTAATGGCTAGAAGTCCTCATCTTCCGGTTCCTGGAGAAACAGTTAAGGGATCAATGTTTAAAATGGGCCCTGGAGGAAAAGGATTTAACCAGTGTGTTGCAGCACATAAAGCTGGTGCAGATGTTGTTATGATTACAAAACTTGGCCGAGATAATTTTGCCAATGTTGCACTAGATACAATGGATGAACTAAATATGCCAAAAGACCATATACTTTTTTCTGATGATAAAGAAACAGGTATAGCATTAATCTTGGTAGATGAAAACACTAGTCAAAATGAAATAATTATTGTTCCTGGTGCATGCAATACTATAACAGCAGATGAAGTAAAAGGAATCGAATCTGTTATTAAAGAATCAGAGTATGTTCTAATTCAATTAGAGGTTAATCAGGATGCCAACGAAATGGTTGTAGATTTAGCAAATAAATATGGATGTAAAGTTATTGTAAATACGGCTCCATACGTGCCTATTTCCGATAGCTTTTTATCAAAAGTATATATGGTTACTCCTAATGAAGTGGAAGCAGAGTCAATGACTGGTGTTGCTGTTAAGGATCTTGAGTCCGGTAAGCAAGCTGCTAAGTATTTCCACGACAGAGGTATAGAAATAGTAATTATTACATTGGGATCTAGAGGAGTATTTGTTTCTTATGATGGTAAGGCAGAAATAATTCCAGCATTCAAAGTAAATGCTATCGATACTACAGGTGCAGGTGATGCTTTTAATGGTGGATTACTTGCTGCATTAGCAGAAGGAATGGATATTTGGCAAGCAGTAAGATTTTCCAACGCATTGGCTGCAATATCGGTACAACGTCTTGGAACAACACCTTCTATGCCAACACGTGAAGAAATAGATGCTTTTTTAGAGGCAAACAAATAAAGGAGGTAATTAAAAAATGTTAAAAGGTATTCCTACTCAAATTAGCTCAGATTTACTAAAGGCGTTGGCAGATATGGGTCATGGTGATTTGTTAATTATCGCAGATGATTTTTATCCGCCAAAAACAAAGACACCTAACGGAATAAGTATTCAAGCAAAGGGCAATAGTGCAGCAGAAATGATTGATGCAATTTTGCAACTCTTTCCCTTAGACGTTGATTACTGCGAGTATCCGGTAGAGTATATGATACCAGATAAAGATGCTGGTATTAGCATGGATCGTCCAAAAGTATGGGATGATGTAATAGAAGTAGTTAAAAAGCATGGTTATGATGCAAAAATTGTAGGTGAAATTGAGAGAACTAAATTTTATGAAAAAGCTAGTAAGGCATATCTAACTGTTTGTACCAGTGAACGCCAGCCTTACGGTTGCTTTATATTACAAAAGGGTGTTATGTAATTTAAATAATTAACTAAGAATGACTAACTAAAAGACTTAAAAAATGGGGGATTGAAATATGAAAAAAGTATTAGCTTCTTTATTAATTGGTGTTATGAGTCTTTCATTAGTAGCTTGTGGAGGAAACAAATCAACTACAACTGATTCAACTAATTCACGAGCAGTTAATTCAGAAACAACTAATTCAGATTCTGAAAAAAGTTATGACATTATTTATTTGACACCTTCAACAGCATCTCAATTCTGGACATATGTTGGAATTGGTATTGAAAATGCTATGAAGGATATGGAAGAAAAAGAAGGTATAAAGATTAACTTTACAACAGTAGGACCTGCAGAAGAAAGCCAAACAGAAGAATATGTAACAGCTTTTGAAAAAGCGATTGCTAAAAAACCAGATGCAATTATAACAGCAACTCTTGCAATCGATGCAACTGTACCAAAAGCACAAGAAGCAACACAAAATGGTATAGTTCTTAACTTTGTTAACTGTGGTTTAGGTTCAGGAGATGATGGAGCATATGAAGAATTTTACAACCAATTCTACTACTGTTCTAACAGCACAATTGGTGAAATGGCAGCACAAGCTTTCTTAGAAGCAATGGATAAAAAGGGTATTGAAAAAGGAATTGTTGGTATTAACATGAACGTTGAAAATGAAGCATTAAACCATAGAATTCAAAGTTTTCGTGATTATATGGCAGAAAATGCACCTGAGTTAGTTCTTACTGATACTTACTACAACGGTAACGTAGTTGAAACTGCTCAAGCAAATGCAGAAAATATTATATCAACTTATGGCTCTGAGTTAATTGGTATGTATTCTGGTAATAACATAACAGGTAATGGTGTATGTTTAGCAGTTGAGTCTGCAGGCATTGGTGATAAGATTGTGTCTGTTGCAGTAGATTCCGATGATATTGAAATTAATGCATTAAAAAATGGAAATCTTGATGCAATCATAGTTCAAGATGCTTATGCACAAGGTTATAAATGTATGGAAAATGCGATTTTAACATTAATTAACGGTTCTAATCCTGAAGCTGAGAAACAAGTTAATTGTCCTCCAGTTATAATCACAAGAGAAAACATGGATAGTACAGAAATGCAGGATTTACTTGATCCTACACGTTTAAAAAAATAATAGATGATATTAATAACTAAAATATAAAATGGTATAAAGAGCTAAATTAAAAAACAGGAAGGACAGTTGTGGTGTGTAAAGAAATTTACAACTGTCCTTTCTATATAGGATGGGGTTAATTATGCAAGATACTATTTTAAAAATCGAAAACGTTTCTAAATTTTATCCTGGAGTTAAAGCATTAAATAATGTTAGCTTTGAACTAAAAAAAGGTGAAGTTCGAGCATTGGTTGGGGAAAATGGAGCAGGAAAATCTACTTTGATTAAATGTATCATGGGTGTTGAAAAACCTGATAACGGTAGAATTTTAATGAATTATGATGGCGAATGGATTTCTAATTCAAATGCTTTGGAAGCTCAAAAGCATGGTGTTTATGCTAACTATCAAAATGTTAATATAGCTCCAGATTTAAGCATAGCAGAAAATTATTTTCTAGGACAACAACCTAAAACTAATCTAGGCTTTGTTGACTGGAGGAAGATGTTTGAAGAAAGTAAAAAAATAATTGATAAATTTGAAATGAAAGTAAATCCAACTGATAAAATTAGAAATCTTCCTATTGCTATGCAGGCAATGGTAACAATAAGTAAGATATCAGTTAATGAAGATATAAGAATTGTTATTTTTGACGAACCTACAGCTCTTCTTGAAAACGAAAAAGTTGAGATATTATTTAAATTCATTGACGAGTTAAAACGAAAAGGAGTTAGCATTATTTATGTATCACATCGTTTAGAAGAAATAATGGAAATTTGTGATAGTGTAACCGTTTTAAAAGACGGAACTTATGTAGATACCAAACCAATAGAAGAAGTTACAAAAGATTCTTTAATTAGTTTGATGGTTGGACGTGAGATGTCAGATATTTATAACATCAAGCATAGGGAACCAGGTAAAGAATTATTAAGAATAGAAAACTTTAGCGACAGCACTCATTTTAAAGATATAAACTTTACATTGCATGAGGGCGAAATCCTAGGTTTTGTAGGACTTGTAGGTGCTGGTCGCAGTGAAATTATGCGTGCAATATGCGGTGTAGAAAAGCGGCTTAGCGGAAATGTATATGTTCGTGGTAAGAAGGTTAATATCAAAAATCCAAGTGATGCCCTAGAGCATGGAATAAGTTTCTTAACTGAAGATAGAAGAGAAGACGGACTTGCATTGATGCTTCCTATTAAAACAAATATAAACATGAATTCCTATGACATGATAAGCAAATACGGAGTAATATCCCTTAAAAAAGAAACGGAAAGAGCTATTGATTATTCTAAAAAAGTAAATGTAAAAACACCTAGTATCATGCAGCTAGCAGGTAACTTATCTGGGGGAAATCAACAAAAGGTGGTTATTGCTAAGCTCTTGTGCAGAGATCCTGATATCTTGATATTTGATGAGCCTACTGTTGGTATAGACATCGGGGCAAAAGAAGAAATATATAAAATCATTGAAAATTTAACGGCTCAAGGCCGAGGAGTAATCCTTATATCATCTTATTTACCAGAAGTCATGGGATTAGCAGATCGCTTAATTGTTATGGCACAAGGTAGAATTACAGCTCATTATGGCAAAGAAGAGTTAAAAAATTTGAAAGAAGAAGACGTTTTGCGTAAAGCTTCAATTGAGGTCTAGTGGAGGAGGATAATTATGAGCGAGACGAAATTTGCCAAAAACTCATTTAAGAATTTAATTCAACAAACAGAATTTACTTTGGGTGCTATTATTGTATTATTATTTGTTATTACTTCTATTTTTACTGAAAACTTTTTTACAATGTATAACATCTCAAACTTAATGAAGCAATGTGCTATAACAGGAGTTTTGGCTGTTGCGCAAACTTTCATAATCATTACTGGTGGAATTGATATAAGTGGAGGTGCTATTACTGGTTTATCTTGTATGGTACTTGCGTTACTTCAAAGAGATACAGGGATGAATTTTTGGCTGACTTTAATCATAGCAATACTAGTATCAGTAGCTGCTGGCTTGATTAATGGTGTTATTGTTTATGATTTTAAAGTACCTGCAATGATAGCAACCCTAGGTATGTCAACAATAATTCGCGGTATCATAAAAATAATCAGTAATGCATTAACTGTTAGTGGTCTTGATCAAAGAATACTTAACATGGGAAATAGCAGTATATTTAAAGTTATCCCCACACTAGCAATTATTTGGTTAGTTGTAGCTGCAGTGATATTCCTGGTCTTAAAATATACCACCTTTGGACGTAACTTATATGTTATCGGAAGCGGCATTAACGTAGCAAAACTTAGTGGTATAAAAGTAAGAAAGATGTTTTTAAATGTATATGCACTAGCAGGATTACTTTATGGTATAGCAGGGATAATGTTAGCAGCACGTGTACAAAGTGCTCTGCCTACTGGTGGTGAAGGATATGACATGAATGCTATAGCAGCTGCTGTTATTGGAGGGGCTTCCCTTTCAGGAGGACGCGGAGCAATAGCTGGAACACTGCTTGGAACAATCCTTATGGTATTAATAAACAATGCCGGTGTTCAATTTGGTCTAAACACTCATATTCTTGAGATTACCAGTGGTGTATTAATAGTATTTGCAGTAACAATGGATATGATTAAAAATAGAAAAAAAGCATAATAAAAAGAAGCAAGGGGAAGCAAGGGGACGGTTCTCTTGCTTCTTTTTTT
>JAAYRK010000016.1 GCA_012518815.1 Candidatus Epulonipiscium sp. | reverse complement strand
GATTATGACGATGACAATTTATTATTTTCTGATGAAGATAAGTCATCAGAAGATGATAATTACGATGATGAATCATTAGATTTTGAAAATAAAGATTTTGAATTTAACTATGATGGGGAAGAAAAAGCTTTAGAAGATGAAATTGAAGATTCTTATGGTTTTTCTGCTAAAGATGAGAGTGAAGAAGCTGAAACTAATGAATATGAGAGTAAAGAATATGGCAGCAGTTTTGGTAGTTTTTTCGACGATATTGGAGTAGAAAAAAATAGTGAACAGGATTTGATAGACAAAGTACTAAAGGATATTCAAGCAGCTGATGGTGGCTCAGATTATGATGATATGGGCATGGAATTTTCTAAGAAGAATAATATTTTTGAAAGGAAACAAACTAAATATTTGTCTGGAAAGAGAGTAAGTAAAGATATAAGAAATGAACATGGCGAAATAATTGCAAGATCTGGACAAGTAATCGATGAAAAAATTATTAAAATTGCTAAAAAACAAGGAAAATTAATAGAGCTTATTATGAATTCAAATTAAGGTTAAAAAGAACGCATTTTATGCGTTCTTTTTTTGTAATATAAACTTAATATTGTATTAATATGGTTATAATAGTAATAAGATATATTTAGGATAATTGACTGCAAAAAATGGAACTAATATCAAAAATATTTATTTAAGTTTGTTCCTTATCTTGAAGGGGGATTTAGATGAAATTTGGACGTCAATGGATACCTAATTATACCGATTTAGATGATGAAGAATTATTAAAGCAGATTGAAATAATAAAAAAAGAACTTGAAGATACCAAAAGATGGCTAGAAGAATCTGCAAAAGAAAAAGGACCAATGGCATATATGGATAAAAGAATGGCAAAGCTTGCCTATGCTTTTGCCCGTGAAAAATATAGATTATATAAAGAAGAAGCCACAAGAAGAGGAATTATAAAATAAAAATTGAACTTTTAAGTTATTTTGAGCTTGGGCTAGTTAGGGAAACTAAAATGGATTGATATAAAGTTTGAGCATTGTTTTCCCAATTAGAGCATATATTCCTTGCTTGTTCTTTTGAAGCTGTATTAATTTCTATATTAATTAAGGTCCTATCATTTTCTTTAATTTTACAATTAACTATATATTCGTTACTGTCATTAGGAAAGTATTCAGCAGTAACCTCCATTTCATTTTTTAAGCGACGGCGGTTTTTTTGTATGTATTTGTCTATTTCTTGTTTAATACTTTCGGGAATTCGGTTACTAAAGTATTCCAGAGTATTAATTCCATTGTCTGCAATAGTATATCTAGTAGTATTATCATCTTGTTCTTTTGATACAAGCTTGCTATCTGATAATTCTGTTAGATATTGTTGTAATGAAAAATAATCTATATATCCTTTTTCCATAATAAAATGTGTTATTTGAGCATGGGATAAAGGAATATGTATTTTATTTAAAAGGTATAGCAATATTAACTTATTAGTAGTTAATTCTCTTGTTGAATCAAACATCTTTTTCCCTCCCAATATTAATTGTAGCAAGATTATTGTAATATTTTCCTTGCCAAGTATTTCTTTCTTTTAGTCTTTTATGAATACTATTTAAAACTCCTCTTTTATCTTTGCTCCAATTTGGTGCCACAAGTAAATCTTTAGAACCATCTCCTGTTAAACGGTGAATTACCATATCTGGAGGCAGTAATTCTAAACAATCAATTATAAGCTCAACATATTCATCTTTTTCTAATACTTTAAAGGGACTTTTTTTATAAATTTCATGCAAAGGAGTATATTTTAAAATATGAAGAAGATGTAGTTTAACTCCTTTAACAGTTTGTCTGGAAATAAATTTTACAGAAGAAAGCATATCTTCCTTGCTTTCACCAGGGATCCCTAATATTAAATGGACAACAATTTCAATTTTTCTTTTATATAAATTATATACTGCTTCATTAAAACATGAAAGAGGGTATCCTCTTTGGATGAAAGAAGCAGTTTTTTCATGCATAGTTTGCAGTCCTAATTCTATCCACAGAAAAGTTTTTTTATTGATTTCATCCAATAATTCAAGGACTTCATCATTTAAGCAATCAGGTCGGGTAGCAATAGCCAAACCTACTACACCAGGTAAGGATAAAGCTTCCTCATATTTTTTTCTAAGTATATCCACAGGTGCATAAGTGTTTGTGAAGGCTTGAAAATAAGCAATATATTTACCTGAAGGCCATTTCTTTTCCAAAAGTTTTCTCCCCTTGTTAAATTGTTCATTAAGGGATAAATCAGGAGAGAGAATAAAGTCACCTGACCCCCTGCCACTACAAAAAATACATCCTCTATCAGATATAGTACCGTCTCTATTTGGGCAAGTAAATCCTCCATCTAGGGATATTTTTAAAACTTTATCATTAAATTTTTTACGAAGATAATAATTTAAAGAATGATAGGATATGCCATCCCAATTCATAAGCAAGCTCCATTCAAATGATATTATATATTATGGTAAACTTAACTAGGAAAAAAATCAATAATAAAGATAACATTATTAAAAAGTTGCTTAATAATATAATAAATATTTCATCTTAAATAAATAAATTTTTATTCAAAAGTTAATAATAATTGATAAAACTAAGATATCTTTAAAGGAGATTTGTATGGATATTTCTGTAATTATTCCAGCGTATAATGAAGAAGGAAGGATTGGAAATGTTTTATCTCCCTTAATAGGATTAGAATTAATTAAAGAAATAATTGTTGTCAATGACGGCTCTAATGACAATACATCAGAAGAAGCAAAAAAATACCCCGTTAAGGTTATAGATATTGAACATAATAAAGGTAAGGGGGCAGCTATGAAGGAAGGATTAATTTATAGTAGTGGGGAATGGATATTATTTTTAGATGCAGATTTAAAGGGTCTATCAAAAGAGCATATAGTATCTATGATTGATTGTATCCAAGAAAAAGATGTTGATATGGTTATTGGCTTATTTACTAAAGGCAAGATAACAACGGATATTTCTCATAAAATAGCCCCCTTTTTATCGGGGCAAAGATTGGTTAAAAGAACTATTTTAGAAAAAATAACTTTCAACGATAGGATTCCTTATGGGATAGAAATAGTAATATCTAATTATATTAAGAAAAAAGGTTATCAAATAAAAAAAGTTTTTATGCCTAACTTATCTCATACTCCTAAAGAAATAAAAAGAGGCTGGTTAAAAGGTAAGAAAGAAAAGCTTAAGATGTATTCGGATATATTATTTACTTTAGTGCAATTATATTTAATACCAAAATGGCTTAAAAGGTTATACAAATACAATTTATAATACTTATTTTAAAGTATGATATTGTTCTTTGCTTTGTCTTAATACCTCACATATTTCTGTAAGGTGAATCCATTCTTCTTCTGATTCAATCATTTTTATCATATTTACAAAGTCAGTCCTTATTTTATGACTGTATTCTTCTTTTAAACATTCAATTTCTTCGTCAGATTCTGTCTGACTCATTTTTATTAGAAATTCTTTTGCCCTTTCTCCTGTAGCAAAAGGAATAAAGGGTTCTAATATATCTAAAGAACTTTGCATGGCTTCATATTGCCTTCTAAAAGGATTATCTTCTACTTGAGCTATATAAGTAAATAAAGACTCTAAATTTATAAATGTAACATTTTTTAATTCTGAGTAATCAAAGTTATTTATTAAATCTCTTAAATTTTCTAATTCCATATAAAGTTGATCCCGGCTTAAAATATTTGACATATTATTCCTTCTTTCATAGGAAGTATTAATTCTTTGGTACTATATAATATTTGCATAATCCGATAAAAAAACACAATTAATATTTGTTGTTTTTAGCTTATAAAGCTATTTTTGTTTATAAAAACCAATAACATTTCTTATTGATACCGATAGGATTCTAATAAGATGTATTGATATTAACTATCTATTAAACTATAATGGATAAAAGGAATTTTATTAAAGCAAATATAAATTTAGGGTGAAAATATCTTGCAAAAAAACTTATCTTACAAAAAATACATATATTTTTTTTTGTTAATTATTTTAATAAGCTTTATTACTAATAAATACTTTAAAGATTCATCAGCATCAACAATTCAAATTTTTTCAGACAATAAGAGTTATTCTATTAAATGTTATCCTAAGGAGGGTTTTATAAAATATAAAGATAAAAAGTATTATCTGGTTTCCGAAAAGGATAAAATGATTATTGATATAGAAGTAGGGGATATTGATAATAATGATAAAGAAGATATTTTAATTATTGAAGGAAATAAAAATTCTAAATACGGTGATAATCTTATCATATATGAGATTAACTTTTTTTTTAATGAAATACATATAAATGAAAAATACCGTAATAATTTAGCTCCGATTAATCCTTGGACTATAAAAATTTGTGACCTTGATAACGATAGTGAGCTAGATATTTTTATTGGTGCATATAAAGAAACTACATATTATCCAGGCTTAGAAAACAGACCTTTCTTCTTTAATTATAAGGATAATAAACTTGTAAAAAAGTGGACCGGATCAAAGCTAAGGGCTCCTTTTAAAGATGTTTGTTTTGGAGACTTAGATGGAAATGGGACTGATGAATTTATTGTCATAGAAGAAGTTGAAGATGGTAAAAACATTGTATCAGTTTATTATTGGTTTGGTTTTGGTTTTATCTTACAAGGAGAAAGTAAAATATACAAAAATATTGAATATATTAAAATTGAAAATATTGATGGGAGATTTCTTATTAAAACAAATTTTTCTTATTTGGAATTGTCTGCTGATAAAAATGAGAATGGCATTTACCTACTAAAAGAAAGGAGCAATTAAATGATTAAAAAAATAACTGCTATTTTATTATCTTTAGTTATTTTACTCACAGCTTGTACTAGTAATGGAGACAAAGGAGCTTTTTTGTGGGACACAAAAGCAAATGCAAAAGACAGTACTATCTTAACTATTTCGGATACTTTAAATTATTCAAATGAAGAAATTCCTTTTTCTTTAACACCATATACTCCTTCTATTCCGAAATATACTCTTAACTCTGATTTAAGCAATGTTGTAAATGCTTCAAAATTTGATGGACTATCTCAAGAGCAAATTAAGATGCTAGTTGATAACGGTTTTGTGGTCTTAAATCCTAATCCTGATAAAGCTCATTATTATATGAAAATGTATGACATTTATGAAGAAAATGAATACAAAAACATACCTAACTTTATTACGGTTGATGTTGCTCTTCATATGTATCATAAATTTTTTGATGAAACTTTGAAGGCTATAGAAAAAGAACATCTATATGGAGACTTGCAAGAACTAACTGATAATATGTTTAATAAAGCGGTAAAATTATATAATGAAGAAAATGATAAAGAGACTAAAAAAGTTTTAGGAAATATTGTGGTTTACTTTTCAGTTGCGAATAAGCTAATAAATGATAGTTATGGAGATATTCCAGAAGAATATATTCAGATTGCTAAGGAGGAAATAAATCTTATAGAAGCAGCACAAGGATATGTAAAATCCCCCTTATTTGATTATGATGTAAATTATGAAGAATTCATTGTAAGAGGGCATTATACAGGAGATGAAATATTAGAGCCTTATTTTAGAACTATGATTTGGTATGGTCTAACTGCCTATCCCCTTGAAGATGAAAATGGAAAGATAGACTATGATTCAACAAAAAAGGCCTTAGCAATGACATATATTTTATTATTTAATGAAGATGGCAGCAATGACATAGTTCTTTGGGATAAAATATATTCTCCAACTAATTTATTCGTGGGCCAATCTGACGATATAGGTATTCTTGAAATAAAAGAATTAATGATAAATGTATATGGTAATGAAATAAGTCTTGAAAAGATTATGGATAAGAAATATAAAAATAAATTAGAAGATGAAATAAAAAAACTATCTGTACCGCAAATTCAATATAAATTAATTACAGGAGCGGTAGATACTCCTTCAAAAAAGCAATTTAGATTTATGGGTCAAAGGTATACCTTGGATGCTAATATTATGCAAGAGCTTATGTTCCCAATTATTAGGCCAGTGCCTACAGGTTTAGATGTTGCTGGAGCTTTTGGAAATGAAAGGGCTGAGTTTTTAGCTAAAGAATATTATTTAAAAGACTTAGATGAAAAAACATATACTAGTAAGCTAAATGAGTTAAAAAATAAGGTTAATTCTCTAAAAATAGAAGATTGGCAAAAAAATCTTTATAGTGGCTGGCTTTGGGTATTAGAGTCCCTTTGGACAAAGGATTATAAAGATGAAGGCTATCCAATTTTTATGCAAAATCAAGCATGGGAAGATAAAACTATTTCTACTGGCTTAGGAAGCTATGCAGAGCTTAAACATGATACAGTACTTTATACAAAGTCACCAGTAGCAGAAATGGGTGGCGGGGGAGAATTACAAGAATACTGTCCTAATTATGTAGAACCAGCAGTTGAAGTATATGATAGGCTCTTATGGTTAGTAAGATATTCAAAAGCAAATCTAAAAAAGAGAGACTTATTATCTGAGAATGCAGAAGATATCTTGAAAAGCTTAGAAGAAGTATATGAATTATTTATAGTTTGTTCTGTGAAAGAACTAGAGAATACTCCTCTTTCCGAGGAAGAAAACGAAGCCCTAAAATATATTGGAGGTACCCTGGAACGATTAGATGACATGTTATCAAATGAATATAATCAACCAGTTAGTTCTGCGGTAGTATCTGATGTAGCTAACTTAGCTGATGTAGAAATGTTTGTTGAAATTGGAACAGGCCTGCCTAATGATATTATAGTAGCAATATATGACAATGGTAATATATATTTAGCAAGGGGAGCTGTTAACAGTTATTATGAATTTTTAAGTGAAAAACCCTTAACGGATGAAGAATGGCATGAAATGATTGGCGTTGAAAAAGTTGTACATGAAGAATGGGAATTTGAAAAAATTAATCCTGATTTAATTGCAAATGAAGCAAAATACCGTCCACCATGGATTAATTCCTTTAAATCCTTAGAAGACAACAAAGTTTATATTCCTGACATTGAATATATTATTGAATAAATTTAATAATAGACTTTAAAAGTAAAAAAGCTTTAAAATAGGGCTTGTCTTAAATATAGTTTAAGACAGCCCTTATTTAATGTTTTGTTCTTTCCAAAGATAAAAGATTTTTTTATAATGGCTATTTTTTGTAGCCAACAAATTTATAAACTTTTCTTGTTTTTCTATGGATATAGGAGAAACAGCCTTTTTAAATAGTTTATTCATCTTGTCATATTTTTTAAGAAAGGAATCAACACTGGCTTCAACCATTTCTTCTGAAGAAATATTAGTAAAGTCTACATGATAGCCAGAAACCATACCTAAGTACTCAATAAAGAGTCTTTGAGTTCTTCCGTTTCCTTCTCTAAAAGGGTGTATTGCGTTTAACTCTCCAAGATAGAAGGCTAAACGTTTTATAGTTTGTTCTTTATCCAGGCCTATAAGATAGTGCTCTTTATGCAGTTGCGCAAAAAGTTCTAAGGACACATCATTTATATATCTAAAGTCACAAAAAGGATTACCTTTTGAAATATTAACAGTTCGTGTCATACCTGCCCAAGTATAAATATCTATAAAGATATATCTATGAATTGATAGCAAATGATCAAAATCTAAATTTCCCTTTAAAGGATTCATTTTTAAATCTAATATTTTAACAGAAGTAATTTGCTGTTCAGCTTTTTCTAATTGATCTTTATCTTTAATGTTTAATTTATTTCTTAAAACAAAAGAATTGGGATAACAATAATTGATATCCCAAGAAAATTCATAAGGTATATTATTCATAATAATCACCGTAATTAAAGATTACTTTTGGCTATATTTTTTTACTAATAATTTAACTAGATTAGCAGATGAAATTTGTCCACAAGCACATCTTTTAAGCATATTTATTTCTTGTTTATTTAAATAAAAACCTTCCATAGCCATGGTACCTTTTACTTCTTTTACCAATTGTGAAGGGTTTCCTACATAAAATGAGTTTTTCATTGCTACCTCCATTCTTTTTAAGAGACTGCTCAAAAGCGAATATATAAAGCTTTTCTTGATATAATTATACCATATTTATTGAAAAATTACACCTATTATTTGTTTACAATATTATATTTTCTCTATTACAAATTTATGACATAATCCATTCTTTATCTTTTAAAATCATCATTTAATTTATCAAATAATTATTGAAAAATTAAAATTTGATAGAAATATATCAAAAAGTATGATAAATTTAAATATATAATTTAATTTGTAAAAAGAGATTTTTTATTAATAACAAGAGGATTATACTTGATAATAAGTAGGGGATAAGATGCTAATAGAATTATTACAGGATTTATTAAACAAATTAAGTGTTGTAGTGTTTTTTGCATTCTTCTTATCAAAGTCAAGTTTGTTTCAAAGATATATTTTAAAGAAAAATATTAATTTAGGAGATAAGATATTTTTTTCTATTGGTTTTGGCTGTGTTGGAATATTAGCTACATACTGGGCAGTTCCTATTGAGGATTCTTTAGCAAATTCCCGTTCAATTAGTATTGTATTAGCTGGTATATTAGGAGGACCTTTGGTAGGAACCGGGGCAGGTTTGATTGCTGGAATACATAGGATGCTTATTCCTGAAGGTAGGTTTACAGCCATAGCTTGTGGTATATCTACAATTTTGGCAGGTTTAATTGGCGGATTATCTAAGAAATATATAGATGAAAAACAGAAAAAGTGGCTTTATGGACTTTTTATAGGTATGATTGTGGAATGTTTACAAATGATTATTATTTTAATTATTTCAAAGCCTTTTGATCAAGCTTTGCATGTAGTAAAAATTTTATTTTTTCCTATGACTGTTATTAATGTATTAGGAATAACAATTTTTCTTATGATTATTCAACAATTTTATGGTGAACAGGAAAAAGCAGGTAGTGAAAAGGCTCAGTTAGCACTAAATATTGCTAATCAAACCTTGCCCTATTTAAGAAAGGGTTTAACGGAAGAATCAGCTATAAATACAGCCCATATTATTTATTCAATGACGGATGCATCTGCTGTTGCCATAACAGATACAAACAAAATATTGGTTCATGTTGGATTAGGTGATGACCATCATAAAAAAAATGATCCCATTGATATAAAGATTACAAGGGATGTTTTAAATAGAGGTTTATTTATGGTGGCACAGGAAAAATGCGAAATTAATTGCAGTAACGAAGATTGTCCCTTAAAGGCAGTTATCGTTGTTCCCTTAAAAATGCAGGATCACATTGTTGGAAGTATCAAAATTTACAAAGATTCAGTAAATAGTATTAGTCTTTCAGATATAGAATTAGCTAAGGGATTAGGACATTTGTTTTCAACTCAATTAGAATTAAGCCAAATAGACTATCAAAAAGAATTATTAATAGAGTCAGAAATTAAGGCATTACAAGCACAAATACAACCGCATTTTTTATTTAATGCATTAAATACAATAGCCGTATTTTGCCGCACCAATCCAAACAAGGCGAGAGAATTAATCTTAGATTTAAGCAGCTACTTAAGAAACAGTTTTAAAAACCAAGGGGAGTTTATTCCTTTATCAAAAGAAATAGAATCGGTTCAATCATATCTATCCATAGAGCAAGCCCGTTTTTCTGAACGCTTAAATGTTGTTTATGATATAGAGCCGAATTTAAATATCCATATACCACCTCTTATTTTGCAGCCCTTGGTAGAAAATGCAATAAAGCATGGTCTGCTTTCTAACATTGAAGGCGGAACTGTAAAAATATCTGCCTTTCGTGAAGACGATGAAGCAGTAATAATTGTTGAAGACACAGGGGTAGGAATGAGTGAAAGTCAAATTTATTCATTGATAAACAATAAATATAAAAATAAGGGTGTTGGTTTAACTAATGTAAATAACCGTCTACAGTGTATATATGGTAGAAAGCTTGAAATTGAAAGCGAAATAGGCAAAGGAACTAAAATAACCATAAGAATACCTATTAAGCGGGGTGAGATGATTGAGGATAATATTAGTTGATGACGAAAAGCCAGCATTAGAAGAATTAACATATATTATTAATAAATATAGTTTTATCGAACTAATAGGAACTTATAACAATCCTACAATAGCGTTGGAAAGGATATTAAAGGAAAAACCAGATGTCGTATTTTTAGATGTTGAAATGCCAGAAATCAATGGTTTTACTATTGCAAGAGAAATAATCAGAGCAGAAATGGATACAATAATAGTTTTTGTCACTGCCTTTGATGAATATGCTATTAAAGCTTTCGAAGTAAATGCTGTAGATTATATATTAAAACCCTTTCATGAAGAAAGAATAGATTTAACAATTAAGCGGATTAAAAATATAAGTAAACAACACAATAAAGAAAATAACCAAAAAGTAATTCAAAAGATACTTGAAATACAGGAAACAAAACCTATTAACAAATTACCAGTTTGGAAAAACAACAGGATTTTATTATTAAATCCTGAGGATATAATATATTGCACTATGGAAGATGGTAAAACAGTTATTGTTACAGAAGATGAAAGATATATTACCGATGGGAAATTAATTTATTTAGAGGAAATACTTAAGCAGGATGGATTCTTTAGATGTCATAGAAGTTTTTTAGTTAATTTAAATACTATCAATGAAGTGATACCTTGGTTTAATAATACATATATAATTAAAATGAAAGGTATAGATGATGAAATTCCAATTAGTAGAAGACATATGAAAGAATTCAAGAAATTATTAAACATTTCCTGACCGTTTAAATAAGAATATAACCTTTAAATATAGTTTTTATGTATTTCAATTAATAATATTTGTTTTTATATAGAATTATGCTATCATATAGATGGTGGTTGCTATATATGGTGAATTTGGGGTATTATTGTCTTTGGATGAGGACGAGAAAAGTTTAGAGAGAAAAAATTGTACGTGATTGTTATGTTGGGACTCATATTATTTATTATTAATTTTTAACCTTCTACTAAAAAGTAGAAGGTTTTTGTTTTGATATTTTATTAAACAGCTTTATTCTTTTTGCTTTTTGATTCTAAATTTTTTGTTTCTAATTTTTCACTTGTATTTATGGAATCAGATATTGCAGAAGGATTTCCTGAACTACAATAACCTAATATACTAGCACCATCATCAATTACTAAATTATTACAAGTGACATTGCCTTTTACTTTTGAATTAGATGTAAGATATACTAATTCTTTAGAAGTGATATCTCCAATAACAGTGCCACTTATTTCTACATTAATTGCTTTAATGGAACCTTCTACAGTTCCTTTTTCTCCTACAACTAAATCGCTTTCCAATATTATTTCACCCTTATATTTACCGTCAATTCTAACAGTTTCTTCACTTTTTAGATATTCAGATACTAAAACAGTATTTTCTCCTATAATGGTTGAGTAATTATCAAATATCTTTTGTTTGTTTTTTTTCATAGCTAATTCCTCCTCGTATAATATGTTTAGAAGCACTTTTTACAGGCTAATTTTTTATGATATATGTTAAGGGATCTTGCGGTACATTATTTAAGCGGATTTCATAATGGACATGAGGACCTGTACTATATCCCGTAGAGCCAGATTTTGCAATAATATCTCCACGGTTAACTATGTCTCCTTCTTCAACCAATAGGGAAGAATTATGGGCATAATACGTATGAATACCAAAGCCATGGTCAATTATTACTAAATAACCGTATCCTCTTTTATAAGCTGAAAATATTACTGTACCGTTTCCTGTAGCAACTACATCTGTACCCACATTTACAGCTATGTCAATTCCTGAATGAAATTCACCGCGTGAAGAGTTAAAGGGGTTTCTTCTCCAACCCATTGTTGAAGTTAACTTACCTTTAGTTGGCAAGATTGATGGATAAGCTTCCAAGTAAGGAGTAATTTCTTCTATGAATGAATCTAAGTCCTGTAGTTTTTTGTACTCAATGTCAACTATATTTTTACTAGAATCAACTGTTCTATTGAGATTTTTTGCTATTTCATCGAAATCGTAAGATTCGCCTCCGCCTTGATAAGTTATAATTTTATTGGAGGCTTGCGTAGAAGAATACTCATAATATTCAATTTCGTTTAAGTTAGTTTGCATGGTATTATTAGTAGATTTATTTACTTTTTCATAAATCATATTTCTAAAATTACTCAAGGCATCAAGTTGATTCATAACTTCTTTTGTTTTGTCTTGAAGTGAAGTTAATTCAGCAAGATAATTCTCATTTTTCTCCATTAGCATAGAAATTTCATTTTGCTGTTCTTCTACTTTATTAGCATAGTAAGTAATTTTCTTTTGCTGATATAAAGAAAAACATATTGAGCCGCAAAGAGAAAGACAAAGGATGAAAAAGAAAGAAACTAGTAAATTTGAGGTCAAGCGAGAAAAAGATAGCTTAATTACCTTCTTTGAACTATTAGGGACAATCATTATAGTAAAGCGGTTAGAAATATTATTGTTTCGTTTTTTTATTTTACTTTTCATTTGTAATCACCTTATTTTTATTTTAAATTGTTACAAAATAGTGTACAAATATAAAATATTATAACATGAGTAGATAAAAAATGTAACAATATTGTAACTATTTAATATTTTATCTGAAAATTTTTAATAAGTCTATGGATAAAAAGTATTAAAAACATTAAAAATCTAAAACATATGTGTTATAATAATAAATAAGTTTCCATAAGTATGAATATTGGTAAATATTTATGATGTAAATAAGTACCTGATTTGTAGGAGGAAATGCATATGCAAAATATGGCTGG
>JAAYRK010000104.1 GCA_012518815.1 Candidatus Epulonipiscium sp. | reverse complement strand
TCATTATTTTTGATAACTTAATTTTTTCTTCCTTATAACAGACTTATATAATGAAACTAAAGAATTAACAACTATATCCGGATCTAACTGCTGGATTCTTGCATAGGCATTTTCCCCTATTTGTTCTCTTTCTTGGCTAGTTAAAGCAATTACTTTATTCATTACTCTCAATAAATCATCAGGATCATCTGTTTTACATAAAAACCCACTTTCTTTATCAGTAATTAACTGTTCAAAACTGGTACCATCTGTACCGATCACTACTTTTTTTAATGCCATAGCTTCTATACAGGCATTTGGTAAATTATCAATACGAGAAGGTAAAACGACTGCATAAGCATGACGAATAATAGGATACAACTTTTCATGAGGAATCGGCTTTATATATATCACTCTATTTTTATAAATGCCTGCTTTTTGAATAATTTGTCTTACCATCGATTTATTATTATAGGGTATATCTTTACCAATCAATACAAAGTAAAAATCAGGATTTTTGCTTAAAAAATCATATATCATATTAGCAATGGTTTTTGCTCCCTTGAGATAAGCTACACTTCCAAAGAATAAAAAGTACTTTTTGGCTTTCAATCTATTATTATATAAGTCTTCGTTATATTCCTTAATATCTAACATAAAAGGCGTTTCTATAACTCTGACATTTCTCTTAGTTTTTTCCCTCACAATATTTGCAATTACATTACTTGGGGCAAATAATGAATCAACTCTTTTCAAGGCAAGCTCTTCTAACCACTCTAAGCAGCGTTGACTCCAAGTGGGATTCTCACACCCCCTTTTTTCTCTTAAAACCGGTTCATAGCTTGCTACTAAAGAAACAGATGGAATCTTTGGATCTCTAAATAAGCTGGTAGCCATATAACTTGCATATTGTACCAGTAAAATTTTCTTTTTTTTATTAATTTTTTTAACTTCTCTGTTCAAGCACCAGCTTTGATAAAGCCATAAAGGTATATTTCCAAAGAAATCATTTGTGCGCATCTTAAAAAAATTTAAAACTTCTTTATTAATCTTGACTCTATGTACTTCAATTTTATTATAATAAAAAACTCTGTTTTCCTTTGATGATACCACAATAATTGGTTCATAATTCATTTTTTTTAGTGCTAAAGCTAAGCGATAAAAGTGATTAGATATTCCGCCATCAAAATTATCTTCTGTAACAAATTCATTGGTAACTATTACTATTCTCATTGAACAATCTCTTCCTTTAAAAATTAATATCTATTGCTAAGATACTAGCCATATTCTTTATTCGCCTGTTTCTTTACTGCATGTTTAACCAAAGATCTTTTAATTGCTTATATGATGCTTCCTCGGTAAAATTTTTTAATGCAAATTGATAAGCTTTTTCACTTAAATTGTTTCTTAATTCTTCATTCTCTATCAAACTACATATACAATGGTACATATCTTCATATTTATCACATAACATAAAAGCATTGTTACTGCCTTCTTCAATCCCCTGAGCTCCTACCGAAGTAGTTACTAAGGGTTTGCCATAACATAGCGCTTCTACATTCTTAATTTTTAAACCACTTCCAAAAAATACAGGATTAATAATAATATGATTTTCTTTATATGCATCTTCCAAATTATCAATATATCCCTGAAGGTTAACTCCATATTTCAAAAGCTCTTTAGAAAGCTTTGTACATACTTGTCCATATATATTTAATTGAATACCAGACTTATATTTCTCAAATAAATCAACCCATACATATTTAATAAACTGATTAATTGTTTTTACCGTGGCTTCACTTGCACCAGCAATATACATTATGGAAATGATACCACAAGACACCTTGGGTAATTTCTTAACTTCATGATAATGAGGTACATTAAGCACCGTTCTATCAGGCACCATACGTTTTATTGATTTATAATCTTTTTGATTAATTGCTATTATAATATCAAAACAATTTAATGCTTTTTTTTCCTCCTCCTTTGTTATATGAAAGAAATTCTTTGCATTATGAGTCTGAAAACTTTTACATCTTTGATACATAACATCATGGGTATCAATAACCAACTTGGATTGCTTAGGTATATAATGTCTGGACATTTGTACTAAATAAGCAAAATAAACATATTCTATCAAAATGATATCTGGTTTTTTAAGCTTGCATAAATATCTAAAAATTAATAAGCATTCATATGAAAAATAATCACTCAACAATTTATTATCTGGAGCAACTCCTATTTTTTTTCTTATCTTATTTACATTCTTTATTCCTAGCTCAAACGCTTTGTATAAAAATTTCCCCTTTATTTTTGAAATATTATATTTTCTTGTTTCAATGACTTTTAATTCCTTTCCATAGGCTTTGATTTGCTTCCGATCTAAAGGAGTTAACTCATTTATGCCCATTACTGTAACTTGAAAACCATGCTTTAAAAAAAATAAAATCATACTGTTTATTCTGCTATGGTTGCCCATTCTCAATCTCCAAAACTTAACATCTGTACATAATAGAATTTTTTTCTTGGACACTTTAGAACCCGCCTTGCTTTATTTATTTTAATATTCAAAAATTTACTAGCTAAGCAAAAATCAATAAATTAATTTCTATAATTATAAAGTTTCTCATTAAACTATTCCTTAAAAAGCTTCCTTAAGTATTTTCCAGATAAAAGTGCTTGTTGTTTAATTACTGGAATTTTCTCATCAAGATAAGCCCTAATCATTTTTTCATTATCTAAAACATGTATTAATTTTTCTAAAATAATATCCGGATTCCACTCAGATTTTTTTATACAATAATCTGTATGATTAAAAATATCTTTATTAATTCCTAATCCTTTAATACTATATACAAAACTAATTGTCGGTACTCCAGAAGAAAGACTTGCAATCGTTGCGTGGGTTCTCGCCCCCATAAATACTTGCATTTTACTAATAATCCACTTCATTTCAGAAGCAGAATATTTATCCTCTATCAAAACTACTCTTTCTTTATCTTTTATAAGGTCATTTACCTTTTTTAAAAAACGATAATCTTTTTTGTAGACATTAGAATTTGTAGCTCCTACATGAGGTATAAGATATATGTATTTATCCGTTTTAGAAATAATTTTATCAATAATATTAGCTGTCTTATATGATAATTGATCAATATTATTTTTAGTTATATATCTAGACATCAAAGGGCTAATATTAATTCCAATTGAATTATCTGGAATACTTGTAATGTCTTTTGGCTGCTGAATAGGCAATAAAAAAGCTGGATCAGTTACCCTATAAACCTTTTTATTAACACCGATACTATCTAAATAATCCATAGTAACATCTTCTCTTGCAAAAATAGCAGTAATTCTTTTTAAATGTTTTTTCATATAAGCTTCATATTTCGGCTTAGATGTAAAAGGGCCAACCGATGCTCCCCACAAAATTACAGGCTTTCTTTTTGATAAAAAGTATTCATTTAAATCTGTATATGGTTTAGGTATTCCATAATCTAGAGAATAAACATCTCCTCCAACAGCTAAGACTACTTTTGTGTTTTTTAGGAATTTATTTAAATATTCGTATGAGTAATAACGAAGATTTCCAGTATAATAATAACTTTCTAAGATTCGATAAATATTTTTAATATTCCCTTGTGTCAAGTGCTTTTTTAACATAATATGTTTAATCGAATCGTCCGTTTCATTTGCCAACTGCATCTTATAATCACGATAATTATCAAAAAAACTGGCAGCAATAATCTTGGGCTCTTTATAATAATGTTTCAATATTTCCACTGTCCCACGGGTTATTGCTTCACACCCTCTATTAAGGTAAGAAGAATTTCCTGCTAAAATTATATTTGTATTTTGGTTAATCATTTAAGTGCCCCTTTGCCTTTTCATTTAATTCTTTTCTAATTCGAACATTTATTTTTTTATTCATAAATTACTTTTTTATATTTTGATTAATTAATTTATGTATTAGTAAGTCAATAATTTTCTAATTTTATTTTTAGTTTTATAAATTTTCATTTGTATATCTTTTAAAAATTTATTTTTTGTGCACTTCTTAAAGCAAACATCAAAAGAATATTTATCTAGCATATTCATAAATACATCACTTTTAGGATTCCTTGTTGATGATTTAATTATCGCTGGATTCCCTTTAAGCGCTACGTTTAACGTGCTTTTTTTATAATAAATATTGTTACTTATTAAGCCAAATAAGTCCTCACCTCTATTAGAATTAACCATAACTAAAGAGGTTCCTTTATCAAAATCCATTTTGGGATAACGTTCTTCTATCTTCCAAAAATCACCTAATGTAATATCCGATACTCTGGGAAAAGTTTTGAACTTACAATTAAAACAACATGGTCTCATATAAAGATTTTCTTCTATATATCCTCTGATATATAAATCTGTATATCGATCTTTGATATAAGTTTTTCCATTTTTAAAATCTACACGTGTACTAAATCTGTTCCAGCCATATGTCTTATTTTTAAACCAAATTCTTTTTATTTTACTTTTATACTTGCGTTCTAACATTTCCAAATACTTTAAATATGCTTTAGGTGAGTTTGTCCCTCTACAAACAAAATCAAAAGTAATTAGATTCTCATAGGGCTTTTTTAAAAATTTTAATAAGCCAGCTACTTGACAAGGTGAACCGCAAAAAGCAACTAATCTGTTATTAAGCAATTCTTTTTCTATCTTTCTAAATATATATCCAATATTGCTTTGAACATATTTAGATTGTCTTAGTTTTTTAAGATCCTCTCTATCCTTTCGATAATATCATGTTCAACAAGGTGCTGTTTGTTATACCTGGCTCCAACCACCAGTCCTCCATTTAGCAGTACGACTTTGGCCAATTCAGAAAAAATTCCTCCTGATGTACTGTTCAACCTTATCTTTTTATCTAAAGACCACGCTGCAAAAATTTTGGGCTTTGTCCATTTATTATCCAATAAAAGCTTATTTAATATAGGACAAACTCTAATACATTGTCTGCATCTTGTACACTTGTCATAATTAACCTTTGGATATTTAAAGCCAGTATTATCTACTGCCATATGAATACAATCTTGAGGACATATATTATAGCACGCATTACAACCAGTACATAACTCTTTCTTAATAGTATCAATCATATGCTAACCCCTTTTAATATTCTCTTTTATTATTCTTGCAGGTACTCCTGCTACCATACAATTAGGAGGTACATCTTTCGTCACTACAGACCCTGCCGCAATAATAGCTCCATTACCAATATTCACACCCTTTAATATCACAGCTCTGCTTCCAATCCAAACATTATCTCCTATTATTACAGGACTAGTCATTTTATAATCTTTGCGAAATACTTTATGAGCGTCTGAATCCATAATAGTTACATCATGAGATATTGCAACATTTCTACCAATTTTAATGTGATTTTTGCATCGTATTTTAACATTAGAATTAAAGAATCCACTTCCTAATTCAAGTTTTCCATTTTCAAATACTATAATATCTCCATCATAATAAACAGTAAAGTTACCTTTAACTATTAGTTTGGCGTTTTTATCTAATCTAATAATTGTACTTCTATGATTCTTTTTGATACAATTAGCATTAGTAATTCAATTATTAAATAGTTTAATTTTTGCAGTAGAATGTAGTATAAATACACTATTTCTAAAAGGGATTATTTTACCGGACTGATTATTTATTCTTTTATTAAAATAATTATTGTAAATAAAAGATAGCAGTTGTAAATTCTTAAAATTTTTGTATCCTTTCATATTTCGCCCCCCAATTTAATAACTTATTTCTACCCAAACACTTGTCTATAAAGTAAAGCGTTTAAAACTAAGCAATAATTTCTTATTTAACTTAAAAATATCCATCATAATTATTTTATATTGGTAGCGTTTTTATAATTTAAAAAAACTCATTTTAATCATCATGTCTTATCCGGTAATTGTAGTTCAAATTGTAGATATTTGGGAGCATAGGCTAAATATGCTTAATTACTCAATCTAAAAACTCCATATTTTGTCCCAAAATTTTATTGTTGGGCATAAAAAGTTTAATTTATATAAATATTAAATTTTAAATTTATTATAAAATTATTATCCTATAACTAACTACAACCTTATATATCTTCATATACTATTAACTTGTATACTTTACTTCCACTACTCATTGCTAATCTTAGTTGTAATACATCTTTAACTTCAATCATTGTATCTTCTATTTGCTCCCATAAATCTTTTTTATCTAAATAATATTGAAGTTTTACATCTCCTGAAAAAAACATTATTATTTTTTTTCTACTTTCTCTATTACCAAAATTTTCAATCTGCTTTAGATATACATATCCCTGTGATTTTGTCAACTTTAAATTCTTAATATTTGCTTTATTAAGCTCTACTGATGGATGATAGATAAAGCACAGATAGTATAAATCATTTATATTTTGATTTGTATTTTGATTTGTATTATTTAATAATATATGTTTTTTTCTATTGGACATTAAAATATAGCGTTCAGCAAAATTAATTAAATATTTTAATTCCTGTTGATTATTAAAAATAGATATATTATCAGGTGTGGCTTGCTGATTTCCTTTCTTTTCATAAAAAACAAATCTATTTTTATGAAGTTCATTAATGATACGTATGCTTTCATTTCTTGTTTGGGTTGTTGCTAGCCATTCTTCAAAATTTATTTCTTTATTATGTAATCTCATAGTTTGTTCATAAAAATATTTTGATACTAAGCTCATATATATTGTATTTACATTTCTTTCATATGCTATGTACAAGGAATCATTGGTGTTAAGAACAATTGGATCTTTCGATATTACTAATGCTCTTTGTTGTTCTGTAGCCATATTTTTTGGATCTGATAAAGATGCTAGCTTAAATCCGTCTTTCATTGGTTGGATTGCCCCAGTAACTACATAAAAATCTTCTGGTTTAAGCTCTTTAATCTCTTGATACAAGAAAGTTAAACAATTCTCTTCTTCGTTTAGCTCATAGTAGTCAGACTTATCTATATAGATGTCTTTTTCAAAATCAACTACATATACATTTTTATGATTCTTAATAATTTCCTCAGTAAAATCATTAATATCTGATTGATAAATTATTTTATCCATATTATTCTTTGTACCTCTCAATTAATATTTGTATCATTTTATTCAATTGATAAATGGTTACCTTCCTACTGCATAATAATTAAAACCCTTACTCTCAATATAAGCTCTATCGTATATATTTCTAAAATCAAAGAAAAAGTTACCTTTCATTGAATTTTTAATACTATCAATATCTAAATTCCTAAACTGATTCCATTCTGTTATTATAAGTAATGCATCAGCATCTTTTACCGCTTCATATTCATTTTTACAATACACACATTTTTCTTCAATAGATTTTAGTCTCCATTTTGCTTCTTTCATTCCTTGGGGATCGTAAATCCTAAAACTTGCCCCTAGTTTTTCAAGTTC
>JAAYRK010000103.1 GCA_012518815.1 Candidatus Epulonipiscium sp. | reverse complement strand
ATAAGGGTGATAAGAGTGCATAAAAACAGTATTGAGCTTCTTGCTCCTGCAGGAAGCAAAGAAAGTGTAAAAGCTGCAGTAAATAACGGATGCGATGCTATATATTTAGGTGGTAAAGCTTTTAGTGCAAGACAATATGCAGACAATTTTTCTAATGAAGAAATGAAAGAAATAATAGACTACTGTCATTTAAGAAATGTAAAAGTATATGTTACAGTTAATACATTGTATAAGCAAAAAGAATTAGTAGAATTATTTAATTTTTTGAATGAATTATATCAATTAGGAGTTGACGCTTTTATAGTACAAGACTTGGGAACAGCTGTACAAATAAGAAAAGTCTTTCCTCATATAAGTCTACATGCCAGTACTCAAATGACAATTCATAATTTAGAAGGAGTAAGGTTTCTAGAAGAACTTAATTTTAATAGGGTAGTGTTAAGCAGGGAGCTTAGCTTAGAAGAAATATCTTATATAACAAAAAGAAGTAATTTGGAAATAGAAGTATTTGTTCATGGTGCCTTATGTTTTAGTTATTCAGGTCAATGCTTGATGAGCAGTATGATTGGTGGTAGAAGCGGCAATAGGGGAAGATGTGCCCAACCTTGTAGGCTACCATATACTTTAGTTGGGGAAAACGATAATGAATTAAAATCAGGATACCTTTTAAGCCCTAAAGATATTCAAACATTAGAATATATTCCTCAAATGATTGAAGGGGGAATAAAATCTTTTAAGATTGAAGGTAGGATGAAACGGCCAGAATATGTAGGAGCAGTAGTAGGGATATATAGAAAATATATTGATTTATACTTAGAAAGACCTTCTGGTTATTTTGTTGATGAAATAGACATAAAAAACCTTGCACAAATTTTTAATAGAGGAGGTTTTTCAAAAGGTTATCTTTTTTCTAAAGGATCTAAAGACATGATGTGTTTTGAAAATCCTAAACCTTGGGGTATATATTTAGGCAAAGTTATCAAATATGACCCTAAAACAAAAAAATGTGTCTTTGATACGCTAGAAGATTTAAAGCCTGGTGATGGCATAGAAATATGGAGAAAAGGCCAGGAAAACACAGGTTTTGAGATTTCAAGAGCAAGTAAAGCAGGAGAAAAAATAAGCGTTTATGTAAAAGATGCAGTTACAAAAGGTGATTTGGTATATAAGACAAAGGATAAAGAACTTCTTGATAATATTCAAAAGACATATGCAAAAGATATTCGTAAATATAATATATATGGAAATATAAGATTTAGAACAAATATGTCTCTTTTGCTACAAGTTTGGGACGATAAAGGTGTTTTTATTGAGATAGAAGGTCCAGTTGTTGAAAAGGCAAAAAATCAACCTTTAACAGAAGAGAGAATAAAGGAGCAAATATCAAAAACAGGTAATACTCCTTTTATAATTAAGTCTTTAAGTGTAGAAGCTGATAAAGAAGCTTATTTACCTATAGGTGAATTAAATTTAATAAGAAGAAAAGCAGTAGAAGAATTAATAAAGGTTATTTTAGAAAAGTCTAGAAGACAAGCTGTCAATTTAAAGGAAATAAAAATAATAGAGGATAAGAATTCAAAAACAATAGATAATAATAAGGAATTTAATATACTATTAAGAAATATTAATGATATAGAGTATGCTTTTCATCCAAAGGTAAAAAGAATATATCTTGATATTAATAAATATTCTATAAATGATATAGAAAAAGCAGCAAAGCTTTGTCATAATAATAATACAAAATTATTTATAGCTTTGCCTCGGATTGATTTAAATCATGAAAAAGAAAAAATATGGTATAATTTAGAAAATACTTCTATTGATGGTTATTTACTAAGAACTTATGGACAAGTTTATCAATTGAAGAATACAAATAAAGATAAAATACTTGATTATACTTTTAATATCTTTAATCAAATATCGGTTGACTATTGGCTAAAATCAGATATGAAAGTATTGACTCTTTCTCCAGAATTAAATTATGATGAATTAAAAGCTTTTAGGGGAAAAGGCTTAGAAATAATCGGATATGGGCATTTGCCAGTTATGATTACTAAGCAATGTATCATAGGAAATACTATAGGAGGAAGATTAACAGATTGTCATTGCAGCAATAAAGGCAATAAAGAAAAATGTAAGCTAAGAGACAGAAAAAAGGAACTTTTCCCCATAGAACAAGATTGTTCATCCTGTATGGCAGTAATATATAATGGCAAGCCTATTATGTTATTGAAAGATTTAGAAAGAATTTTATCTCTTCCCGTAAATTCAATTAGATTAGATTTTAATTTTGAAGAAAAAAATGAAATAAAAGATATTATAGAAAGCTATATAGATAATAAAGAGATATACTTTAAAAAATATAAGAACAGACAGTTTACTAAAGGTCATTATTTTAGGGGAGTAGAGTAGGTGAAAAGTTATGTTTAAGGAGTCAATCATTGATATATTAATATTAGCATCCAGGTATGCTTTTGTATTATTTATTTTTATTTTTTTATGGTCTGGATATAGAGCAGTTTTTTTTGAAAAAGAAAAAGACATAGGAGAATTTACTGATAAGATTTATGGACAAAGAACTATGATAATACTTACCCATGTCTTAGGATTTGTCATATTGATGATGACTTCCAAGGATGCTGAACAAATAAAAGAAATTATGAAGTTAAGTGCCTTTGGTCTTCTTTTTATAATTCTTTTTATGATATTTACTTCCTTAATATATAAAAAATCCGATCCAATTATTTGGAATAGTATGCTTTTTTTAATGGTTGTAGGTTTAATTATGCTAGAAAGGATAGATCATAATTTAGCTCAGAAACAAATTATTTGGTTTTTGGCAGGTAGTTTTTTAATGATTCTTATTCCTCTAGTTTTTAAAATTATACCTAGGTTTGAAGCCTTTAAATATGTATATTTAATTATCGGATGGATATTTATTATTTCTCCTTTTATATTAGGTAAGGAACGCTACGGTGCATACAATTGGATTTATATAGGAGATTTTGCCTTTCAACCATCTGAAATTGTAAAATTCTTATTTATATTCTATCTGGCTTCTGCCCTAAGAGTTTATGACTCCTTAAAAGATCTTATCCTTCCTACCTTGATGGCTGGAGGATATGTATTGGTACTTGTTCTTCAAAGAGATTTAGGTGGGGCCTTAATATTTTTCCTTACCTTCTTGATAATGGTTTATGTCAGAACTTCTAGTTCTCTATTATTTTTTGCAGGATTAGGAGGAGCTTCATTAGCTTCAATGTTGGCATATAAATTGTTTAGTCATGTGCGGGTTAGGGTTCAAGCTTGGCTAAATCCTTGGAGAGAAATTGATACAAAAGGTTATCAAATTACTCAGTCTCTTTTTGCCATAGGGACATGGGGCTGGTTGGGAAGTGGTCTGACTGCTGGTTACCCCAAACATATTCCTGTTGTTGAAAGTGATTTTATTTTCTCAGCCATTTGTGAAGAATTTGGTAATTTATTTAGTATAGGTATTATCTTGATTTTTTTATTTATTATTTTAAGGGGGACTATGATTACCCTTAACTGTAATAGGATTTTTTATTCCCTACTTGGTATGGGGGCAATAAGCTTGATTGCAATTCAAACATTTTTAATCATAGGTGGAGTCATAAAATTGATTCCTTTAACTGGCGTTACTCTTCCTTTTGTAAGCTATGGTGGATCTTCTGTTGTAGTTAGTATTATGATTATGGGTATACTTCAGTGGATACAAAGCTTTAATGAGACAAGAGAGGAAGTGGCGGAATAAATGATTCATTTTAAGAAAAATATTAAAAAAGTTTTTTGGTTATATGCTTTAATGTTTAGTGCATTAGTGGGATATTTATTAAAGTTTTTAATTATTGATAGTTCTACTGTAATTATTAATACTTATAATCCTAGGTTAACAGCTTTAGAAAAAAATATACATCGGGGAGAAATACGTGATAGAAATGGGGAAGTTCTTGCTAGAACAGTAGTAAATGGTGAAGATTTAATTAGAGAATATCCTAAGGGTAGAGATTTCTCCCATGTAGTTGGTTTTGTACAAAAAGGAAAAACAGGAGTAGAAGCATATAGTAATTTTATGCTTTTAGAAGTTAGCGATAGATTACTGCAAAGAGTCAATCAACTATTTAGCGGAGATAAATTAAGGGGAAATAATGTTATTCTTACATTGGATGCCGATATACAACACAGAGCAAGAGAACTGCTTAAAGGCAGGAAGGGTGCAATTGTTGTAATGGAGCCTTCTACGGGTAAAATTCTTGCCATGGTATCTAATCCAGATTTTAATCCTAATGAAATCAGTCAAAACTGGGCACAACTAAATAAAGATGAAGAAAACAGTCCTCTAATCAACAGGGCAACACAAGGCTTATATCCTCCAGGTTCTATATATAAGATTATTACTGCTGCGTCAGCAATAGAAAATTTTGAGGATTGGCAGAATTTTCATTATCAATGTAACGGTGAAGCAGTCTTCGACAATAATTTAATAAGATGCTATAATTCCAATGCGCATGGAGAAGTTGATTTAGAAAAGGCTATATATCTTTCTTGTAACACTGCCTTTGCCCAACTTGGAACTGAGTTGGGAGGAGAAAAGATGCAATCAATTTCTGAAAGACTTCTTTTTAATAGGGATTTACCTTATGAATTAGAATACAGTAAAAGTCGTTTTGACTTAACAAAAAGCTCAGAAGAAAAAGAAATTGTTGAAACTACTATGGGGCAGGGCAAAACATTAGTTTCTCCATTACATATGGCAATGATTACATCTGCCGTTGCAAATGGTGGAATTTTAATGAAGCCGTATATTATAGACCATGTGGAAACAAACTATGGAAGAGAAAAGAATAAACAAATTCCAGAGAAGTATGGTGAATTATTTAGCCCTGAAACAGCAAATCAATTAACGGATATGATGGTAAGAGTAGTTAATGAGGGAACAGGAAGCCAAGCAAAGATTGCAAATGTTTCCGTTGCAGGCAAAACAGGTACGGCTCAAAATGCTTCAGGTGAAGACCATGCCTGGTTTATTGGTTTTGCCCCAGCAGAAAAGCCCAAAGTTGTTGTATCAGTAATAATCGAAAATGGGGGATCAGGGGGAAGAGTTGCAGGTCCTATTGCAAGAGAGCTGATGAATATGGTGATTAATCAATAGAGAAGGTGACTTTGTGCTTAACTTGCTCCAAATGGCTTTAGCCCCTGTTATTATTGTATGTTTCTATGTTTATATAAGAGATAAATATGAAAAAGAACCCATACGTTTATTGCTTTTAGGAGTTTTTTTTGGCTTATTAATTTCGGCACCTATAATGGCTGTAGAAAATTTATTAACTACGATGACCCCTAACAAGAACTTTTTAATAGAAGCTTTATATACTTCATTTATTGTAGCTTCAGGAACGGAAGAGTTGTTTAAGTTTATTATATTGTACTTTTTGGTATGGAAAAATAAAAATTTTAATGAGCCATTTGATGGGATTGTATATGCTGTATTTATTTCTTTAGGCTTTGCAGGTATAGAAAATGTTCTTTATATTTTCAACCCTTATTTAGGAGGATATCAAACAGCTATAGCTAGAGCTATTTTTTCCGTACCAGGGCATGGCTTATTTGGTGTTTCAATGGGTTATTATTATGCTATAGCAAAGTTTAATAAAAAAACAACGCTTGTTACTGCTTTTTTAGTGCCTTGGTTATTTCATGGCATATATGATTTTATTTTGATTTCAAATATTTCATTTTTAATGATATTTTTTGTTCCTTTTGTTCTATATTTGTGGATACAAGGTATGAGAAAAATAAAAGAACATATTCAACAATCTCCATTTAAACCCAAGAATTGATAAGAAGATACAAAAGGTGTCTTCTTTTTTAAAAATCTCAAGGTTGAAAAATATCAAAAAAAGAGGTATACTTTTTCATGTTATGAGATATTAAAATAAATAGTAAAAAATTAAGAATAAAATCATTATGCTTTTAAGGGTGTGCCATTAGTGTGCCTTTTCTGCATGAAGTTTTATGCGTCGGGAGGAGTTATTATGATAGAAGCAGTAAGCTGCGGAGGTGTTGTGATTCATAGAGGGAAAATTCTATTGTTGTACAAAAATTATAAGCACAAATATGTAGGTTGGGTTCTTCCAAAAGGAACTGTAGAAGCTGGAGAAATGTATAAGCAAACGGCACTTAGAGAAGTATATGAAGAAACATCTGTGTCAGCAAAAGTAATAAGATACATAGGTCATAGCCAATATACTTTTCAAGGCAAGGACGATATTGTTAATAAAACGGTTCATTGGTATTTGATGAGAGCTAATAGTTTTTATTGCAAACCTCAAAGAGAAGAGTATTTTGTTGATGCAGGATTCTATAAGTTTCATGAAGCTTATCATTTACTTAAATTTAATGATGAACGGCAAATTATGAAAAAAGCATATTATGCTTATATTGAATTAAGAAAAAATAAACAATGGATAAAACCTTACAAGAAAAATGTGTTTAAATAATAAAAATTCAGCATTAGGCTGAGTTTTTATTATTTAAACATGGGATAAAGTTCCCATGATATATTAGTAGTGCGGATGAAGGGACTCGAACCCCCATGGTGTTGCCACCGGCAGATTTTGAGT
>JAAYRK010000102.1 GCA_012518815.1 Candidatus Epulonipiscium sp. | reverse complement strand
TATATTTTGACAATTTGCTTCTTGAAATTTTCCTCATAATATTTTTTTGACATGTCTTTCTCCTCCAATAATTTTATTATATCATGTTCGGAGAAAAACTGTCCTATTTAGTATAGCCTATCCAACTTTTAATATCTTTATACGGAAATACGATATCATTTTTATCTAAAATATCAACAAAATGCTTTTCAAAATCAATTATAGAAATCAGCTTGCTTTCGTCAAGATACTTTGTAATTACTTCAAAAGTATATAGGGTAGCTGTTGTTTTTATTTTATTGACTAAAAATTCTCTAGTTAGTTCTTGATATATGTAGTTGATGCTAGCAAAAGTACATAATTCTTTGTGAACAAATGATTTTTTATAAGTTATTTGATTATTTTCTTTTCTAGTTATTTTGTAACTATTTAAGAAGACAAAGCCTTTTTCATAAAGCTTATCTTCAAGTTTATTAATTAAATTAATATCTATATTTGGAATTGTATTGGAGTCGCAATATTCTATAATTAAACTATCATAGATTTTAATTTTCATTAAGTATAATATATTTATAATAATAGCAATGCCTATTCCAATTAATAGAGCTAGAAATAATCCTAATTAGTATTCTGCCATTTTATCTACCACCTTATTGATTTTAACTTTTTTTGTTTTTATATAACCATTTTACGATTGAAGTGATTATTAATCCTATAAAAGATACAAATAAAACTGCTGTTCTAAATATTAGTTGTGCATTAGTTTTTGCTTCGCTCTTAAATAATATCAATCCTAAAATTAAAGAAATAACAAAAAAGCTATCTAATGTTTTTAAGGGAGTAGGTATTGTTTTATTTATAATTTCTTTTTTTGTTTTATAATTAAAAGCATCTTTTTTAATTTTTTCTCTAAATGTGTTTTTATAAGTTCTAATGAGCATTTTAAAAACACCTAACCAGGTATTGTAATAGCATTTTTCAATAGGATCATATTTTAACATTTTATTTTCTATAAATAAATCTATAGATTTTTTATTTTCTTTATCAATTATTGTTGTCGCATGATCACCTGAAAGTATAGAATCATCTATTGATTTAGAGTTATTAAGTTCTTTTATAGTCTCAAAGTGTTTATGAACTAATTCGTCAATACTAGTTATATCTTTGTATAAAAAGACTATATTTTTATCAGAACTAAAAAATGGTTCTTCAGAATCAATTCTTGAAATAACATAGCTTCCATCAAGGTATCTTGTAACTAGTTCAAAGGCATATTTTTGACTTGTAAATTCTGTTTCTTTATTATCAATTTCCTTTATTTCTGATGCATAAGTATAATGTATATTGGCCCAAGTACATAACTTTTCATGAATCATTATTTTACTATATGATGTAACATTATTTGCCCCTCTTGTAGTTATTTTATAACTCTTAGGAAGACCAAAGCCATTTTCATAAAGCTTGTTTTCTAGTTTGTTAACTAGATTAAAATCGATATCTGGGATTTCATTAAAGTCATAGGGTTCAATAGTTAATGAGTCATAAATTTTTTGTTTTTTTATCGTTACAATAAAAAGAATATTGATAATGATTAGTACAGCTAGGACAATTAATATGAGTATTAAAATTGTTTTTAGTATTAAGTTTGCTATCATGATAGATACCTCCTAGGATAATAGGAAATTTAAAACAATAACAATTTAATTATAACAAAATATGAAACTATTACAATATTTAATAAATTATAAGAAATAACATATACCAGTGTTTGGTATACCAGTAAATTAGTATTAATTATTAATGACAAGCATATAGATAGTAGTAAATAAAATATCTATTTAGAAATATATGTTTTTTAAATATTTTATATCTTGAAAAAACAAAATGCTTATAATATAATTATAAATGTAAATGTTATTTATTTTATGATTTATTATGGAATTACAATTGATGAATATTTTATCATTTCTTTAATTAATATGTTTATCGCGGTAAACTTTTGTCGTATTAAATTTTTTAAATAATAAAATCAAATTATATTATTAAAGGTGATGAATATGAAAAAACGGTTAAAAGTAAAAAATGATTTGATTTTCCAAAAGCTGTTCGGAAGACAAGACAGTAAAGAGAGCCTAGTTAGTTTAATTAATTCAGTATTGCAGTTAGATGAAGAACATAAGATTGAAGATGTAAATGTCATTGAACAAGCTCAACAAGAAGAACTTAAGGAAGAAGATATTCAAGGTAAAGTTGATCTAGTAGCACAGACAAAAGATGGAATTACTTTAAATGTACAACTTCAGTTAGTTAATAGATTTAATTCGGATAAACAGATTATATATAATTGGTCAAAGTTAGTCTCTAATAGTTTGGACATAGGTCAGTCAATTGGTCAATTAAATAAGACAATTTCAATAAGCTTTTTGGATTTTGATTTTATTGAAACAGAAAATTATCATAGTGTATTTCATTTAACAGAAGATTCAAACAGTAATTGTAAGTTTACGGACTTATTAGAATTTCATTTTATTGAATTATCAAAGTTTAGAAAAATTAAACCTGATATTAACCGACCTTTAGAAAGATGGCTGCTATTTATAGAACCTAGCTCAACAGAAGTTTTAGAGATGATTACCTATAGAGATCCTGGTATTTCTAAAGCAGAAAAATTATTAGAATCGCTAAGCATGGATGAAGAAATTCTAAAATTATATGATTTAAGAGAAAAGGCTATAAATGAGGAAGAAAGTAAGTTTACTGGAGCCAGGGAAGAAGGTAAAAAAGAAGGACTTCAAGAAGGTCTTTATTTAGTAGCTAAGAACATGCTTAATGCTGGAATGGATATACATACCATAAAGAAAGTGACAGGTTTAAAAGCTGAAGAAATAATTGCTTTACAAAATAATGTTTTTAACAATAATGGTTTTTAATTAATTTTATAAAAATTTGAGCGGTATATATAGAGATATCTATATATACCGCTTTTTATGATTGGAGAGGGATAAGTTCATATTAGAAATTATACATTTGTTTCAATCTTTTCTTCAGTTTTAATGCCGTCTTCAGCTTCGATTATTCCATCAAGTTTAGCTTCTTCTTTAACTTCAATACTTTCTTTA
>JAAYRK010000101.1 GCA_012518815.1 Candidatus Epulonipiscium sp. | reverse complement strand
TTATTTCACTTTTGAGTGGAATAATGGGACACTATGGTGGTTTAAATACATTGCTGGTTTCTAATGTAGTTAGATATATACCATTTATGCTGTTATTTCCCTTATATAAATATTCATCTAAATCATTATTTTTTATCGGTATTATTGGTTCAGTTTTGACCTTGATTTATAATGCGAATGGTAAGTTTATTTTAATATTCGCAATGCTTCCTGTTGCCATATTTGTAATACTATGGAGAGATAAGAAATATATGCCGTTGTTTGCTATGATATTATTTTTGCCTTTAGGAGTTACTATATTTATAAATGTAATTAATATTTTTTCTAGTAAAAGTATTTTATTTAACTCAAAATTAAGACAGGTAGTAGCATTACTTGAATTTTGGAACCCCAATTGGTTAACAGTTATGCCATTATCGCCTCGTATTAGAATTATTGAATTTATTGATATAGTTTACGAATACTTAAAGAAACCTTGGTTTTTTATATTTGGAAAAGGCTATATGGGGACAATAATTGATCATTCAGGAATGCTAGGAACCAAATTTATTCCAGGAAGTTTTTCTATAAATGAATGGTTAAATGGGACTTTTTATTCAGTACACGAAACATTAAATTCTTTGTTTTTATATAACGGATTATTTGGAGTAGCATTTTATTTTTATATGATTAAGTATATCTATGTAAACTTTACAAAGAGCGTATGGGTATTAATAGGTGGTTTTTGGATTTTAATGATCTATGGTTATTCAGTAACTATGACTGCTTTTGGTTTAACTGCATTATTATTAGGATTTATACAGGTGGAGGAATGGGAGAGGATAAAAAATGAAGCGTGTTGGGATTGTAACATATAGGGATATTGTCGATGGGAAGGGCCGTTTTTTGCAAGCCTATGCATTATATAATGTAATTGAAAAATTAGGATATAAGGCTGAAATTATCGATTATTATCCCTCTACTCCTGAAAGCGGGGATGCAGAGATATTACACAAATTTAAGAGAGCCATCAAAAATCCAAAAAGATGGAATAATTATATTAAAAAATTACTCCATATACGTATGATAAAAATATATAATGATGACTTTGTTGAGAGTAGACGAAGTTATGAGTGTTTTATAAGAAAGAACATAAGGATTACAGAAGAAAAATATTATGGATACGAAAAATTATTAAAAGCTCATTTTGAATATGATGCATATGTTTGTGGCAGTGACCAAATATGGAATCCGTATTTTCAAGGCTTAGATGATGCCTATTACTTGAGATTTGCACCCAAAGATAAGAGAATAGCCTATGCACCAAGTATTGGTATAACTTAAGTCAATAAAGAATTTCGAGATATTTTAAGAGAAAAGATAATTGACATACCTTATGTATCGGTAAGAGAAAAGAGTGGAGCAAAGATTGTGTCTGAAATTATTGGAAGAGAGGTAAAGAATGTATTAGACCCTACTTTATTGTTGTCACAAAAATGGTGGTATGATTTATCCGAAGATGATGAGTCAAGAAAACCATATATTTTAACTTTCTTCTTTAGTAATGATAAATACCCAAGAAAAATAGCAAAAAAGATAGCAAAAATTAAAGGACTTGAAATAATCTCTATTCCAAATTCTTTTGCGGATATTTTTTTAAAGGCTCATAAAGAGGTACCATTGGGGCCACGGAAATTTGTTAGTTTATTTAAAAATGCGTCTTTTATATGCACAGAATCTTTTCATGGTGTTGTGTTAGCCTTGATTTATAATAGGCCATTTTATGTTTTTGATAGAGAAAAAACAGAATCAAAATCTAATATTTTTTCTCGGGTTTTAGATTTATTAGAAATGGTAGGATTAGAGGATCGTATATTGAAAAACAATCAAAAACTTCCAAATGAAATAGATGATATAGATTATAACAAGGTCAATTCAATATTAGAAATTAAGAAAAAGAATTCACTTGATTATTTGAAAGAGGCTTTAGAGAAAGCTATAGGAGGAAGTTATAATGTTAGCTCCGATATCTAATTGTACAGGATGTATGGCATGTCTTAATGCCTGTCCTGTAAGTTGTATTGAAAATGTAATGGACAAAGAAGGTTTTTACTATCCTCAAATTGAGGAAAAACAATGTATTAAGTGTGGGAAATGTACTAGTGCTTGTCCTATATTACAAGAGAGTATAAAAAAAGGATATGATAATCCTGAAGTATATGCAGTATGGCATAAAGATGAAAAAATTATAAAGAAAAGTTCATCAGGTGGTGCATTTGCTGTATTTGCAAGATATATTCTTGAGAAAGGTGGTTCTGTTTTTGGTGCTGCTTATGATGAAGCATTGTGTGTAAATCACATAGAAGTTAATTCTCTAGATGATTTAGATCTGCTACACGGTTCAAAATATGTTCAAAGCAATATAGGAGATATTTATAGAACTGTTAAAAGTCTTTTAGAAAAAGGACAGTATGTCTTATTTAGTGGAACCCCTTGTCAAGTAGCTGGTCTATATGGCTTTTTAGGTCATGAAGATTATGAAAACTTATTGACTTGTGATTTTGTCTGTCATGGAGTGCCTTCACCAGGAGTTTTCAAAAAATATATAGATTATAAGGAAGAAAAAGAAAGGTCAAAATTGATAAAAATTGAAATGAGAACTAAAAAAAGAAGCTGGGTATCTCCATATGGTATGAGCCATGTTTATAATAATGGTAAACAAAAAGAATTAAGGAATGTATTTAAAGATCCTTATATGAATGGCTTTCTTTATGATATTTTTCTAAGAAATACCTGTTATGATTGTCCATATGCAAAAATTCCAAGGGAAAGTGATATTACATTAGGGGATTTTTGGGGAATTGGTATATATGAACCCTTTAATCATTCTACAAAACAGGGAATATCTTTGGTTTTGATTAATAGTAAAAAAGGACAGGCTGTATTTAATAATTGTATGGGTGAAATGTATTTTGAAAAACGTAGTCTTGAAGAAGCTAAAAAAGGAAATGTAATGTTATCTCCTCGCAAATATAATCATCCAAGCCGGGAAGCCTTTTTTAAAGACATGAAAACTAAACCTTTTGAAGATTTAATAATTAAATATTTACAAAGAAGACCAAGTTTTAAAAATATACTAATAAAGTTAATTATTAAATTAGTTGGTATAAGAAATATTAATAAAGTAAAGCGTGTGATCAAAAGATATGATTAGCAGCAAAAAAATAATAATAAGACTAAAAAATATAATTGGAAATGAGTTTATCTATATTGGTTCAGATATATTAATAAAAGCCATTGCTTTTATTTCAATGCCTTTTTTCTTAAATGTAATGTCTACGGAAGAATTTGGTGAGTTTAATGTTTATCTAACTTATAGTAGTATTTTTGTTGTCTTTTTTGGTTTTAATGTATCAAAAGCTATTGTGAAATATTATATAGATAATGAAAACTCTAAAAGATATTTAGCCACCTCGATATGGATAATGATAATTGGTTCATTAGTTTTTTCTTCTTTAATCTATATATTTAATTTATCTTTTGGATTTTTTAAATATGGTAATAAGGTCTTAGCCATCATTTTAGTAGAAACAGTTTTTAATGGACTAGAAGGAATAGGCTTAGAAGTTATACGTTCAGAAAAGAATGCTTTATTATATGGTTTAGCATGTATTTTGAAAAGCATAATTTCTACTGTTTTGGGACTTATTCTTGTTTATAATATGCATGAAGATTTGGCTTTCTGGCGATTAATATCTGTTTGTATTTCCAGCATGATTATTGGTGCATTATTAGTCATAAGATTAATGTTTAAGGAAGGCACTAGAGGGAATATTCGCACTGCCAGATATATGTTATCTTTTTCAATTCCATTAATTCCGTATACTTTATCTACTACTATTCTTGCTCATGTAAATAAACTTTTTTTGTCAGGGGTTAGTTTGTCTGAAGTTGGTATTTACAGTTTTGCATCTAACTTGGCTATGATTATTTATATCATCGCAATTGCTCTTAATAGATCTTTACAGCCTAATTTGTTTGAAGCATTAAGAGATGGAAAGAATTATAGAAGATATTTTAAAAAGAACATAATCATTTTTTACTTCTTTTATTTATCTTTTATTTTTGGAATGGATATTTTAGTATGGATTTTTGGAAATACAGCATATTTTGGAGCCACAAAAGTAATTCCAATATTGCTATTAGGATACGGTTATTTTTTCGAATATTCATTATATGTTAATTTTATGTATTATTACAAAAAAAATTATGCAGTGTCGGTATTTTCAATAATAAGTGCAGTTATTATTATAATATTTAATTCATTATTAATTCCAAGATTTGGATTTTATGGAGCTGCCATATCAACTGCAATTTCGTATTTTTCATTATTTATTCTTGGAAGCATTAGAGTTAGTAAAAAAATGAATATATTTGTTTTTAAATGGACAGAACAATTAATATTTCAAATTATGCTTATTGCACCAGTTTTACTTAAATTATTTATAGAGTTTAATAAATAAAACAGGAGAGAGATATTGATGAAAATACTTTATTTAGATTTTTTATGTCCAAAGGCACATTTGAATTTAGATATAAATTTAATAAATAGACTTTCAAACATTGGGGAAGTAATTATAGTAAGCCAAAAAGGAAGATATAATAGTTTTGCTCAAAATATTAAAAATATAGAAAAAAATCAATTAAGATCAAACAAGGAAGAATAAGTAATAGACTAAGTTCCTTAAAAATAATGTTAGTTTCAGCTTTTGAAAGCAAAAAGATTGACTATGATTTCATAGTAGTATCTTCGTTTGAGACAATTATGTTTGTAATTGGCAGATATTTTTTCAAAAAGGATGATAAAATAATTCTTTTTCATCACTTTAATACAGATGAACTAAATAATAAAATTAAAGCATGGTTTTTTAGAAGATATATGAATAAAGTAACACATATAGTTTTTGCTGAGTTTATTAAAGATTATTTAATTAATAATTTTGATATTAACCCTAAGAAGATATTTGTAATGCCACACCATATGAATATAATCGATGAAAATACTACTATGAAAAAAGAATTTGATTGTGTAGGTTTAAGTAATAGTAATGATGAAGAAATAATATCTGAAATTCTTCAAAAAGAAAAGCAAGAAAAAGTGTTTAAAAAAATGGGTTGTAAAGTTGTCCTAAAGTCTAAGATACATGAATTTGATGATGGCTATTTAAAAATTGTCAAAGGGTATTTAGAAAAAGAGGTTTTTGATAATTACATAAATAATACGCAATCAATTTACATGCCTTTTCCATCCAGTTTTCAATACAGAATGAGTGGGACATTAATTGATGCTTTAAGTAACGGCAAAATAGTTTATGGTAGTGATATTCCTGTAATGCGATACTATTCTAAAAGACATCCCAATATTTGCAAGGTGGTAGATAATGCTGATAGTTTTATAAATAAATTACTTAATAAAAAAGATAATATTTCTGATTATACAAAGGATTTTGAAAGGTTTAAGCAAGAACATTCAGAAGAAAAAATAGAAGGTGTATTTAGAAAAATATTTAATAGTATTCAATAATTATTTAATATTGTTTTCTCTAGCCTAACAAGTAGATAAATAATAACTTAAAAGCAAATAAATCAAAATCTATAATAAACAAATATTTTCAGTGTTTTTATTCGATTTATAAATAAATATTAAAACAAAGTGTTTGAATATTTATTTATATGATGTTAGTATATAACTATGGACACTAAATAAGGTTTTCTATATACTAATAACTAAGGAAGGAAGTGTCCATACAATGTCTAAAAGAAAAACATACACAGATGAATTTAAAACTATGATTGCA
>JAAYRK010000100.1 GCA_012518815.1 Candidatus Epulonipiscium sp. | reverse complement strand
TGACCTGGAGGCGTTCCCCCATGGCCTGGTGGTGTTCCCCCATGACCGGGAGGTGTGCCACCATGGCCTGGGGGAGTACCACCATGGCCTGGGGGGATACCGCCATGACCTGGAGGCGGATTATTGGGATGACTACTGCTTGAACCACTATAGGTAATGACATTTTTTGCAGTATCTTGTTTAAAAGTAGAGTTTTGCTTTTCAACAATAGTTGTGGTATAGGATTCTCTAACTGCCATAACTCTGTCTTGTAAAAAAGGAGCAAACAATCCCAATATAATACACAAAATAATCAGATTAAAAAATTTATATGTTTTAGAAGCAGTAAATTTCCTAAATGAAAAAACTTTTGATTCTAAAGAATCCCTGCTATCTAAATCATTATCTGGATTAAAAACTTTTTTTCTTTTCTTTAATGCATAATTAAAAAATTGAAATAAAGAACTAAAAATATCTACCACCCTTACACTGCTTTTGTCTGAAAAAATATCTATCCTTACCGCACATTCTTCAATATCATAGCCTTCTCTAAACAATAAATCCGTAAGCACTATTTCATAAAGAAAGCCATTAATATTTACCTCATTTATAACCTTTTTAACTGCTTTAGCTTTATATAATTTACATCCTAATTGAGAATCAGAAATATCTTGATTTAAGACTAATCTTCTAAGTATCAAAAGGCCTAAGCTAGTAATAGACCTAATAAAGTTTCGTTTTTTAAAATCTATCTTATCCCATATTGCTGTAGCATAAACAGCTGCAGAATTAGGACCTTTTATTAATTCGAACATAATTTTTAAATACTTTTCAAGATCAATAGGCAAATCAGCATCAAGTACAAGAATATAATCTCCTTTTGCAGCCAGGATTCCTCTTTTTACAGAGTATCCTTTTCCATACTTATTATCATTTTCAAGTACTTTTACAAAGGAAAAATCTTCTTGGAGTTTTAAAGCTTTTTGGAGGGTGTTGTCTTTTGACTTTTCAATTACAAAGAGGAATTCTAAGTCTTCACTCTTATAACCATAAGAAATAAGTATGTTAACAAGGAGCAAAAAGGTCTTGTCAATTACTTTTTCTTCATTATAACAAGGAATGACTATACTTAACATCATAAGACCTCACCCCCCATACATATTAATTACTTCTTACAACCTTAAAGCTTAAAACCTTCCTTTTCTAATATCTTTTTAATAATCTTTTCAAACTCCTTTGCAGTCTTATCCCAAGTAAATTTCTTTGAGTATTCAAAAGCTGCAACTCTAATTTTTTCATAGTCTTTATCTGTTATCTTATTGTAGGCATCAACTAGAGAATGCCAAGAAGTATCTTTAGCAAGAAAACCTGCTTTACCATAATTAACTGCCTCAATCACACCGTGTACAGGATAAACTAAAGATGGAGTTCCTAGATTAGCACTTTCAGTTATAACTAAACCCCAGCCTTCTCTAATTGAAGGCATAATAAGCAGCTTTGCTTTTTTTATAAGCTTTTCTTTTTCTTCTACACTTAAAAATCCTGTTATTTCACAATCAGAACCAAGTTCTTTTATTAGTTTTTTCAACTTGTTAACATACTTGTCCTTACCCCTACCCACTATATACAATTTCTTTTTTAGATGATGAGCCATTAAAATAGCATCTTCTACCCTTTTATAAGGCACTAGTCTTCCAACATATATAAAATAGTCTTCTTTTTCATTATCAGGTAAAGACTCATACCTTATATAATTTCCCTCAGGGCAGATATAGACATCTTTAAAGTGGCGTTCTAATAAATCCTTCTTTGTTGAATTAGAAACCGTAATTGTAGTACCTCTGCTTAAAAAGATTAGTATTTCTTCTGCAATTCTTAAGAAAAAGCCTAGTATCTTTCCAAAAAAGTAAGGCCAAATATTTAAAGTAAGTTGATGAATAAAAAATACCCGTTTTTTCCTTGCCCATATGAAAGTAAAAAACTGATGGGTATTTGAATGATCTATTATTGCTACAATATTGTCACGATTTTTAAAGTAAAATATTATTGCTTCCCAAGTTAGGGATAAAAGTGACTTTCCTCTTCTTATATAATAAATGTTATCAATGCTTTCTTCCTTGACATTTTGTTTAGGATGATATGCACTCAAATGGACAATAGGAATCTTTTTGCTTATTTGCTTAAGGGCATTATGCAGGTATACTTCTGCTCCCCCTTTATAAGGATGCTTAATATCTCTTTGGGATAATACCAAAATAAACTTTTTATTATTAAGTTTCATGCTATCACCCATTTTTATAATATATTTGTCTGTCAATGTCGAAAAATAGCACATTTTTATATTTTTATAATATCACAAAAACTAAAGTAATTCAATAATTAAACGGCTATTTTGTCATAAAATGTAGAAAAGACTAGGTCGCCTTCTAGGCGACCTAGTCTTTATGCCGTCAGTAAAGCCGGAATTCTAACTTGTTGAAGCTCAAATACAAAATGTGCTAAGAGTGCAATGGAATGAATTATTGCATTTTCCAAATCAATGCGGATAATACTACTCCAATTGTTTTCTTTTACTAATTCGAGATATTTTTTATTTTGATTTTTTATATAATCTCCAATACTATTTATTCCCTTTTGTAAATCAGCTAAGGAATTTAATGCTTTCTTTTTAATATTATCAAGAAGTTCGATATTGGCTATTTCACTATTTAAATAGTATTCATATTGAATATGCTTTTTCATATCTACTGTATAAATATTATGGGAATAACAAAATCCATCGCTAATATAATGAGTCAGTAATCCAATTATATAGGAAATCCGATTGATTTTCTTTTCTTCTAAAACAATCCTATTATATTCTCTTTCAAAATGCGGTAATATTATTTGTGGGGAATGAATTTCCATCCTTCTAAGAGGTTGTATGTCAGGCATTTTAGCACCAAGAATCAAATATTTGCGGTTAAAGCTAACACCAACCAATTCTTCTAGTATGTTCGCTACATAATCCGCCACAAATACATGACTGGATAATCTCAAATAAGCACCTTCTTTACAAAAAAATAGTAACGTCATAAATTATACAACAATCCATTAACTTAGTCTATAAAATTATTAATTTTTCTTTTGGAAATAATTAATAAAAAAATCTTTAATTAAATTGCCAAATTAACAATCTTCTTAAAGTTTTACAAAAACAAAAAGAGGATTTTGGATTAGCCTATCCAATACCCTCTTTATCTGCTATCTTAAAGCATATAATATTATTTCTTTTTTTCTATACCGCTCTTTTTTCTGCTTTTTTGTGAGCCTTGCTGAGGAATAGATTCGGATGCAAATTCCTCAGTGGCATAAGAAGCTGGTTTGCTAGCCTTATCAATCTTTTTCTTTTTAGCCATAGGGCACCCCTTTCTTTTATATGTAATATCACCCTCATACTAATTATGAAACAAATAGTTAGTTTTTATACATATAAAAGTTTGCCCCTTAGAGTCTAAATAATTTAGATAACTCATCTCTTCCTGCTACAGTCAGTTCAACCTTACCTTCTAGTTCTATTCCTGCATCTATAAGGGTACTTTTTACACTGTTATATGCTAACTTTGGGTAATTATTTTCTTTGCTTAGATGTCCCAAAACTACTGTTTCGAGCTTGTCATGAAATACCTCTACCAGGATTTTTCCTGCTGCTTCATTGCACAAATGGCCATAATCCCCCAATATCCTTCTTTTAAGATAATAAGGGTATGAGCCGTTTATTAACATATCAATATCGTGATTAGATTCTAATAAAATAAGACTTGATTCTCTAATATTATCCTTAATCTTATCATTAACATGTCCTAAATCAGTAGCTAAGCTTATCTTTTTATTGTTATGAACAAATGTATATCCTACAGGGTCGGAAGCATCATGGGGTATAGCATATGGATGTATAACTAAATCTTCTAAGATAAAATCTTTATCTTTTTCAATAATTATTCGGTTATTTGAAGATATCTTCCCCAAAACTTTCTCCATCTCATCCATAGCTTCCCAAGTTTTTTTCGTAGCAAATAAGGGAATATCAAAACGTCTGGTCAAAATCCCTACTCCCTTAATATGATCAATATGCTCATGAGTAATAAAAATTCCATCAATACTAGCTGGATTAACATCTATTTTTTCTAAGCCCCTTTGTGCCTTAATACCACTAATCCCCGCATCCACTAATATATTAACCTTTGGAGTTCCTACATAAATACAATTGCCACTGCTTCCACTAGTAATAGTACAAAATTTAAATCCCATATCAGTCACTCTTTCTATCTAATTCAACCCATCCTATTGTATAACAAAAACAAGCCCTTGTCTATTAACAAGGGCTTCTTACCATAAATAAAAGCCTAGCTTTCAATATTTTCTAAAGAAATTCTAAAATCTTTACTGCATATTATCCTTTTGGGGCATTTATTAACTACAGTATCTAGCATTACT
>JAAYRK010000015.1 GCA_012518815.1 Candidatus Epulonipiscium sp. | reverse complement strand
TGCGTGCTCAAATCAGAGGATTAAATCAAGCTTCAAGAAATGCTCAAGACGGTATTTCTCTTATTCAAACTGCAGAAGGTGCTTTAAATGAAACTCACGCAATCCTTCAAAGAATGAGAGAATTAGCTGTGCAAGCAGCAAACGATACATATGTAGCAAATGATAGAAGTTATATCAAAGCTGAAATTGCACAATTAGCTGCAGAAATCGATCGTATTGCTAGCACAACAGAATTCAATACTCAAAAACTTTTAGATGGAACTTACACTAGCAAAAAATTCCAAATAGGTGCTAATTCCAATCAAATGGTTTCCTTAAGCATTGGAAGCATGAAGAGTTCAGATCTTAAAGTGAATAATATTATTGTTGATTCTTTTGATAAAGCTACTAAAGCTATTTCAACAATTAACGAAGCAATTAACACAGTATCAAAAGAAAGATCAAATCTTGGAGCAATCCAAAACCGCTTAGAGCATACAATTAAGAACTTAGATACTGCTGCTGAAAACTTACAAGCTTCTGAATCCAGAATCCGTGACGTTGATATGGCTAAGGAGATTATGGAATTCTCCAAGCTTAATATCTTAAACCAAGCAGCACAAACAATGTTAGCACAAGCTAACCAAAATCCACAAAGTGTTCTTCAATTATTAAGATAATAATATTTAATAAAGCCAAGGTATATGCCTTGGCTTTTTTTGATATAAATAATATATAGCTTCTTGTCGATATAAACTAATGAGAACCCATCATATCTTTAATTAAAAACTTAAGTATAAAGGAGCTTAATAATGAGTTCTTCTCTTTTTGAAAAAAATGCCAGACAATATAATAAAATATATGGCAAAAATTTAATAGATTCTAAGGACAATTCTAATGTAGTTTTGGAAAAAACAAAGGATGATAATTATACAGTTAAGTTAAAATATTTAACAAGGGAACTTTATCTTCATAGTAAATATTCGCCAATTAAAGAAGCAAAAAGATTTGTTGAAAAAATTGAAGACTATAATATTAAAACAGTCTTTATAATATATGGAATGGGCTTGGGTTATCATATAATGGAGCTTATGAAATATTTACATAAAGATAATCCCTTGATTATTATTGAGCCTGATGAAGAAATTTTTTGTAAGTCATTTTCTATACTTGATTGGACAAAGATACTTAATAGAGACAAGACTTGTTTTTTTACTGGAACAGATAGAAAGGCATTTAATATTGTCTTAGGAGAATTTATTGATATCTCAAATGCAGATAATATCCAATTTTTATGTTTCTCGCAATATGACAGGCTATATCCTGAATTCTTAAATATTGTTGTTGAAGAAATCAATAATTATATTTCACTTTTTACGATTTCAAAAAATACTAGAAAACATTTTTGGGATAAATATAATGAAAACTTTTTTAACAATTTATCAAGTATTTTGATGAATTATTCTATTAATGATTTAAAGGGAAGTTTTAAGAATGTACCTGCTTTTATAGTGTCGGCAGGGCCCTCGTTAGATAAAAATATTAAGGAATTAAGAAATGTAAAAGATAAAGGAATAATTTTTTCTGGTGGTAGAACCTTAGGGGCTTTAATAAAAAATAATATTACACCTAATTTTGTTGTATCAATGGATCCAGGAATAGAGGCTTATAATGTTTTGCAAGAACATGCAAATCATAATATAGCTCTTATAAGCACAATAGTTTCAAATGATATGGTTATACAAGAACATCAAGGAAATCAATTTTATATTTCCAACAGTGAATATATGGAACTTATTAATTATTTTACAAAAAAGGATATGGACATTTTACCTTTAGGTGCTTCTGTAGCTAATGCTTCTGCAGCAATAGCAGCTTATTTAGGCTGTAACCCTATTGTATTTGTGGGACAAGACCTTGCTTATACTGATGGTAAGTATCATGCCCATAGCTGTAAAGATGAAGAAGAAAATTACGAAGATGAAAAGTTTGAAGTAGAAGGAATAAAGGGTGGCAAGGTATGGACAAATAGCGTTTGGTATACTTTTTTGATGTGGATGGAAAAGTTTATACATCATTCTTTTGATAAACTTTTTATTGATGCTACTGAGGGTGGGGCAAAAATAAATGGTACAAAGGTATTAACGTTAAAAGAATGCATAGAAAATTACTGTAAAAAAGCCTATGATTTAGACAAAGAATTAAAAGAGATAATAAAAAACAATAAAAAAGAATATAAAGAAGAAGAATATAAATTGTTATTGAGAAATTTAAAAGTTAGTTTAGATAAAGTTTCTATAATTGTTAAAAAGGCCTTAAGTCACTTAGAAAAGATAAATAATTCTTTTGATGAAGGAAATATAACTGAGGAATCTATTCAAAAACTTCATATTTTTGAAGGACAAATCTATGAAATAATAAAACATAATCCTGGAGTAAAAGATATTTTAATGCGGATTTTTGAAGATGTTAATTCAAATAAAGAATTTATTGAAAGGATAAATGAAACAGATCAAGAAAAAACCCATCGGATAATAAATAGAAGTAAAGAAATATATACACAAATTGAGAATACAATTAAAAGTATTGATAGATTGATTAAAATCAATATGAAAAAACAAAGAGAAACAATAAAGGTATTTAAATGTGTTATTCATTTTAAATCTTAAAAACAGGAGGAACTAAGATGGATAAAAGAAAGGAAAAGATGGAACTAATTAATATGGCAGTAGAATACACTGGCAGGTTAATAGAAGGAATAAATGAGGCAGTGGATGCATTTCATGAAGGTATGGAAGGTAAGGCCCTTGATTTAGTTGTTCAAATAATTGATGGCTTAAAGTGGACTATGGAAGCCATTACTGTTACTTTAGATGTGCAAAGAGACCCTATCGACATATCTGAAATAAATGACCCTTTTAATGAGATGGCTGAGGCATTAGAAAATATTGATTATGTATTAATGGCAGATGTGCTTGAATATGAAGTACTTCCAAAAGTGGAAGAATGGAATCAAAAACTATTTTTAAATTCAGGAGAGCCATCATGAGTCATTATGAAAACAACATGAATTTATTAAAAACAAAGGATTTTTCTTTGTACAGCAAGATTAGCTTACATAATACTGATAAAGAAAAGTATATAAAAGTGTTAACTCCCTCAAAAGACTACAGTTTAAAGATTGTAAGCTATGATTATACCCGACAAAAATATATAGATTTCTTTCTTCATAGTAAATATAATCCTGTAAGAGAAGCAGAAAAATTTGCAAAGGCTAAATGGGAGAATAATAAAGTTGTTTTGCTTTATGGCTTTGCTTTTGGATACCATATAGAAGCTATCCTTGAATTGTTATTAGAAGACCAGGAATTATATATATTTGAAATGAATTTAGATGTATTTAAGTCAGCTTTAGAAGCTAGAGACTTAACTAAAATATTATCCCATCCAAGAATCCATCTTATTATATCAGATGATCCCAAAGAGTTAGCCTTAAGACTATCCCAGTTATTAAAAGAGCATGAAAACTTGATTATTTATCCAGCTTCTTTAAAAACTATTCCCCAAAAAGGTGACAATATCCGTTTTATTTTGGAAGACTGGGATATTAAAAAAACTGAGCCAGATGAATGGAAAGAAAGAGTTACACGAAACTATGAAAAAAATTTAAGACTAAATTGTCCTAATGTGGGGGAATTGTATGGTAACTATAAAGGACTTCCTTTTATTATAGTATCGGCGGGGCCTTCTTTAGAAAAAAACATGAATCTATTAAAGCATTTAGAGGGAAGAGCATTCATTTTTGCAGTTGGAAGAGTATTAAAGACTCTTCTTTTAGAAGATATTGAACCAGATATGTTTTGTATTATTGATCCACAATATGAGCCTACCTATTCACAAATTAGTGGATATGAGGACTTAAATATACCTTTAGTATTTCATGATGGCGCCGCCGCTGATACCATAGCAAAATATATGGGACCTAAATATATTGCATCAGATAAGAAAGAACATATTAAAAATGCAAATCACATTATGGATTTAGGTGGTTCTGTAGCCACTTGTGTTATGGATTTATCCATCCGTCTTGGAGGAAATCCTATTGTGTTTGTAGGTCAAGACTTAGCATTTACAAAGGGCCAAAGTCATGCTTATGGAAGTATAGTTAACATAGATGTAAGCAGAAGAAAAGTAAAAGGCCAAAACGGAGAATTTTTGGATACAAGCTTAGGTCTTTTAAGTTTTAAACATTGGATAGAAAATAAAATTAAAGATAATCCTCATATTGAATTTATAAATGCCACAGAAGGCGGGGCATTTATTGAAGGTTGTAAACATATGACCCTTCAAAATTTCATTGATAATTATATTAATTATTCAAATTCCTTTGACAAAAGATTAAGAAAGAGAAGATTAAAGGAAGAAGTAAAAATATTTACTTCATCAATTCAGTATATTAATTAAAAGATATTTTAATGACTATAAAAATAGAAAGTTCAAAAACAGAACTTCCTAGTTAAAAAGATAAACAGAGAAAAGCAGGTGAATATATGTTTCAGGGGAAAAAAATATTAGTTATTGGGGGAACTGGAACCATTGGACAAGGTTTAGTAAAAGAATTGATTAAACGAAATCCAAAGGTTGTCCGTGTTTTTAGCAGAGATGAATACAAACAATTTAAAATGGAACAAGAGCTAGGAAGGCTTGATAATATAAGATTTTTATTAGGAGATATAAGAGATAAGGAAAGAGTCAGAAGAGCTATGGAAGGTATAGACATGGTCTTTCATTTGGCTGCATTAAAACATGTGCCTTCTTGCGAATATAATCCTTTTGAAGCTGTAAAAACCAATGTAATAGGGACTCAAAATGTTATAGAATCTGCTATACATCACAGAGTAGATAGAGTTATATATACAAGTAGTGACAAGGCAATAAATCCAACTAATACCATGGGAGCTACAAAGCTTTTAGCAGAACGCCTTATGTCTTCAGCAGACTATTACAAAGGTGGAGAAAGACCAATCTTTGCTGTAGTACGATTTGGAAATGTAATGGGTTCTAGAGGTTCAGTTATTCCTTTATTTAAGAAGCAAATAATTGAAAATAAAAAAATAACGGTAACTAATCCTAACATGTCTCGTTTTATGATGAGCATAACTGAAGCTGTAAACTTGGTATTAAAGGCTTCTGAATATGCTGTAGGTGGCGATGTTTTTGTATTAAAAATGCCTGTAGTAAATTTAAAAGATTTGGCTGAAGTAGTTATCGAAGAAACTTGCAAAAAGTATGATTTGCCAAAAGAAGAAATAAAAATTGAAAATATAGGCCTACGGCCAGGAGAAAAGATATATGAAGAACTAATGACAAAAGAAGAAGGGGAAAGAGCAGAAGAGCTAGAAGAAATGTTTAGAATATATCCTATTTCAAAAGTAGAGTTAAATGATAAAGGCATAAATGAATATTCAACAGATTCATCAAAAGTAAAAGCTTTAACTAAAGAAGAAATTAGAAATCTTATTCTAAAAGAAAATTTAATTTAGTAAAAAATAGAACTTAATAAAAACAGTATTTTTAGAATACTGTTTTTTTATTGATATTGTGCTTACTGATAATTGTACTAAGGTTTTTAGTACTTTTTGACGAAATTAATAATAGTACATACATTTTAAGCAGGTGATAAGTATGAATAGAATAGGGATAATTGGTTCAGGTTATGTAGGCCTTGTAACAGGAGCTTGTCTTGCAGACTTTGGTATGAAGGTTATGTGTGTAGATATTGATGAAGATAAAATAAATCAGCTAAAAGAAGGTAAAATTCCAATTTACGAACCAGGCCTTGAACAATTGGTAGAAAGAAATACATATTATAAGAGATTAAGTTTTACTACGGATATTGAACAAGTAGTTAGTGAAAGTGATGTAATCTTTATTGCAGTGGGGACCCCACCTGCTGAGGATGGTAGTGCAGACCTAACTTATGTATTAAAGGCAGCAGAAGATATAGCAAGTTATATGAATGAATATAAGGTAATAGTAGATAAATCTACAGTACCCATTGGAACTGGTCAAAAAGTAAAAAATATAGTAAAAAAGGTATTGGAAAGCAGAAATGCACAAATAGATTTTGATGTGGTATCTAATCCAGAATTTTTAAGAGAAGGTTCAGCTATTTATGATTTTACTCATCCCGACAGAGTAGTGATTGGTGGAGAATCAGAAAAAGCAATAGAAATTATGAAAGACGTTTACCGTGTACTCTATTTGAATGAGACGCCTTTTATTATTACGAATATAGAAACAGCGGAAATGATCAAGTATGCTTCCAATGGCTTTTTAGCAATGAAAGTAACTTTTATTAATGAGATTGCAAACTTTTGTGAAAAGGTTGGAGCAAACGTACAAGAAGTTGCAAAGGCTATGGGAAGAGACGGCCGTATAGGACCAAAATTTCTTCATCCAGGCCCAGGCTATGGAGGCAGTTGTTTTCCAAAAGATACAAGGGCACTAGCAAGAATGGCCAAAGAACATAATTCTCCTATAACATTGATTGAAGCAACTATAGAAGCAAATGAAAGACAAAAGCTTTTGATGGTTAAAAAAGTGAAAGATGCTATAGGGGATTTAAACAATAAAACATTGGCAATATTAGGTGTAACATTTAAACAAAATACGGATGATATGAGAGAATC
>JAAYRK010000099.1 GCA_012518815.1 Candidatus Epulonipiscium sp. | reverse complement strand
GAAGCAAAGAAGATTAATGATCCTCGATAGCTCAGCGGTAGAGCATCCGGCTGTTAACCGGAGGGTCGTAGGTTCGAATCCTACTCGGGGAGCCAACTTTTAAAATAATAAATAAGTAGATGTAGATTTGGTTTTCCTAACATCTAACATCCATTATGGCCCATTGGTCAAGCGGTTAAGACACCGCCCTTTCACGGCGGTAACAGGGGTTCGAGTCCCCTATGGGTCATGCAAAATAATATCTGGTGGCGATGCGTCTATGGGAAACACCCATACCCATCCCGAACATGTTGGTTAAGACATAGACGGCCGATGGTACTTTGTGGGAGACTGCAAGGGAGAGTAGGTGGCTGCCAGATTTTATATATAGATGGCGCCATAGCCAAGTGGTAAGGCAGAGGTCTGCAAAACCTTTATTCATCGGTTCAAATCCGATTGGCGCCTTAAAAAAACTCCAAAAATATAACTATTTGATGTTATATATTTGGAGTTTTTTACTTTATAGAGTATAATGTATAATGATCAAAAGTTATTTTATTATATTTATAATGCTTTCTCTTAGTACAAATATCCCGATGGCAATAAATAAACAGCCAGCTATGATTTTTATAATATATTCGGGGATGAATTTTGATATATATTCTCCAAAAAATACACCTAAAAATGTAACCAAGACTAAAGCTAATGAGGCTCCTAGAAATATTGGAATAGGTTGATTTTTATCTGCACTCATACAAAATACTGCTAACTGTGTTTTGTCTCCTAATTCAGCAATAAATAAAGTTATAAAAGCTGAAAAAAAGAGTTTCCAGTTCATTAACAAGCTCCCCCTATATGCTTCGATATAGAATTTTTTAAAAATGCTGATCTGATATTTTACGATGGACTCATATTTTAAATACAATAATTCTTTACATATATAATACTCTATATAATATATTATTCATTTAAATTTAAAATAGTATATAGTTTATTATGAAAGGGATGATGAAATGAAATTTAATATCGGTGATATTGTTGAAATGAAAAAACCTCATCCTTGTGGTGAAAATAAGTGGGAGATTCTTAGGGTAGGAATAGATTTTAGAATTCGTTGCTTAGGATGCAAGCATTTGGTTATGCTTCCACGTGCAAAGTTTGAAAAAAGAGTAAAAAAAGTATTAGAAACTAGTCAAAATGATGAATAATTGCTAATTAAATAGCTTGTATCATGACCTTATGTGTGTTATAATATTAGGCTGTAAGTGTAATTATCCTTGCTCTATTATTAAGTAGGGCCAAAGTCCAAAAGGAGGTGCTAGTATGAAAAAATACGAATTAGCAGTGGTGTTTATGCCTAATCTTGATGAGGAAGCAAAAGCTGCTCAATTAGAAAAAGTACAAAAGTATATCACAAGATTTGGCGGAACCGTAGACAATGTTGATGATTGGGGTAAAAGGAAATTAGCTTATGAAATTGATAAAATAAACGAAGGATATTATTATTTTATTGATTTTACAGCTGATTCAAGTGCTCCTGTAGAAATCGAAAGTCGTATTCGTATTATGGATTCTGTAATTAGATACTTAATTATTGCTAAAGAAGACTAATTTATTTCCAAAAATAATTAAGGATATATGTTTAATTATTTTTCGCATGGTTATAATTGGAAGTAAGAAATTATATATTCCAAAAGAAAAGGGGAATAAAGTATGAATAAAGTTATTTTGATGGGTAGATTAACCAGAGACCCTGAAACAAGATACTCTCAAAGTAATGAACCTGTTGCGGTGACTAGATACACTTTGGCAGTAAACCGGTCTTTTAAAAGAGAAGGCGAACCGGATGCTGATTTTATAAATATCGTTTCTTTTGGTAAAAGAGGCGAATTTGCTGAGAAGTATTTTAGAAAAGGGCAAATGGTAGCAGTTGTAGGACGTTTACAAGTAAGATCATGGGATGATGATCAAGGCAAACGTCATTGGATAACTGAAGTGGTTGCGGAAGAACAGCATTTTGCAGAAAGCAAAGCTTCTTTTGAGTCTCGTAGTGGTCAGTTTGATGCTCAGCAAAATAACTCAACCCCTTTTAGCGGCGAACCAGAAGGTTTTTATCCTATTGATGAAAATTTAGATGACGAAGACTTACCATTTTAGATACTATAACTATTAAAGGAGGGTTTGAGGTGGCAGTACAAAAAAGACGTATTCGTAAAAGAAAAAAAGTATGTAACTTTTGTATAGATAAAGAAAATATTATTGATTATAAAGATATCAATAAAATGAAAAAATATATTTCTGAAAGAGGGAAAATCCTTCCTAGAAGAATTACAGGTAATTGTGCAAAGCACCAACGTGCATTGACAGTTGCAATTAAAAGAGCAAGACATATAGCACTTTTACCTTTTACACAAGACTAATAAATTAGAAGTTAGAAAATACAATTCTAATTATCTTCAGATAATTAATAAATAAAGGAGAGTATTTCAAAGCACTTTGGAAGCTCTCTTTTTTTAATAAAAATTAAGAAAGAGTTAACTTATTTTTGATTGACTAAGCTTTTTTACTTCGATACAATGTTATTAAAAAAATAGAGGTAATGGTGGTTAATTATGGAGATTAATGAGAAAAACATTAAAGAGTTTTCAACAAGATTTACAGAGATAGAAAAGGCCATATCTGAAGTAATAATAGGACAGAAAGATATTATAACTAGTGTATTGATGGCAATGGTTGCCGGCGGCAATGTGCTTTTAGAAGGTCTTCCTGGATTAGGTAAGACTCAATTGGTAAAGACTATTGGGAAGGTTATGGATTTAGAGTTTTCAAGAATTCAATTTACACCAGATTTAATGCCTGCCGATGTTGTAGGTACTAATATAATTGTAAAAAAGCCTGATGGAACTAATGAATTTCAATTTCAACCAGGCCCTGTGTTTTCTAATATTGTTTTAGCGGACGAAATAAACCGTGCAACTCCAAAAACCCAGAGTGCGATGTTAGAAGCCATGCAGGAGAAAACCGTTACAGTAGGCAATAATACTTACGAGCTTCCAAGTCCCTTTTTTGTTCTTGCAACTCAAAATCCTTTGGAAATGGAGGGGACTTATCCTTTACCTGAAGCTCAAATGGATAGATTTATGTTTAAGCTTGACGTTAAGTTTCCTAGTCATGAAGAGCTTGCTGAAATAGTAAAATTAACTACTGGAAAAACGGCTCCTGAAGCTAAGAAAGTTTGTAATAGGGAAACTTTAATTGAAATGAGTGAAATTGCAAAGGAAGTTCCCGTAGCTAGTGCAGTATATGACTATGCTATGAATATAATACTTAAACTTCATCCTGAATCTGAGGATGCTCCTGAAGCAACTAAAAAATACATTCATTATGGTCCAAGTCCTAGGGGAGCTCAGGCTATTATTACAGCTGCTAAAATAAATGCTTTAATTCAAGGAAGATACAATGTATCTTTTGATGATATAAAGGAAGTTGCCTTACCAACATTAAGACATAGGATTTTCTTAAACTTTGAAGCCCTAGCTGATAAGATTACTGCAGATGATTTGATTTTGGAAGTATTAAAGGATGGTAAATAATTATGCCTAAATTAGCAGAGGCTCTAACAAAGGATTTTATAGGTAAATTAGAATCTTTTTCAATACATATGGATTCTCTTCTAATGAATGGCTATAGTGGTGCGAGAAAATCTAAGGCAAAGGGGATGTCTCTTGAATTTTCAGATTTTCGTCCCTATGTTTTAGGAGATGACATTAGAAGAATTGACTGGAACAGTTATGGTCGTTTTGATAAATTATTTATAAAACTTTTTATGGAAGAAAAGCAGGGTGCTGTTAATATTTTTTTAGATTCTAGTGCTTCAATGAAAGCAGGGGAGCCTGAAAAATTGTTTTATAGCAAACAATTAGCTGCTTCTATATCGTATATTGCTCTAAGAAATATGGATGTTGTTAATTTATTTGGATTTAGCGACACTATTACACAAGAAAAAAAGAATATCCAAACTAAAAATTTGTTTCCTGATTTAGTAGAGTTTTTAGATGAACTGCCTGTAAATAAAGAATCAAGGTTAGTTAATTCTATTGATAAAATGAAACATACGCCCATGGCAAAGGGAATTTCTTTTATTATTTCTGATTTTTTTTCAGAAGACGGATATGAAGAAGCAATTAAACTGCTACAGTATAAGAGGCAGCAAATTGTATTAATTCATGTTTTATCTCCTGAAGAAATCAATCCAACTATTAGGGGAAATTTTAGGTTAGTAGATTCTGAAAGTGGAAAAGCAAAAGACATTGAATTAACACAAGAAAAAATTAATAATTATAAAAAAGCCTTAGAAAACTTCAAAAATCAACTACAATCCTTTTGTACAAAAAGAGGACAACAATATATAATGCTTTCAACAGATTTGCCTATTTTGCTTGGTTTGGAAAATTGTTTAAGAAGATAAAAAATATAAAAAAGATGCTTTAGCATCTTTTTTATATTTTGCAAATAATTACACTTAAATCATCTATTGAACATTTTGGTGCATCATTAAGATTGTAAAATTTATCCAAAATCAATTCAATTATTTCTTCAGGGTGATGATTTTTAAACTTAAGAATTAGTTTTTTAAGTTCTTCAATAAATTCTTCAGGATTATTTTTGTAAATACAATCACATAATCCATCAGTATAGAATAAAATCAAGTCTCCATTTTCAAATACATTAGATTTTAAATCATAAACAGCATCTTCCATAAGACCAATGGGAAGACCATTTATTTCTAACTCATCAGCGGTATGGCTAGAGTTTTTAACAAATAAGGGTAGTGAATGACCCGCATTAGAATAATATATTTTTTTAGCTTTAGTATCAATTTTGGCATAGAAAGCAGCAGCATAAACATCGCTTACTTTATTAGCAAAAATATTACTAAATTCTCGATTCATTTGTTCTAATAGTTTATTAGGCTCGTAATTATAAGGAAGCAAATTTCTAAATAACATTTTAAGCATAGAAGTAAGTAGAGCAGACGAGATCCCATGTCCTGAAACATCAGCTATGAATACTCCTACGGAGTTATCATCTAGCTTTATAATGTCATATAAATCCCCACCTACATCTTGGGCAGGCATATACTTACTTGTAAATTTCACATCGTTTACAGAAAAGTTAGCCTCTTGAATCAATGAATGTTGAATTTGCTTTGCCATTTCTAATTGCTGTTCAATTTGCTTATTTTTTTCTTGGAGTTCTGCGTATTTTTGTTTTAATTGGTCGCTTAAATGTTTAATTCTAAGGAGGGATTTAATTTTTGAAAGAAGAGTAATATGATCAAAGGGTTTAGTAATAAAATCGTCAGCACCTGCCTCTAAGGCTTTAATTCTGTTATCTATGGAACGGTGTACAGTTACTATTAAAATAGAGATATATTCTGTGTTATTATCGCTTTTTAATCTTCTACAAACTTCATAGCCATCTATATCGGGCAACATAACGTCTAAGATGATTAAGTCAGGGGAAAGAGTCTGAGCCATTTCGATAGCAGTTTTTCCGTTATTAGTAGTAATTACTTCATAATTTGAATTAGTAAGAAAAAGTTTTATTAATTCTATATTTTCTTCTATATCATCTACTACTAGTATTTTATCCATTTTTTCATCCTCTTTGTGAATTGAATTTGCTTCTTATATAGATTGTAATGTAGTTCATTGGTTAAAGATTTTACTATTTGTATTCCCCTGCCCCGTTCTAAATAAAGGGCATCTTTGCTTGAGATTTTGTTAATTAAGTCTTCATAATTAAAACCACAGCCCTCATCTTCAATAATTGAAGAAAAACAGTGATCATTTATTATATTAATACTTACTGAAACATTTTTGTTTTCATTATTATTATTGCCATGAATTACGGCATTAACAAGTAATTCAGCATAGATTAATTTACAATCAAAATAATCTTCTGAACTAATAAAGGGAAAAGAATGAGTTAAAAATTCCAATATTTCATTAAGTACAGGTTTTACGAGATTAACTTGACTGGGAAAAGTTCTTTTAAAAGAATGCTTTTTCATTTAATCACCTTCATTATTATTTACTACAAAGGTTTTTAAAGAAAATTTGTAGTAATATAATAATTCTATATTTTGGTGTAAAATTCCTTTAAAAAATAATTTTATTTTTATAGTAAAAAAGTAGCAGTTGGATGCTACTTTTTTACTATAAATAATATTATTTAAGTATTTTAGACATGACTATATTTATGTTTGGATCATCTTTACTAGATAAAGTTATGTAATCCATTAATGCTTCTATCATAAGTATTCCCAGTCCATCTTCTTCATAAATATTATCATATTTGACTTTTTCTGCAGTTAACATAATGTCAAGGGAGTTGCTTTTAATGATGAATTGGATATTAAACATGTTTTGAATACTATTATCAAGTTGGTGCATTTTTATTAGGTATGTACATGCTTCTGAAACAGCAGCTTTAATATCCTCAATAGCTTCAATGTCAAAGCCCATGCGGTTAGCAATAGATGAAGCAGTTAATCTGGCAGTTGAAACGTAAGCCCGATTAATTGGTAATCCAAGTTCAATAATATCTTCATCAATTACAGAATATGGGGACTTATTCATACACTGCACCTTCTATCAAAAATACTTTATTTAAATCAGTAATTTTAAAAATTTTTGCTATGTTGGGTTTTAGGTTAGACAAATGGATATTTCCATCAAACTGTTTTACTTTTTTAAGAACAGATACTAAAGAACCCAAACCAGTACTATCGATATATTCAAGGCCTTCGCAATCAATGTATAAATCTACTTTTTCTTGATCGAGCAATTCGTATAGCTTATCTTTTAATTGGGATGAATTATAAATATCGATTTCTCCTTGGATGGAAATATTCCATTGATTTCTTGATTTGTCCAGGCTATGGACGAATCCAAAATCCATTTTCCAGTAACCCCCCTTTATTAAAATATTTGTTGATAGTATACCATAAATAAAAAATAAATACCATAGATTAAAAAAAACCTATATGATAGAATAAAATATATTATTAAGATATATTTTAAATTATATTAGGAAGTGGGAGCAAGTATGAATTCTATTGGATATTTAGGTCCTAATGGGACATTTTCTGAACAAGTAGCATTTTCTTATTTTAAAGATAAAGACAAATATAACTTTATTCCTTTTTCTACTATTCAGGATTTGATACATGCTGTTAATAAAGGAGAAGTATTAAATGGAGTTGTTCCTATAGAAAATTCTATTGAAGGAGCAGTCAATATAACTATTGATATGCTAATTTTTGAGACAGACTTAAAAATTCAAGCTGAAATAATGATTCCTATAAAGCATTGCTTAATAGGATATAAAGATTTTTCATTAGAAGAAGTAAAAGAAGTTCTTTCTCATGCTCAAGCTATTGCTCAATGCAGGGGATATTTACATAAAAATTTATATCAGGCAAATATTGTATTTACGGATTCGACTGCAGAAGCGGTAAGAATAGTTTCAAAAAATAAAGAAGCTAAGCTTGCAATAGGGACAAGTTTAGCTGCACAGTATTATGGGCTTTCTATATTAGATTATAATATTCAAGATCAAGAAAATAATAAAACAAGGTTTGTTGTTATAGGAAAAGAAGTTGGTAAAAGGGCTAAGAAATGTAAGACAAGCATTGTTTTTTCTACAGAAAATAAACCTGGAGAGCTATACAAAATATTAAATATTTTTGCCCTATGGGATATTAATATGACAAGAATTTTATCAAGGCCATCAAAAAATGACCCAGGTGGTTATGTATTTTTCATTGATTTAGAAGGTCATGAAGAGGAAGATGATTTAAGAGATGCTCTTATGATGATACGAAGGAAAACTTCTTTTTATAAGTCTTTAGGCTCTTATGAGATTATTGACTAGACTTTTCAGCTATAAAAAAGAATGTTATAATATTAGGACGGTTTTTTAAAAGAAGGATGGAGGTTATTATGGGAATCCGGGATAAGGAATTCGACATTACGCGTTCATTAAAAATAGTAGAGAAATTAAAAAGTCAATTGCTATGTGATGTTGCTAATCTTTTTTCTGAGATGGTTGAATCTGATGAAAATTCTCATGAAGAAAGAGGAGATTTATTAGCTAATATAATTATTCTTACATATTTACTTTCAAAAAAGCTAGGTATCTCATATAATACATTGGATATGAAGATTTATAATAAGTTAAAACTAGGGATATTAGAAAATACTGATGAACAAGAGTGGTTTGCGGATTTGACAGCTTTAATGCGCCATCTTGAAGGGACTCAAGATAGTAGGAGGTCGTAATAATGAAATTAAATATAAAAGAAATTCTATGGTTATTTGCCATGGGATTATTTTATATTGCTATTGGATTAATGGGTAATGTTTTTCCGCTTATTTATGTTTTTTCATTTATTCTAGGAGTTCCATATATAATATATATTTATAAAAAAGGAGTAGAATCATATTCTTTATTATTAGCTTTAATTATAGTGGCTATATTGATTTTCTCTGATAAGGGGAAATCTGCTTTAATGATTGTTTTGTTAGTTTTTATTCCTTCTTTAATAAGTGGATTATTTTTTAACAAAAAAATTAATCTTTCCAAAAACCTTATACAATTATCTATTATATATTTTTTAATTTGGATTGGAATAATTATAATATGGGATTATATTTATAATGTAAATTTGATGGAAAGTTTTTATTCCATAATGAATTCTTTTGAAGAAATATCTCTTAATCAATTAATCAAAGTCTTTGATGAGATAAGAATTGATAAAGAAGGTGTAAAGAGTGTTAGAAATGCCTTATTTAAAATGAGAGATTATAGTAATGAAGATATTACAAAGTTACATGCTATCTATAGATTAGTTATAAAGTATTATTATTACTTGATTCAATACTTATTCCCTGTGTTTGTATTTGTTTTTGCTTTCTTTTCATCATTTATTCAAGTATTAGTTTCAAAGTTGGTATTAGATAATTTGACTTGGGAGGCCCCCAGTCTAAAACAATTATTTAATATAGCAGTTAGACCATTGACTATAGTATTGGTTGGACTAATGCTAATTATTAGGACAACTATAACAAGTAAACTTAGTCCTGAATTAATTATATCTATTGATAATATTTTAGTAATATTTTTGTTTTTAATGTTTTTAATAGGATTACTATTTGCTATTCATATTATAAAAAACTCAGATTCAAGATATAACTTTAAATTAGCATTGATTATTTTAACAATTATAAATTTAATATTGTCTCCTTTTTTATTTATATCTTTAATTATAATGTTAGGCATTTTTGAGACAATATTTAACTTTAGAAATAAAGAACGTTTTTTATAGTTTTGTAATAAGATATAAATTATAAGGTTATCTATAAAAATATTAGTAAAGAAATTTTTGGAGGCAAGTCATGGATAATAGCAGTAATGGTTCGTTTTTTAAAAGAGTCTTTTTACTGCCTCAATTTTATATTGTTATTTTATATTTGTTTGCAGTAGTATTACTTTTATTAAATTATGTATTTGGACTTGTATCTACAGCTATTTGTATTTTAATTAGTATACTATTCTATCGTTATGGCAAAAAAGAAGAGATAAAAGAAGTAGCAATACCTAATAAAGGAATAGCTGAAATTTATAAAAATTCTTTATCTCACTTTCCTATTCCTTTTGCTATGGTAGATATCCATGGATGGATACAGTGGTATAATTCAAAATTTGAGGCTATTATTAAGGAAAAAACTATTGTTAATAAAAATATTAGTGATATATTTCCTGATATAAATTTTGAGATATTTCCAGAAAGTAGTCAAGATACTTCAAAAGATATTAAATTTGAAGATAAAAATTATAAAGTGACCATCTATAAAATAAACCAAAAAGAAGAGTTTAATAATAATCTCTATGGTATTTATTTTGTAGATGACACAGAAAATTATTTATTAAGGGAAGAAAGCTTAAAACAAAAGATATCTGTAGGAATAATACTAATTGATAATTATGAAGAAGTAATGCAAAGTATCGAGGATGTAAGAAAACCTTTATTACTTGCCTTAATTGATAGAAAAATAAATGTTTGGGTAGATGAAGTAAAAGGAATTGTTAAAAAGATAGATAGAGATCAATACTTTGTGCTATTTTATAGTAAACACTTAGATTTGTTTAAGAAAAAGAAATTTGAAATATTAGATGAAATAAGAGAAATAAATATAGGCAATGAATTACCTGTTACTTTAAGTATTGGAGTAGGAGTTAATGGAAAAAACCTTCCTCAATCAATGGAATATGCAAAAGCAGCTATTGATTTAGCTTTAGGCAGGGGAGGGGATCAGGCAGTTATTAAGAACGAAGATAAGTATTATTTTTATGGCGGAAAAACTAAGGAAGTAGAAAAAAGCACACGGGTAAAAGCAAGAATGAAAGCTTATGCCTTTAGAGAACTTATGGAAGAAACAGATGAAATTATTATTATGGGTCATAAAAATCCAGACGTAGACTGCCTTGGTTCAGCAATAGGTGTATATAGATGTGCTCAGTTGTTAGGTAAGAAGGCTCATATTGTTTTAAATGAAACCAATTTTGCAATTAAAGGGGCTTATGATAAACTAATAGAATCTGAAGAATATGATGATAAATTATTTCTTAACAGTATTGAAGCATTAGCAAGTGTAAAAGACACAAGCCTTTTAGTTGTGGTAGATGTCCATAGACCTAGCTATACTGAATGTCCTGAGCTTTTAGAACTAAGTAAGAAAATAGTAGTATTTGATCATCACAGAAGAAGTGAAGAATTTATTGAAAATGCAGTGTTAACTTACTTAGAGCCTTTTATTTCTTCAACTTGTGAAATGATTACAGAGATATTGCAATATATCGTTGATAAAGTAAAATTAACGCCTATAGAAGCAGATATCCTTCTAGCAGGAATTACTATTGATACAAAGAATTTTGTATTTAAAACAGGTGTGAGAACTTTTGAAGCGGCAGCTTTTTTAAAGAGAAATGGTGCTGACAGCACAAGAGTAAGAATGTTATTTCAAAATGATATGGAAGCTTATAAGGCAAAAGCAGAAGCAGTGAGAAATGCAGAAATTTATAAGTCGAATATTGCTATTTCTGTGGCACCTTCTAATGTTGATAATATAGCTGTTATAGCGGCACAAGCTGCGGATGAGTTATTAAGCATATCTGGAATTAAAGCATCCTTTGTGATGTGTGAGCTAGGAAATGAAATAATTATTAGTGCACGTTCTTTAGGAGATATTAATGTTCAAATTATCATGGAAAAACTAGGAGGCGGAGGGCACTTAACTGTCGCAGGAGCGCAGCTTAAAGAAAGCTCTCTAGAAGATGTTTTGCAAGAATTAAAGTATACTATAGATGACTATTTAGAGGAAGGAGATTAAAAATGAGAGTTATTTTATTAGAAGATGTTAAGAAACATGGTAAACAAGGAGATATAGTAAATGTTAGTGATGGATATGCAAAAAATTATTTAATACCTAAAGGATTAGCTGTTGAAGCTACTAAAGCAGCTGAAAATGAATTAAAATTAAAAAAGAAAGCTGAAGAAAAAAGAAGACAAGAAGAATTAGATTTAGCTAAAGAATTAAAAGAAAAGATAGAGGAAAAATCAATAAGTATAAGTGTAAAATCAGGAGAGAATGGTAAGCTTTTTGGTTCTGTAACTTCAAAGGAAGTATCTGCTGAGTTAAAAAGTCAATTAAAATTAGATATAGATAAGAAAAAAATTCAATTAAATGAGCCTATAAAAACTTTAGGGAATCATAGTGTACCAATTAAGCTGCATCCAAAAGTAACAGCCCAGTTAACAGTTAAAATTTTAGAACAATAAAAATGTAAGGGGGGGAGTATTATGGATGAAGCTAAATTATCAAGAATTCCCCCACATGATATAGAAGCTGAACAATCTGTACTTGGATCTATGATAATTGATCACGAGGCGATTGTAGCAGCAGCAGAAATATTAAGGGGAGACGATTTTTACAGGCCTGACCATAAGCAGATTTATGAAGCGTGCATGGATTTATTTAATGATAATTCTCCTATAGATTTAGTTACATTAAAAAGCCGCTTAGAAGAAAAGGGATTACTAGAACAAGTGGGTGGCATTAGCTATTTATCGCACTTAGCAGCTAGTGTTCCAACATCAGCTCACATTAAACAATATGCAAAAATTGTTGAAAGCAAATCAATTCTTAGACGACTAATTAAAGCTTGTCAAGATATTTCGGCTATTAGTTATGAAGCAAAAGAAGATGTAAATGTAATATTAAATCAAGCAGAACATAATATTTTTCATATTTTACAAAACAAGCATACTGAAGATTTTTCTCCAATGAGAGAAGTGCTTTTAAATGCTTTCGACAAAATTGAAGAAATATATAGAAACCGCGGGAAAGTTACTGGAGTTCCTACAGGTTTTATTGATTTAGATTATAAAACAGCAGGCTTTCAACCTTCAGATTTTATACTGATAGCGGCAAGGCCTTCTATGGGGAAGACAGCATTTGCACTTAATATTGCACAATATGCTGCAGTACGTCAAAAGGTACCTGTTGCAGTTTTTAGCTTAGAAATGTCAAAAGAACAATTGGTTAATCGTATGCTTTGTGCAGAAGCTATGGTTGATTCACAAAAGCTTAGGACTGGTTCACTAGAACAAGATGACTGGGTTAAAATTGCAAGGGCAATGGGTCCTCTTTCAGAAGCACCTATTTATATTGATGATACACCTGGAATTTCTGTTATGGAAATGCGAGCTAAGTGTAGAAGGTTAAAGCTAGAAAAGGGTATAGGATTAATTTTTATAGATTATCTCCAGCTTATGAGCGGTGATAGAAGGTTTGACTCAAGACAGCAAGAAATATCAGAGATATCTAGATCTCTTAAAGCATTAGCAAGGGAAATGGATGCTCCTGTAATAGCCTTGTCACAGCTAAGTAGAGCTTGTGAATCAAGGGCAGATCATAGGCCCATGTTATCAGATTTAAGGGAATCAGGGGCTATTGAGCAGGACGCAGACGTAGTAATGTTTTTATATAGAGATGAATATTATCATCCAGATACTGAAAAGAAAAATCAAGCAGAAGTAATTATTGCAAAACAAAGAAATGGTCCTACAGGGACTGTAGATTTAATTTGGCTTGGACAATATACAAAATTTGTAAATATGCAGAAGAGCTAATTAAATAGTAATTTAATAAAGATATTAATTTTTATAAATAGGCTGCCAATGGCAGCTTATTATATTTCAAAATTTTAAGGCTTGTACAAATTTTTTATTGAATAAATGTAAATATATGGTATACTATGAATATAACTGGAAATAAAATAAAAAAGAGGTGAAGAAATGGAAGAAAAAAGATACACGATATCAGAGGCATCAGAGCTATTAGAATTAGAAAGTCATGTCCTCAGATATTGGGAAGAAGAATTAAATTTAAATATTCCAAGAAATGAAATGGGGCATAGATATTATACAAATAATGAAATTGATATATTTAAAAAAATTAAAGATTTTAAAAATCAAGGATTGCAACTTAAAGCCATTAAGTCTGCCCTTGATAATTTAAATAAGAACAATGAAAATTATAGTTTAGAAATAACTAATAACAGTCAGGTGAATATAGCAAATCCTAATGATGAAAAAGTTAAAAAGTTTCAAATAATGATTAGGAATTTATTTAAGGAAGCTTTAATAGAATATAATAGAATATTTAAAGAAGAATTAAAAGAAGAATTAAAACATGATTTAAGAGAAGAAATATCTAGTCAAATAAAAACTATCGAATTAAATCATGAATTAAAAGAAAAAGAAAGATATAGGAAATTAGATGAAGCTATAAGAGAAGTACAAAATATGAGAAAAGAATCGGCAGTAGCAGTTACTGCTAAAAAACCTTGGTATAAACAAGTCTTTGGAAGATAAAATCGCCCTTTATTAAAGGGCGATTAAGAAATTTTATTATTCTGCAGGATTTGGAGCAGCTACTGGACATACGTCTGCACAAGAACCGCAATCGATACATTCATCCTCATTAATTACGTATTTTCCATCACCTTCTGAAATACAAGAAACAGGGCATTCTGGTTCGCAAGCACCACAACTGATGCAATCATCATTTATTATATAAGCCATAATCACACCTCCTCGGTAAATTAATACACGTATATTGTATACTAAACAAGTTAAATATACAAGCTAAAAAGTTTAATTTACAATCAAAGTATAATTATAAAATACAATAGTTAAATAATTTATAACGGTATTTTTTATTTCTTTAAGTATTTACACAAAAAAATATAATAAATATTGATTTTATTATATTTTTTGGTATAATTGAAAAATGAGAAAATATTAAGGAGGAATAAATATGGGCGTTATATTAGCAGTTGCAGGATTAATATCTTTAATCATTTTTGTTATTGCTTTAGTATCTTATGTCTTAACGGCAATTGGACTTTCAGCCGTTGCTAAAAAGGCAGGTCTTGAAAATACTTGGTTTGCGTGGATTCCATTACTTAATTTGTATCTTATGGGGAAAGTTATAGGAAAACTTAATTTATTTGGTCAAGAAATAAATAATATGGAAATAGCTTTGCCTGTAGTTGTTGTAGTAGGAAATATTGCTTCTAGTATCATATCTAAAATTCCTGCTATAGGAGGTTTGTTAGGATTTATCGTTTCTCTAGCCGTTATAGTTTTCTCAGCTGCTAGTTGTTATGAAATTTACAAGATGTATAAAGATACTAGTAATAAGCTTAACGTTGTATTAAGCATAATATTTTTCCCAATCTTTTTATTTATGATTAGAAATGATGAACCAATTGTAAGCTCAAATGATAATTCATTAAGTATGTAATAAAAAGCTGATATATTATTGAAATTTCTAAAAAACAGTCTAATTATTAATTAGACTGTTTTTTAGAAGTATCTTTTTATATTTTTAAATTATATTTTTTAAAGATTTCTTTTGCGGTATTTAATAGTTCTTTTGAAGGAGTAGGTGTATCCTTAAGTTTATAGTCATAGCCTAGTTCTTCCCATTTGTATTCTCCCATTTTATGAAAAGGGAGAATTTCTATTTTTTCAATAGTTTTTAAGTTTGTTAAGAAAGAAGCTAAAGCTTCAATATGTTCAGGATTATCCGTCAAGTTTGGGACAAGAACATAGCGTATCCACATAGGTTTCCCAATATCTGAAAGATATTTAGCCAATTTCAAGGTAGGCTCATTTGAAACACCTGTTAAGTCTTTATAGGTTTGAGAATCAAAAGACTTAATATCTAATAAAACAAGATCTGTGTATTTTAATACATTTTTTGCGTGTTCCAAGGGAATGTAACCGGAGGTATCTAAAGCAGTATGAATTCCTTTTTCTTTACATTGGCGAAACAATTCTTCTACGAATTTAGGCTGTATGAGGGGTTCGCCACCAGTTACTGTTACTCCGCCACCTGAAAATTCCATATAGGACTTATACTTTTCAATTTCCTTTATAAGTTCTTCTACTGTGGTTGTTTTTCCATCAGATATTTTCCAAGTATCGGGATTATGACAATATTGGCATCTTAGGGGACAGCCTTGAGTAAAAACCAAAAATCTTATCCCAGGACCATCTACCGTACCACAAGTTTCTATAGAATGAATTCTACCGGTTACACTCATAATAAGCCTCCTTTCAATTGGGAATAACATGGGAAAATTTTATAGTTGTATCAATAAACATATTACCATAATTTTGCGATGATTAAAACTTTTCATGGAAAGTTCTATTAATAACATCTAATTGTTGTTCTCTTGTAAGTTTAATAAAGTTTACAGCATACCCAGAAACACGGATAGTTAATTGAGGATACTTTTCAGGATGATCCATAGCATCCAATAAAGTTTCTTTATCAAATACGTTTATATTAATGTGGTGGCCTCCATCGTGGAAATAACCATCAAGCAAGGCAACAAGGTTTGTAACTCTTTCATCAGAAACTTTTCCTAAAGCTTTTGGAATGATTGAAAAGGTATATGAAATACCATCTTCAGCATGGTGATATGGAAGTTTAGCAACAGATGCCATAGAAGCAATTGCTCCATTTTTATCTCTTCCATGCATTGGATTAGCTCCTGGTGCAAAAGGTTCTCCAGCTTTTCTACCATCAGGGGTGCTGCCAGTTTTTTTGCCGTATACAACATTAGAAGTAATAGTTAAAATGGACAAGGTTGGTATAGAATCACGATAGGTTTTATGTTTTCTTAGTTTATTCATAAAGTTTTTAACTATTGAATAAGCTATTGAGTCAACTCTGTCATCATTATTACCAAAGGCAGGGTAATCGCCTTCTACTTCATAATCAACAGCTAATCCTTTTTCGTTTCTTATAACTTTTACTTTGCTGTATTTAATAGCTGATAAAGAGTCAGCAACTACAGATAAACCAGCAACTCCGCAAGCTGATGTTCTAAGAATATCCATGTCATGAAGAGCCATTTGTACTCTTTCATAAGCATATTTGTCGTGCATGTAGTGAATAATGTTTAAGGTGTTAATGTATAAAAGAGAGAGCCAGTCCATAATTTGATCAAACTTGCTCATAACTTCATCATAATCAAGATACTCTGATGTAATTGGAGCAAATTGTGGAGCTATTTGTTCACCACTTATTTCGTCTTTACCTCCATTTATAGCATATAAAAGAGCTTTAGCTAAATTGGCACGAGCACCAAAGAACTGCATTTGTTTACCAATCTTCATAGCAGATACACAGCAAGCAATTCCGTAATCATCTCCATACCATCTTCTCATTAAGTCATCATTTTCATATTGAATTGAACTAGTATTAATAGAAGTTTTTGCACAGAACTTCTTAAAGTTTTCAGGTAGCTTAGTAGACCATAATACAGTTAAGTTAGGTTCTGGTGCCGGGCCTAAATTATTTAAAGTATGAAGCATTCTAAAACTTGATTTGGTTACTAATGTTCTTCCATCTAATCCCATACCGCCAATAGCTTCAGTTACCCATGTAGGGTCACCAGAAAATAGATCATTATAGGCAGGAGTTCTAAGGAAGCGTACCATTCTTAATTTCATAACAAAATGGTCAATTAATTCTTGTGCTTCTTCTTCAGTTATTACTCCTTCTTTTAAATCTCTTTCTATATAAATATCAAAGAAAGTAGAAACTCGTCCCAAGGACATTGCTGCTCCATCTTGTTCTTTAATTGCAGCTAAGTACGCAAAATAAGTCCATTGGATTGCTTCTTTTGTGTTATTAGCTGGCTTGCTTATATCAAAGCCATAGTTTTGTGCCATTTCTTTTAATTCATTTAAAGCCTTGATTTGCTCAGAAATTTCTTCTCTAATACGGATGATTTGACTTTCCATATGTTCCATGGCTAATTGTCTTTTTTCATCTTGTTTTTCTTCAATAAGTTTGTCAACACCATATAAGGCAACTCTTCTATAGTCACCAATAATTCTGCCTCTGCCATACGCATCAGGAAGACCAGTGATAATACCAGTACGTCTTGCCTTTCTCATTTCTTCTGTATAAGCATCAAAAACACCATCATTATGGGTTTTTCTATAGGATTTAAAGATTTCTTTTGTAACAGGATCTAACTCATATCCATAAGAATCTAAAGCTTTTTCTACAACACGGATGCCCCCAAAAGGCATAATACCTCTTTTTAGTGGTTTATCCGTTTGAAAACCTACAATTTGTTCTAATTCCTTATCAAGGTATCCAGGACCATGGGAAGTAATACTTGAAGGTATTTTTGTTTCAGCATCTAATATTCCTTTTTCTCTTTCTAGCTTTGTAAGTTCTATTACTTCATCCCAAAGCTTTAAAGTTCTTTTAGTGGGTCCAGCTAGAAAAGAGTCATCTCCTTCATAAGGAGCATAGTTTTTTTGAATAAAATCTCTTACATCTATTTCCTTTACCCAATTACCTTCATTAAAATTTCTCCATTGCTCAAACATTGAATCAACCTCCTTAAAATCTATATATTGTTATATAATTAACAAGAAGCTAATAAATATTTATTATTTAACTCCATTATATATGAATACTGTATACACGTCAATAGATTTTTAAATAATAATGATAATAATTCTTAATAAGCTTATTGAAAAACCAACATAAGCGTAAAAACCCAATAAAAACAAAAGAAATAGATGAAAACAGTTTTCAATTATGACGAATCAATAAGAATTTTGTCGACTCCGAAATATGTTAATTAATTAACAACAAGGTTATTTATTAATTAAGAATACTTTTAATCATTAAAGTCTATAATAGGATTGCTTATCCAATAAAAAACTTAGATAAATAGAATTTTTTTTGTGATATTTAGTATATGCAAAAAGAAATAATTATATATAAATAGAGAATAAGTTTGAAACTTGTAATAAGTATGATAAAATAGTAAAACAAAGAGAATCCATGTTTAATACTTATTAAAAGGAAGGATTGACGACAGATTACTATGGATAAGAAAATTTTTGTCTTTGGACATTTAAATCCTGATACAGATTCTATATGTTCAGCAATAGCCTATGCTAATTTAAAAAAAGAATTAGGTTATAATAATGTCATAGCAGCAAGACTTGGAGCAATCAACAGGGAAACTAAGTTTGTATTAAGATATTTTGATGTGGAATGCCCAATCTTATTAGATAATGTAGAGCCTCAAGTAAGTGACTTGAATTTTTATGCTTCAGAGCTAGTATATAAAGATGATTCTGTAAAAACTGTATGGGAATTAATGCAAAATAATAGAAAGAAGATGTTTCCTGTAGTTGATAAAAAGAAAAGATTAGCGGGTGTTGTGTCCATTACTGATATTGCTACATCTTATATGGAATTATCGGATGAAATGACAGTAAAAAATCAAAGAACTAAGTTTTCTAAATTAATAGAGGCATTAGACGGAAAAGTTATCGAGGGTAGTTATCCTTACGAATATGTAGAAGGGAATATTTATACAGATTCTACTTTAGATGAAGATCAAACTCTTACAAAAGGTGATATAGTCATAACTGGCCATGTTAAAAAGCTTCACAAGAAAGTTGCAAAGTCAGGAGCTGGCTGTATTATTGTAGCAGAAGGGAAAATAACTAAAAAACTTTTTAACGATGAAGAAGAATATAATTGTGCAATTGTTTCAGTCCCTCATACATTTTTTAAGACAATAAAATTAATTAATCAAAGTATACCAGTACACTCAATTATGAAAAAGAAAAACTTAGTTTATTTTCAAATGGATGACTATATTGATGAGGTTAAAGAAATAATGCAAAGTTCTAGTTACAGAAATTTTCCTGTAGTGGATTCAGAAGGAGTAGTTAAGGGCATTATTTCAAGAAGGCATTTAATAGATATTGATAGAAAGAATGTTATTTTAGTAGATCATAATGAAAAGGGACAATCTATAAAAGGTTTAGAAAAAGCTAATATATTAGAAATTATAGATCACCACAGAGTAGCAGACATTTATACAATGTCACCCTTATATTTTAGAGCTGAACCAGTCGGTAGTACGTCAACAATTATATCTAAAATGTATAAAGAAAATAATATTAAGCCTAGCAAAAGCATTGCTGGTATTATGTTAAGTGCTATTTTATCTGATACTCTTTTATTTAAATCTCCTACTTGTACACAAGAAGATAAAAATGAAGCAAAATATCTTGCAAAAATTGCAGGAGTCAACATTGAATCTTATGGAATGAAATTAATAACTGCCGGTACTTCTCTTGAAGGTAAGACAGCAGAACAAATATATTATTCTGATATGAAAAAATTTGTATTTGGAAAATATAATGTTGTCATATCTCAAATTAATACGGCAGACTTTAAGGGTATATTTGATTTGATTAATGATATAAAAGAAATGATGCACAGATTGTGTGAAGTTGAAAAATATGATTTAGCACTTTTAATGGTAACAGATATAGTACTTGGAGGAACGGAACTTATTGCAATAGGTCCGGCAAAAGAATTAGCATTAAAAGCTTTTGGAATTGATATTAAAGAGGATAGTATTTTCCTTCCGGGAGTATTGTCCAGGAAGATGCAGGTTGTTCCAAAGCTTATGAATGCTGTACAGTAGAATTTGGTTATTGCATTGTATTGTATAATTAGGATATAATAAAATAGTAACAAGATTTCATATATAAAGGAGGAATAAAGATGGCAGCTAAAGTAACTAAAGATATGATAATTGCTGATATCATTTCTATAGATAGAGGGCTTGTACCTATTTTAATGGAAGCAGGTATGCATTGTGTCGGATGTCCTTCATCTCAAGGAGAAACTTTAGAAGAAGCAGGTATGGTTCATGGAATTAATGTAGATGAAGTTATAGAAAAAATGAATGCATATTTAGCAAATAAAGCATAAAAAAAACTGACGTTATCGTCAGTTTTTTTTATGCTAAGTGTTTTTTTAGAACTTCAATAGCTTTATTTTGAATCATTATTTCTCCATGTTCAGCTAAAAAGCCTTCACTTAAAGGAGACGAGACATGTTTGTTTCCATATTCGCTTAGAATTGATTCTATTTCACTAGGATTAGAATTTACAAAGTAATTTTTGTGTAGGACAAGAAAGTACCTGTTATTATAAATATCCTTATAAAGAGAGTTAGCTCCGCAGTATAAATGATATATGCGGTTAGAAACTTCAACAACATCATCAAGTTTATCAAAAGAGTAAATAATCAAGGAAGAAGTTTCCTCTTCTAAATTAACGGATTTTTTCTTAAAGGTACGGGTGTTGGATTTAGAGCGAAAAGGAGTTATTTTTTCGCCAATTTCAAAGGGATGCTCCACTTTTGTAACAATAATCATAATGCTATCTACAGAAAGGGGAACAGCCTCAATCATTAAAGGAACATTATGTGTATCAAAATCATGCTCCTCTAAAGCAGTTTCCATCATATCCCGGAATAATTCTTGTGCCTTTTTAGAACCGTAAGCCAATTCACTGATTTTAATGTCTCTATTTTTAAGATCTGCTTGATTCAAAATAATTTTAATTTGAGTGTCACTTATCTTTTCTATTTTCACAAGCATCACTTCCAATCTTATATTATCTTAAATCTAGAAATATAGATATATAGGTATAGTATAATCGATATCAGGGTAAAATGTAAAGAGGGGAATAATGTCACATAATGGAGTATGTATTTGTAATTAACAAATAATATTCTTTATTTGTATTTTTATGCTTTTATAACTAGCTATTATTCGATAGCTATTTATATTTGTTTTTATTATTATATTACTTATAATAGTAAATAGGATACAAATAAATTAAAGGGGCGATAATATGTATGATGTCATTATTATTGGAGCAGGTCCAGCAGGAATGGCAGCAGCAATTTATGCCGGAAGAGCAAAGCTTAATGCAGCATTGTTTGAAAAAGAATTTGTTGGAGGCCAGGTTACAAAAACTTATGAAGTAGCCAATTATCCAGGTATTGCTGATGTAATAGGTCCTGAATTAGCCCTTAAAATGCAAGAACATGCCAAAGAATATGGAATAGAACCTATAGTCGAAGAAGTTATTGATATTGAAGTAGAAGATAAAATTAAAAAAGTTATAACAAAAAATAATAGTTATGAAGCAAGAACTATTTTATTAGCTATGGGTGCAACTTGGAAAGAGCTTGGGGTTCCTGGAGAAAAGAAATTAAAAGCAAAAGGAGTATCTTATTGTGCTACTTGTGACGGGGCATTTTTTAATGGGAAGAATACGGTTGTTGTTGGGGGAGGCAATAGGGGTGTTGAGGATGCTATATTACTTGCAAAATTTTCTCCCAAAGTTTACTTAATTCAAGATCTTTTTCATCTAACCGCTCAAAAGATTTTACAAGATACGCTATTTTCTTTAGATAATGTAGAAGTTTTAACTAATCATCAAGTTTTAGAAATATTAGGTGAGGATAAAGTAGAAGGGATAAAAATAAAGGATAAGGCTTCTGAAGAAGAAAAGGTTCTAGATGTAGAAGGAGTGTTTGTTGCAGTTGGGATGATTCCTAATTCTGATATAGTACATGGTAAAGTTGCAACTAATCAATGGGGTTATATTATAGCCAATGATAGTTGTGAAACTAACATCCCTGGTGTTTATGCTGCAGGTGATATAAGAGATAAAAAGTTAAGACAAATTATAACAGCTGCGTCAGATGGAGCCATTGCGGTTTCTTCCGTAGAAAAATATCTACTTGAAAATCCACAAAAATAAGAACTATTTTACTTGTAATAAAGCCCACACTTTTTAAAGTGTGGGGTTGTTGTTTTTTTATCCTTATTTTAACTGGAATAATTTTATTAAAGTTGTTGTTTTATGTGGTATAATTGACAACATACAATTATAAAATTATTACGTTTATATAAATAGACAAAAGTATGGGGGGATTGCATTGAAAAGAAAGAAAAAAAAGTTTGGAATCATATTTTTTATTATAATAATTGCAACATCTTTTGCATTAGTAAAGAAATATATGCCCAATTTTAATCTTATTCCTGCTTATGAAGCATTTTCAGAGCTTTCAGAGGAAAAGGTAGGTATGGTTTTAGGAAAAGATATTATTGCAATGGAGTATAGTCCTCAAATAGTGGAAGGAGAAATATTTCTTCCCTTTGACTTCGTAAAAGACTATATAGATCCTTATTTATTTTGGGACGAAGGAACACAAAAATTAACTATTACTACTCAAAATAAGGTTATTCGTATGAAGACTGATGACTTAACCTATTATATAAACCAAGAACCTTTAAAACTTCAAGTGCCTTTAAGGAAATTTGAAGAGGTCCCCTATATTCCTTTTTCATTTTTAGAGGAATGGTTTGATATTGAAGCAGTTTACCATAAGGAAAGTAATATTGTAGTTATGGATTATACTATTGAAGCTAAAAAAATAGCTGAAGTAATTAAAAAGAATGCTTCTATCCGTTATGAAGATAATATTAAAAGTCCAATCTTAGAAAAATTATCTTTAGATGAAAAGCTCGTGCTTTTTGATGAAAGCGGTGATTGGTTTTATGTAAGAACTGAAAGGGGAATAGTTGGTTACATTAGTAAAAAACATATAGGAAATATTAAAGAAGTTGAAGGTAAGGCTGTTGTAGAAGAAGAAAGCTTTCCAACATGGGAGCCAGTACAAGGAAAGATTAATTTAGTTTGGGATCAGGTGTTTAAAGTTGAAAGCAGTGAAGTACCTTCTAAATTTGAGCCTATTTATGGCCTTGATGTATTATCCCCTAGTTGGTTTGAAATAGAAGATGAAGAAGGTAATTTGAGAAATATTGCAAGTAGAAGATATGTAGATTGGGCTCATAGTCAAGGTTATCAAGTATGGGCAATGATTACTAATCCTTTTTCAGATCCTGATTTAACTCATAAAGTATTAAGCAATACTGATAGTAGAGAAAATATTATCAAGCAGCTTTTAGCTTTTTCTTCTATTTACAATTTAGATGGAATTAATATAGACTTTGAGAGTTTAAAAAAGGAAACAGGAGAATACTATGTACAATTTATAAGAGAATTAACACCCTTATTAAAAGAACAAGGCTTAGTTGTTTCTGTTGATATGTACGTTCCTTCTGGTTGGACAAGACATTATAACCGTAGTGAGGTTGGGAAAGTTGTAGATTATATAATGATAATGGGATATGACGAACACTGGAGCACTTCACCAAAAAGTGGCTCTGTTGCATCTATAGGTTGGGTTGAAGAAGGAATTAAAAATACTTTAAAAGAAGTACCTAACGAAAAAGTCATTCTAGGAATTCCTTATTATACGAGATTGTGGGCTGAAGAAGAAGTTGATGGAGAAATTAAAGTTTCCTCTAAGGCTTATGGTATGAGCAGGGGAGAAAAGTTTTTAAAGGATGCAGGAGTTGAAGCTAAGTGGCTTGAAGATGTAGGGCAATATTATGGTGAATACAGTAGGGGCAATATTGTATATAAAATTTGGCTTGAAGAAGAAAAGTCTATTGAAGAAAAAGTTAAACTGGTTAAAAAATATGATTTAGCAGGAGTTGCTGGCTGGAAAAGAGGTTTAGAAAAGAAAGAAGTATGGGATGTACTTTATAAGTATTTAAAGGAGTAAACTAGGAATATATATTTTTACTATGAATAATTATATTAAAGAAAGATTTAATTTTAAAAATCTTAGTAAAGATATATATCGAGGTGAACTATGGATTTTTGGTCAAAGAATCCCAAGATTTATGTAGGAATTGGCATCCTTTTAGTAATACTATTAGGCTATAATATATATTCTGGCAGAGCAGTAACTACTTTTGGCTTACCTACAGCTAAACGGGTAATTATAATAGATCCCGGTCATGGCGGTTTTGATCCCGGGAAAATGGGTATTAATGGTGCCCATGAAAAAGATATTAATCTTGCTATCGCCCTTAAACTTCAAGCATATCTTGAACAAAGCGGAGCTTACGTAGTTATTACAAGAAATACTGATGAAGGATTAAATGAAGAAGGCGATACTAATAAAAAACGTTCTGATATGCGAAAAAGAAAAGAATTGATTAATAGTAGTGAGGGAGACATTTTAATTAGCATTCATCAAAATAGCTTTCCGGAGTCTAAGTATAAAGGGGCACAGGTTTTTTATCATGGGCATTCAACAGAAGGCGAACGGCT
>JAAYRK010000098.1 GCA_012518815.1 Candidatus Epulonipiscium sp. | reverse complement strand
TAGCAGTAGCAAATGGCTCTTTTCCATAAATTAATTTTCCTTTTTCATATACTGGGATGTATTCTGTTTTTACTGGTGTACCTGTTGTCAATCCAGTATAAGAAAAGTCGTTATCTGAGTTCCAGCTGCTTCCATCAGGAGCAGAAATCCTAAATTGAACTTCTTTTTTATAAGAAGACTGACCACCAGGATATATTTTCGTTCCTGAAAAGTCTATTTCTACATAATATATATTATCCTTTAAATGCTTTAGTTCAGAAATTTTTGCACCTTCATGATAATTTATCTGGGTTTTTATATTATTTAGATCTATCCCTTCTAATTCAGATAAATCCAAATAATATCTGAAAGATACTTGATCAACTACTCTTGCTGGCCAAGCAGATTGATTGTTTAAAATAGCTTTTATTTCAACAAAGTTATTAGATGAAGTATTTACAGAAGCTTCAACAAATATTTCATCTTCTGGAGTTTCTATAGCTTTGAAGTTTGGATCTACTTCTCCACCATAAAGAAGGTACATTTTAGCTAAAGCTCCAACTAAACCTGCATTATAATCACAAGCAACCTCATTAGATACATAATCTCCTATATCATCATTATAGTTATCGTTTTGATCCGGCCCACCTACTAAAGCCCCATAAAGAACATGACGGTGTTTATTAGGAACTGACTGGCTATCAGCCCAAGAACCATGAGCCGTGCGGTGATGAGGTGCTTGAGGAGAATTTTCACCAAAGCCTACAATATAGCTACCATTCCTTGGATTATCACCTAAAACATAATTTATTTGACTCTCGGCAAATTCTTGGTATATCTTAACCCTATTCTTACTACAATTTTCCCAATCAGAATATATAAAAGCTAAAAAAGCTGTAGTAGTTGCATAGCGTAAATTACCCCATTGATCCAGATAGGCCATACCACCAGGACTATAACTAATTCTTTCACCATTATAGCCTGTAGTCCAATAATCTAAATGTATTTCTATGGCTTCTTTATATAAGTCTTTATTTGTAATTCTAGCTAGTAATAAAGCTGTACCATAGTGAACATCATCCCAACAATGAGCCCACTTATAAGCAATCTTATCGCTTTGACCTTCTCTTTCCCAATAATCTACATAAGACTCTGCCTTGTTAAGATAAGCTGTATCACCTGTAGCAAGATAAAGCCAACAAGCTGCCCATGCCAGCTCATCATAAAAGCCACTCCAAGAATCATAAAAGCCATTTGCTGCTATATAACCTGCATCACTTTTAGTACTATCAGCAAATTCAAATAATTCTTTTGCATGTTTTAAACATAATTTCGAATAATCAGGATCTACATCTTTAAATATAATTGAACTTATAGCTAAAGAAGCTGCAGTTTGACCTGTTACAGTTGAACCTGGATTGTTTTTATCTACCTTGTAAGCAGGTCTTTCCATTGCTAATACCTCGGCAGGCCCCCACCATGCATGGTCAGCATGACCGTTACCTACTTGATAATAAAATTCATTAGGGCTTGGATGACACTTAATAAGATAATCAGTTGCCCATTTTATTTCATCTAATAAAAAATTTAATTGTCCAGTTTCCTCAAAAGCTTCTTCATATTCATAAATTGCCCATCCAAGCATACTAACTGTATATGACATAGGTAAACCAAATTTTACATGATCTCCAGCATCATACCAGCCCCCTGTAAGATCCAAACCTACATCTGCTCCATCCTCTAGTCCTGAATCTCCCCTCCAATTATTTCGCAATGAATTTTGATCTAATTTCCCAGAACGCTGAAACTCATAAAATAATATTGCTTTTTGGAGAGCCTCACCATAATTATAAGAACCATTTTGAGATCTTTGCTTAAGTTTTTTATTTGATTTAACTTCTTCTTTCTTATTAAGCGTATCTTTAGCTAAATCTATATCAGATTCTGCAATTGGCATTAATATTTTGTTATTTTTAAAATTTGTCAATCCCAAAAGCATAAATGCTCCTGTAATTAGAACTAATAAAGTATGAATTAATTTTTGTTTCATATTCTTCCTCCATTGAAACTAAGGCATAACAATCAATTTCTATTTATTAATATCATCATGATACTCTTGTAAGGACTTTATCTTATGTTGAGATAGATTGTTATTAATATAAGCCGATATTCCCTTAGCACTAGCCAAGGCTGCTGTAGTGGTTGTAATATAAGGCACCTTATATCTAATAGCAATCTTTCGGATATAAGAATCATCAAATTCACTGCGCTTGGTCGCAGGCGTATTGATAATAAGTTGTATCTCCTTATTTTTAATGCTATCTGCAATATTGGGGGAACCTTGATAGATTTTTTTGATAGCCTTACAATCTATTCCATTTTCCTTTAAAAACTTACAAGTTCCATCTGTTGCAACAATTTTAAAGCCCATTTTAAAGTATTCTCTTGCAGCAGGTAAAATATCTTCTTTATCCTCATTATTTACACTAATAAGTACTGTTCCTTCGATCGGAAGGGCCGTTTGTGTTGCCTCTTGAGCTTTATAAAAAGCGAGTTCAAAAGAATTTGACATGCCCAATACTTCGCCTGTAGAACGCATTTCTGGTCCTAATACAGGATCTACTTCCGAGAACATATTAAAAGGTAAAACAACTTCTTTTACTCCATAATGAGAAAATTTTTTATTAGCTAAATCTTCTATAGGATATTTTTCCCCATTTAAAGCTGCCATCATGATTTCTGTTGCAATTCGTGCCATGGGGATATTACAAACTTTAGATACAAGTGGAACTGTCCTGGAGGCCCTTGGATTAGCTTCCAGAACATAAACTTTATCATCTGCTATAGCATATTGCATATTCATTAAACCTACTACATTCATTTCTCTTGCAATTTTTTCTGTATATTCAATGATAGTCTTAATATGTTTCTCGTTTATACTTACTGGTGGAATCACACAAGCAGAATCCCCTGAATGAATCCCTGCATATTCAATATGTTCCATAACAGTTGGTACAAAAACAGAGTTACCATCTGATAGGGCATCAGATTCTGCTTCAATGGCATGTTTTAAGAATCTATCTACTAATATAGGCCTTTCTGGCGTCACATCTACAGCAGCAGCCATATATTTTTTTAGCATTTTTTCGTCATGGACTATTTCCATTCCCCTTCCTCCAAGTACATATGAAGGACGAACCATCAAAGGATATCCAATACGGTCAGCTATTTCAAGGGCTTCTTCAATTGATACTGCCATCCCCGATTCAGGCATAGGAATATTTAACTTTTCCATCATTTCACGGAATCTATCTCTATCTTCAGCAAGGTCTATTGTTTTTTGAGAAGTACCTAAGATTCTTACTCCTGCTTTTTCTAATTCATTGGCTATATTTAAAGGTGTTTGCCCTCCAAATTGGACAATAACCCCTAAAGGTTTTTCTTTTTCATAAATAGCTAATACATCTTCAACAGTAAGTGGTTCGAAATATAATTTGTCGGATGTATCATAATCTGTTGAAACAGTTTCAGGATTACAATTTACCATAATCGTTTCATATCCTAAATCCTTAAGGGCAAAGGCTGCATGAACGCAGCAATAATCAAATTCAATTCCTTGGCCAATTCTATTAGGTCCTCCCCCAAGAATCATTACTTTTTTATTATTACTAGCTTTACTTTTATCTACACTAGCATAAGAAGAATAATAGTAAGATGCATTTTCAACCCCACTTACGGGGACTGCTTCAAAAGCTTGTACAATATCTAAATCTAATCTTTGCTTACGGATTTCTGATTCATCTATATCTAATAAAACAGATAAATATGCATCGGAAAAGCCATTTTTTTTTGCTTTAACCAATAAGTTATCAGGTAATTTTTTACCTTTGTCTTTTAATAATTCTTCTTCAAGAAGAACGATTTCTTTCATTTGTTCAATAAAATATCTGTGAATATGGGTTATATTATGAATTTCCTCAACGTCTGCTCCTTTACGCAAAGCCTCATAGATAATAAAATGTCTTTCGCTAGTTGCTTCGTTTAGCATAATAAGTAAATCTTCAAGAGATTGCTCATGAAAATCTTTAACAAAGCCCCAGCCAAAACGGTTAATTTCAAGGGAGCGGACAGCCTTTTGCATTGCTTCCTTGTAATTTTTGCCAATGCTCATGACTTCCCCAACAGCCTTCATTTGTGTTCCTAGTTTATCATGGGCACCATGGAATTTTTCAAAATTCCAACGGGGAAATTTAACTACAACAAAATCTTCTAAAGGAGTATATTTATCAAGAGTTCCCTCTTTCCAGTATGGTATTTCATCTAAAGTAACTCCAACTGCAAGCATTGCAGATATATACGCAATAGGAAAACCTGTTGCTTTTGACGCCAAAGCTGATGAGCGGGAAGTTCTTGGATTAATTTCAATAATTACAATACGGCCTGATTTAGGGTCATAAGCAAATTGAGCATTACACCCTCCAATAATTCCAATATGTTCAATAATTCTATAGGCATATTCTTGCAGCTTTTTTTGAACATATTTACTCACAGTTAACATAGGAGCAACACAAAAAGAATCACCTGTATGTACTCCAACAGGGTCAACATTTTCAATACCGCAAACAGTAATCATTTGGTTCTTACTGTCTCTAACTACTTCAAGTTCAAGCTCTTCCCAGCCAAGAACTGATTCTTCTACAAGAATTTGGCCTACCATACTTGCAGCAATTCCTCTATTAGCAATTACTTTTAGTTCTTCAATATTATATACTAGGCCTCCGCCTGTTCCACCCATGGTATATGCAGGCCTAATAACTACAGGATAACCTAACTCGGCTGCAATTTTTTCAGCTTCTTCAACGCTATAAGCAGCTTTACTCCTGGGCATTTCGATATCTAACTTTTTCATTATTTCTTTAAAAACAATTCGGTCTTCTCCTCGCTCGATTGCATCAATATTGATACCTATAACTTCAACTCCATATTTATCTAAAACACCATCTTCATAAAGTTCCAGGCAAAGATTAAGAGCTGTTTGCCCTCCTAGATTAGGCAAAAGAGCGTCAGGTCTTTCTTTAGCTATAATTTCTGTTAAGCTCTTTTTATTTAAAGGCTCAATATATGTATAATCCGCCATTTCAGGGTCTGTCATAATAGTAGCGGGATTAGAATTTACTAAAACTATTTCATATCCAAGATTTCTTAAAGCTTTGCAGGCTTGTGTCCCGGAATAATCAAATTCACATGCTTGTCCAATAATAATAGGTCCTGACCCAATAATTAATATTTTATTAATATCCTCTCTTTTAGGCATCCTATTCCTCCTTAATGTCAATTCTAATAATTATAGAATTAAAATTGATAAAAGTTAAAATCTATTTTATTATAGCACAATTGAAAATTCATGAAAGACAAAATTTTTTCCTATATATAAAAACGTCTCTATATAAAATAGAGACGTAAAAATTTTATGAGTTTTTCATTACAACACTTTCAATATCGTCTGCAACATCTTCGCAGGCATCACAGCAAATTTCTAGTTTTTGTAGTATTTCTGTCCATATCATAAGAGTAATAGGATCTTTTGAACTTCTATACATCTTTCTTACAGCATCAACATATAAAGCATCCCCTTTTTCTTCTAAACTATTAACTTTAATAATTAATGAAGGGAGATCAGTTGACTTTCTAAAGTTTTGAAATTCAACTAAAGCCATATGTATTGAATCACAACATTCTACAATTAATCTTGTAAATTCTAATATTTCAGGTGGAATTGTTTTAACATTAAATATATCTATACTAATCAAAACATCTTCTACAGCATCGGTCACATCATCTATTTTTTGAGAAAGACTAATAATATCTTCTCTTTCGATTGGAGGTAAGAATTCCTTGAAAAGACGGTTTATTACTTTATGTTTAGCAAGGTCAGCAGAATGTTCTATTTCATGAATTTCTTTAATTTTATCAGGTAAAGTCATAGTATTAAACTTATTTAAAGTTTTATCTAATAACTTTGCAGCTTCTAATGAATACTTTGATAAGTCCACAAATGCTTCGAAATAATTAAAATCATTTTTTCTTCCCATAACTTTCTCTCCTTATTCTTTTAGAAAATTTTCATAAATATATATGCCATTAAATATCCAACAGCCCCACAGCCGGGAAAAGTTAATATCCAAGCTGTTACCATTTCTTTTACAATTCCCCAGTTAACTGAAGAAATTCGTTTAGAAGCTCCAACTCCCATAATGGCTGTTGTCTTAGTATGAGTTGTACTTACAGGAATACCAAAAATAGACGAAATTAAAAGACAAATAGCAGCAGCAGCATCAGCTGAAAATCCTTGGTATTTTTCTAATTTTACCATACCCATTCCTACAGTTTTTATAATTCTCAAACCACCAGCAGAAGTTCCTATGGCCATAACTAATGAACAAATAACCATAAGCCAGATAGGAACTGAAAAAGTAGTTACATCACCTTGTCCCATTGCAAGAAAAACTCCAAGCATAAAAACTCCCATAAATTTTTGCCCGTCTTGTGCCCCATGCATAAATCCCATAGCTGCCGCACCTATAATCTGAGCCTTTTGAAAAAACGGAAGAGTTTTTCTCCTATCCATACCTTTGCATATAAACTCTACAATACGAACAAATATAAAACCAATAGAAAAACCTAAAATTGTAGATAAAAACAGACCATATATAACTTTAATCCATTCTGCTCCATTAATTCCTGAAAAACCTCTTTGAAGAGCAATAGCGGCACCAGATAAGCCAGCAATTAGTGCATGACTTTCACTAGTAGGAATCCCAAATACCCAAGCAGCAGTTGCCCACAATACTATTGCAAATAATGCTGCACAAAGAGCTATTAAAGAATTTTTAGAATCTCCTCTAAAATCAACCATATTATAAATAGTTTGAGCAACGGTAGAATTTATCATTGTCATAACAAATACTCCTAAAAAATTAAATACCGCAGCCATTAAAATTGCACCCTGGGGACTCATCGAACGGGTAGAAACACAAGTAGCTATAGCATTAGGTGCATCAGTCCAACCATTTACCAATATAACTCCCAGTGTAAGAACAACAATAATCAATAAGGCTGGATTTTTACTTAGTTGATTAAGAAAATCAAGCAAAGAAATAGTCATAACTTTTCCTCCAATAATTTAATGTAAATAATAAACCAAAATTATTATATCATTTCAAGTTAATCATAACAATAATAGATAACTTATAAATTAAAAACCTTTTCTGATAACTGCCAGAAAAGGTTTTTATATTAAGGTTAACTTGCTTTTGCCATTTCAAATTCTTTTTCAATTTCTTCAGAAGGTTTTTCGGAAATTAAAGAAACAACAACAATTGCTATACAAGAAATAACAAAAGCTGGGAAAAGTTCGTATATTGCAAATACTCCGCCTAAAGGACTTAAAAGAAGATCCCAAACAAATACCATTATACCACCTGATAACATCCCTGCAATGGCTCCAGCCCTTGTTGTTCTATTCCAGAACAATGAAAAAAGCATAATGGGACCAAAAGTTGCACCAAATCCGGCCCAAGCAAAAGATACTACGGTGAAAATAACACTGTTTTCATCTAAAGCAATAATCATACCAATAATAGAAATTAGAATTAAAACTACTCTAGACACAATCATAACTTGCTTATCTGAAGCATCTTTTTTAAAAACACCTTGGAAAATATTTTTTGAAAATGCTGAAGCTGCAATAAGTAAATAAGAATCAGATGAACTTATTGTAGCTGCTAAAATTCCTGCCATAACTATTCCTGCAAGAAGAGCAGGCAATAAATTCGTTGATAATAAAATAAATATACTTTCAGAAGAACTTTTAGTCAATAAATGACCAGGATACAATACTCTACCTGTGATACCTATTGCAATAGCAGCAAAAAGTGAAATAAAGCACCATAAGGTTGCAATTCTTCTAGATTTTTTAAGCTCCCCAGCATCCCTAATTGCCATAAATCTGAGTAACACTTGAGGCATACCAAAATAACCAAGCCCCCAAGAGAGAGTTGAAATAACAGTTAATAATCCATATTTATCTGCTGGGCCAAATAAAGGCAGACCATTTTCTGCAATTTGCTGAACTCCATCTTCTAATGAAGGTTGTGCAAT
>JAAYRK010000014.1 GCA_012518815.1 Candidatus Epulonipiscium sp. | reverse complement strand
ATCATCCTTTCCACATCCAGTAAACATTACTAATACCATGCTTAGGCAAATAAGTAAAGCCAAGCTTCTTTTAAAAAGCTTCATATAAAATACCCCTCTCTTTTGGTAAAATTATATAAAAGGTAAAAATACCCTTTATAGCTAATTAATTAATTTGTTGTTGTCCTAAAATTATATAAAAATGAATGTATTGTTTAATTTGACTAAAGAATTTTAAAATTATTATTAATGAATGCGTGTTTATAATCTAATGTTACTACTTTTTCACAAAAAATTCAAGTGTTTCTGTTAAAAAAATATAAATTTTTTTAGATAATTCATATCATTATTCCTATATGAATAGTTACAATTGTATATTTTATTTAATTATTGATAATAAAACTAACATCTATTATCAATAATAATAACTAAAATGAACGCGTGATTATTTGTTTAAGGATATCATGATAATTTCTTTTAATCAACATTATATTTTAATTATAAATTATTTTATTTTTTCTTTTTCGTATAGTAACAATTATAATATATTTTATAAAAATAAAACACCTCCAAAAGATATTTTAAAGTCTCTTTAAAATATCTTTTAGAGGCTTAATCCTTTTAGTTATATTTTATTCTTATTCTGACGTTGCTTAAGTATTTCCAAAATTTAATGTCATTCAACATATACTTGTATATGAGCAATATTCTCTTCTGTTAATTCTGTTTCCACCATTTGTCTAAATAGTGCCCACATTTCATCTTCAGATATCTCTCCTTCAAAATAAATACGTAAACATTCCATTAGCATTGAACTAATATCATAATCATATTCAGTGACTATAGAACCATCAATTTTATCATATACTTCACCATAAGCTTGGTAGATATTTTGATTAACTACTTTATTTATAAAACTATCATCTGCTTTATACTTTTCAATAAAATCAATATTACTTGAAAAAGTTCTTCCAAATTGATCACTATGAGCTAAACTATCATGAAACTCTTCATTGGTTGTTATAAATTTAATAAATTCCCAAGCAAGTTCTGGGTTCTTACTAGTTTGAGAAATTCCAAACCAAGTTCCTCCCTCATAATATGGGACTGTAGTGGTAATCCCCCATCTTCCTCCAGTCCCTGGCTCTGGGTGGATGTCATTTGTCATAACCATTACTTCATCAGATTCACGACAATCAATAATCCAATTTAGCCCCCATGTGGGTATTGCATAACACATATGAATATCATCTTGAATAGAATATGACCATGCTTCTTGCCATTGAGACAATCCACCTTCAAGACCTTCTCTTCTTAGAGCTTTAGCTAACTCAAAAAGTTCGTAAACTTTATCATCAATTACAAATTTTCCATCTTCAATCCATCCATGTTTACGAGAACCAAGATGAACTTTGAAAAATTCTTCATAACTAATCCATAATATAGCTTTCCCCTTGCTAGCTTCTTTTAATTTACGACCGGTTTCTATCATATTTTCAGGCTTTAACATTTCACCAATTACTACTGGATCATCTGTTTTTAGATATTGTTTTGCAATAGATCTTTTATAGCCAATACCACCTATGTTAGCTTCATGAGATAAAGCAACTATTTGCCCTTCATTGTTTGTTCCAATTTCTACTACGTAAGGAGCAATTTTTGAAACTACATCGTCAACATCATCAAAATCCATTGGCCGATATCCATTAGGCATATTTACAAAAGCTTTTATAAATACATCTTCTGCTGCATATACATCGGGTAACTGTCCCATTCTTGATGCAGTTTGAATTTTTATTTGATAATTTCCAACTATATCAGTTGTTATTTCCTCTTTCACTATTACACCAGGATTTACCTTTTCAAATGCTCTTGCTAACATATTAGCTTCGTCATCATTAAAATGCCAGAAAGTTATTTCTCCTGAAAGTTTTTTTACTGATTTTCCATATACTAATGTAAACGTAGAAAGTACAATCGTAAAGCAAATAAATAAAGCAAATATTCTTCTTAAAACTTTCATAAAACATCCCTCTTTTTTATATATTTATTTTTGATAGCTTTTACTTTCTTAAAAGCTATCTTATCTCTTAAAAGCACGACAATTAAGAAATCTTACTGTTTGAATAATTTTCTAATATTTTAAAAAAATGTATTAATAGTTTTATATTACTACTTTTTTAAAAAAATTTAAAGTGTTTTTTCAAATAATATATTTTTTTATAAATTACATTTCTTTATTTTAATAATATAATAATTACTGTTTAGACAGAAATTATCGTAAAATATATATAGATAACGATAGTTTTTCTATCAAAAATAACTATTTTTTGATACAATAAGATATAATAATACTCTTTATCTTATAAATTAGGGGTTTTTATATGACTATTAATAAAAAATATCTAACATATTTTATTATTATTTTTATTTTAGAAAGCTTTATTGCAATTTTTGTCAAAGATAATTTTATACGCCCTTATCTTGGGGATGTATTAGTAATTATTCTTATATATTGCTTTATTAATATTTTTTTAAAAATAGAAATAAAATTACTACCTTTATATATTTTTATTTTTGCTGTAATCATTGAATTGCTCCAATACATTAATATCTTAAAACTGCTAAACTTAGATAATATCCTCATCTTAAAAATCATAATTGGCAGTACTTTTGATATAAAAGATATTATATGTTACTTTGTCGGAATGATAATTTTATTCTTAT
>JAAYRK010000013.1 GCA_012518815.1 Candidatus Epulonipiscium sp. | reverse complement strand
GCACAAATTACTTCATACGCTGGTTACTGACTAAGTGGCTGCCCTACCTTTACCACTACAGGACTTTCACCTGCTAGCATTTGCCAGCTTAGCTGGACGCACACATCAAGACTACCGTCTCAACGTGCATCGTATGCCCAAACATGTCTACCGGTTGAACTTCTTCTATTTTATATCCTTTTTCGCTTAGTATTTTTAAATCTCTTGCTAGAGTTCCTGGATCACAGGATACATAAACTATTTTTTCGGGGTTCATTTCAGCCATGGTTTCTAGTAAGGTTTCATCACAGCCTTTTCTTGGTGGGTCTACTACTATAACATCTGCTTTGATACCTTTTTCTTTATAAGCTTTTGGTATGATTTCTTCTGCCTTTCCTACAAAAAACTCTACATTGTCTATATTGTTTATTTTTGCATTTCTTTTGGCATCTTCTATTGCTGCTTCAACAACTTCAACTCCATAAACTTTTTTTGCTTTTTTAGCAAGGAATAAGGATATAGTGCCTATACCACAGTAAGCATCCCATACTGTTTCTTCCCCTGTTAAATCTGCATATTCTAAAGCCTTTTCATAAAGCACTTGTGTTTGTATTGGATTGACTTGAAAAAATGACAAAGGAGATATTTCGAATTTTACTTCTCCAATATAATCACTTATATAGTCTTGTCCCCATAAAGTTGTTATTTCTTCTCCTAATACAACATTAGTTTTTTTAGTATTATGATTTAGTACAATGCTTTTGATGTCAGAGATTTTATTTAATTCCTTAATTAATTTTTCTTTTTGAGGAAGCTTTTTACCATTTATGATTATGCAAACCATAATTTCTTTGGTAAAAAAAGCGGTTCTGATAAGTATATGTCTAATAAGACCCTTATGCTCTTCCTCATTATATACTGGTATTTTATTGTCTTTTATAAAATTTTTTATTATTGAAAGAATTTTAATGCTTATTTGAGGTTGTAAGTGACAGCTAGAAATATCAATAACTTCATGGCTTCCAGGAGAATAAAGACCTATTAATACATTTCCATCTTTATATCCTACGGGAAATTGTGCTTTGTTTCTATAATGAAAAGGATTTTCCATACCTATGGTTGGATGGACTTTTATATTAGTAAGCTTTCCAATCCTTTCTAAGCTATCTATGACTTTTTTCCTCTTATATTCTAATTGGGCTTGATAGTCCATATGTTGAATCTGACATCCCCCGCATCTTTTTGTATAGGGGCAAACTGGCGTTACCCTCATAGGAGAAGCTTTTATGATTCTTATTAATTTACCATATCCGTAATTTTTCTTAACTTTAACTATTTTAACTTCAATTTTATCTTCAGGAAGAGCTCCTTTTACAAATATAGTAAATTCATTTATTTTTCCAACTCCTTCACCTTTTGAGCTTAAATCTTCTATAGTCATCTCAAAATATGAATTTTTCTTTATGTCCTTTGAATCCATTTGTCTTCCTCCAATATCTTTAGTGTAACTTATCTTTCCTTAGTAATTCTTGTATAGCTTTTGCTAATACTTCATCACTACTTTCTTTTAATGCTTCTTCTATAATATTCTTTTTTTCTGGTATTGTTTCAGAAGTTTCTTCGGTCAGATTAATTAATTTTTTATTTTTTTGTTCCTTTTTATTCATCTTATCAATCCTCTCCATAATATTCACATACCGTATCCCTACATATACAATATCGGCATTTTACATAGGAAGGATTGACATTTTGTTCTCCTGTTTTTAACATATCTCTCATATCAGCTAAGATTTGCTTTACTTTCCGCCTTAGAGAGCGGGTATTTTTTATAATAAACATGTAATTGTTATAAACTAAGCGTCCTTCTTTAGGTCTTTTCTTATATACATCTTCAATAATTAAAAAATATGCCGCCAACTGCATTAAATCTCCTTCAAAAGGTTCTATATTGTCTTCTTTGATATTAGCACTTTTTAACTCTATGGGAACTAGATTCTTGCTTATTTTTTTCTCAAATATATAATCTGGTTTTCCTCTTAAATCAT
>JAAYRK010000012.1 GCA_012518815.1 Candidatus Epulonipiscium sp. | reverse complement strand
ATTCTTGATTTATTTCTACATTTCTCTTCGCCCTTCTAATGCCCTTGATAAGGTTACTTCATCTATATATTCTAAGTCGCCACCTACGGGAACTCCGTTGGCTATTCTTGTTACTTTTATATCTAAGGGCTTTATGAGTTTACTAATATAGATTGCTGTTGCTTCTCCTTCTATATTAGGGTTGGTTGCTAGTATTACTTCTTCTACCTCTTCGCTTTTTAATCTTTCTAATAGTTCTTTTATTTTTATATCTTTAGGCCCAACCCCTAACATGGGAGATATCGATCCATGTAGGACATGATATAAGCCTTTATATTCTTTGGTTTTTTCATAGGCTGCCAAGTCTCTTGGATCTTCTACTACCATTATGGTTTTTGTATCTCTTTTGGGACTTGAACATATATCGCATTTTTCTTTATCTGTTAAGGTACAGCATGTGCTGCAGTACTTTATGTTTCTTTTTGCTTCTATTATTGCCTTTGATAAGTTTTCTACATTTTCATCTGGCATATTAATTATATGAAAGGCCAGTCTTTGAGCTGTTTTTACTCCAACTCCCGGAAGATTAGATAAAGCTGCTATAAGCCTTGACATTGTGTCACCATAATGACTCATTAAAAAAGTCCTCCCGGTAAGTTCATTCCTCCTGTCAATCTGCTCATTTGTTGATTAGTTAATTCGTCAACTTGACGAAGTCCTTCATTTACTGCAGCAAGGATTAAATCCTCTAGCATTTCTATATCATCTGGATCTACTACTTCCGGTTTTATATTAATAGATTGAAGTTGCTTTTTACCATTAAATACTACTTCAACTGCTCCTCCTCCAGCTGTTGCAGTAACATCTTTTTCTTCAAGTTCTTGTTGCATTTTTTCCATTTCTTTTTGCATTTTTTGTGCTTGTTTTAATAGATTATTCATGTTGCCAGGCATTCCACCAAAATTTCTCTTTGCCATAATTATCCTCCTCTTACTCCTTTATAACAATAATAATAGCATGATTAATAGAAAAAATAAATATCTTACTTTATTTCATATGAAACTCCTAATTTTTCAAAGTATTTTATCACATCTTCTATATGGTCGGTTTCTTCTGATTCCTCCGGGGAATCCCCGTAGATTTCTTTGTATTTTTTTTGATATTCTGCAGCTGAAATAAATTTAACATTAACTTCTTTTTTTATGGCTTCTTCTATCTTTGCTTTTATATCTTCTTTATGTTTTTGTATAGTTTCTATTATAAAGGAATCTTTAAAAATAATATAATAGAAATCATCTTCTAAATATCCTGCTTTTGTATCATTAAGAAGAGCTTTTACGACTTGGTCAAAGTTTGATTTTATATCATTCCATAAATTCACGCCCTTTTTAATGTCTTTAGGTACTGCTTTAGGCTTTTTAGGTTTTACTTTAGGACTGCTTTTTTGAATAGTATTTACTGTAGAATTTGTTGTAGTCTTTTCGGTTGTAGTTGTTATTGTAACTCCCTTATCTAATTTGTCTTCAAGTAATTTAATACGTTCAAGTAAAGCATCTTTTGAATCATCCATTTGAGGCTGACATATTTTAATTACAGCTACTTCAAGCATTATTCTTTTTTGATCTGTATATTTTAATTCACTAGATAACTCTGAAAAAATTCTTATCCATCTTAAGATATTAGTAGAAGCTACATTTTTAGATTGAACTTTAAGTTGATTTATATGTTCCTGGGTTAAGTCTAGAATTTTTTCACTCTCACGGGTACTAGATACAATTAAAAGGTTTCTAAGATGAGAAATTAAATCCATTACAAATTGGCTTATATCTCTTCCTTGCATCACTATCTTGTCTATTAATTCCATAGCTTTTAGGCTTTCTTTATTATTTAATATAGAAGTAAATTCAAAGAAAACATCCGTATCTACTGCCCCTAATACATCCAGTACTTTTTCAAAGGTAATGCTTTTTCCATAATTAAAAGCAATGCATTGATCCAAGATACTTAAAGCATCCCTCATAGAACCTTCTGCTAAGCGGGCAATATATGAAATTGCTTTATCTTCAACTTCAATATTTTCCTCATTCATATATTCTTTAAGTCTGCCTGCTATACTATCTACTGTTATTCTTCTAAAGTCAAATCTTTGACATCTAGATAGTATAGTTGCAGGAATCTTTTGAGGGTCTGTTGTTGCTAAAATAAAAATTACATGAGAAGGGGGTTCTTCTAAAGTCTTTAATAAGGCATTAAAAGCTCCTGTAGAAAGCATATGAACTTCATCTATAATATAAACTTTATATTTACCTTCTGTAGGGGTATATTTTACTTCTTCTCTTATTTCTCTAACATTGTCAACCCCGTTATTTGAAGCGGCATCTATTTCAATGATATTCATGCTTCTTCCTTCATCTATAGATTCACATAAACCACAATGGCCGCAGGGCTGCCCATCTAAGGAGTCTTCACAATTTACTGCTTTTGCAAATATTTTTGCTGTTGAAGTTTTCCCTGTTCCTCTTGTTCCACAAAATAGATAAGCATGGGCTATTCTATTGGCCTTTATTTGATTTTTTAATGTTGTAACTATATGTTCTTGTCCAACTACGTCTTCAAAACTTTTTGGACGTTTTTTCCTATATAAAGCCATATAGGACATAGATCCACCCCTTTTATTTGCAAAACTTGCTAAAACGCTAGATACTTCTATTATTGTACCACAAATATGATGTTTATATATAATAAAGTATTTAAAAAGACTTACTTTATAATAAAGAATTTACCATATCATAAGTGAGCTAATTTTTAGCTCAATAAAAAAAACAGACGGTTCTCCATCTGCTTCTATTTATTAAATCCGTGCACCCACCGTCGACAATCCCTCCTAGGCGTTACTTTTGTAGTTAACTCAAATTAGGCACCCTCGCGGCACACAGAGATATTTGCTTAGTGCTGCTTCCTTCCGGACCTGACACGGTTCACAAACTTCTGTTGCGCAAGACCCGATTCTCATCGCCACTTACAAAAGCCAGTCCCTAGAAAAATACTGCCTCGGGCAGGCATCGCCCCTGCTGTAGCGGATTGCAGGTACAGGGCACCGCTAACTCCCCGGCTAGCACGGAAACTTTATGGCATATTAAGTGTTGCATTCCCTAGTATACAATCTTTCTAATTATATGTCAACCTCCATTTTTATCCTTTTATTCCTCATTTCTGCAAAAAAATCTTTTAAAATTTTACTGCATTCTTCTTGGCAAATTCCTTCAACAATTTCAACTTGATGATTAAATTTTGGTTCATCGAGAATATTAATAATTGAGCCTCCGCAGCCTGCCTTAGGATTTCTTGTACCAAATATAATTTTATCAATTCTAGCTTGAACTATTGCTCCAGCACACATGGGACAAGGCTCTAAGGTTACATAAATACTACAGCCTTCCAATCTCCAATCTCCTATAACTTTTGCTGCTTCTTCTATAGCTTGTATTTCTGCATGGGCAAGCGGATTCTTTTTTGTATTTCTTTGGTTATATCCTTTAGCTATGATTTTATCATTGAATACTATAACAGCACCTATGGGAACTTCATCTAAATCTTTAGCCTTTTTAGCCAAGCTTAAAGCTTCTTGCATAAAAGCTACATCTTTATCTTCCATGGTCAAGCTCCTTGTTTTTTATTGATTTACTATCTTGGAGTATAGAAATTTTGAGCATAATATATTTGGTAATCTCCGCCAAAGTGCACAGCTACTCCAAGTCTATCAAAGTCATATAATATATTTTTCCTATGACCTTCTGAATTCATCCATGCTTCATGAGCAAAAATACCGTTTTTTGATCCTGCTGCAATATTCTCGCCAGCCGCATAATATCTTATACCCTGTTTTTGCATTCTATCAAAAGGACTTTCTCCTTTTAAATTGTTATGATCAAAAAAGCTATTATCTGCCATATCCTTACAATGCAAGTAACTACTTTTTGCTGCCTTATCATCCCAAATAAAAGGCTTTAAATCATACCGTGCACGAACAGCATTGGCAAGGTCAAATATTTGGCGGCTATATGCGTCCATAAGCTCTTGGCTGGACTTTCCATAATAACTTTTAAAGGCAAGTTCTGTATCCTTATCAATAATATAAACAGAAGTTACTGCATTATTGTTATGTATGTCATAAAAAAAAGTGGCAAAACAATTGTCAATTAAAAAAGTAGATGCACTTTCTTTATCATAATTAAAATAAAATCTAGTTAAGCCTTTTTGAATATAACTTAGGGGAATTCCATAGGTCTTTTTTGTAGATTCAGCGGTTGAACCAAAGCCAATTCCTTTTTTAGATCTCCAGTTAATAGAATTTGTATAAATTGCAACTACTTTGTTATCTTCAACACCTACTTGCATATAATTTATGTAATCCTTATTATATATGTACCAAGTAAAACCATATTCTGAAGCATCTTTTCTAGCTGGCTCTCCTAATTTGCTTTTAAGGTGTTCTAAACTATCACCAATGGATATATTATTTATAGTAAATTCCCGGGAAACTTCTTGTTGTTTAGCTAAATCTTTATCTTGTTGTTTATTATCTTTACCTTCATTAATTGTAGGCTCATTACCCTTACTATATATATATATAGTACGGCTACTTGTATCATATAAGACTTCTTTTCCTAATGCCTGTGCCACATCCCTCATAGGCAAATAGGTAGTTCCTTCATATAAGATAGGTTTATTAGAAAGATTTGCTTTGCTTCCTTCTATATAAATAGGTCTATTACTAAAAGCCACTTTTATATTATGTAAGCCATCAAAGGCACTAACCTTAGGACCCGTAAAAACTATTGCTCCAAGACCAAATCCCAATAGAAAACATTTAATTTTTTTCATATAATCCTCCTTACTAATTATGTATACCTAAATTATAAAGTTAAAATATATCTTTGTCACTATACAATTTATTATTTTTGGACATTTTCGCATACAATAGAAATTTTTTGTAAAAAATTAAGACCTCGTATTTACGAGGTCTTAAAATGTTCCCGGCGGGATTCGAACCCACGGCCTACTGCTTAGGAGGCAGTCGCTCTATCCTGCTGAGCTACGGAAACAAATATAAAAATTCCTAGTTGACCATTGTTGTCTCTTTTGTACAACATTTGGTCAACATCTAATAATCACTCTAATATTTTACAGACTAATTTAATTGTAGTCAAGGATTATTAAGATTTAAGAAAATACAATTGTCCCTTGCATCCAACATATTCCCATAAATCTCATTCCTACTTGAGGTTTTCCTGTCAATTCCTCAGCATTTATAGCAATCTCAATTGACATGCCCATGCTTTCTACTAACAACCAATATATTTCTTCCTTAGTTTCTTCATTAATAATAAGCTCTAATTCTTTTATAATTCCAAGTATAGAATAAGTTGCTTCCAGATAATCAATAGGAATAAAGTATCCTTCTATTACTGATAATATATCTTCACTTTGAAGTCTTTCTTCAATTATTTCAGCTGCCTCTTCTGCTTCTGATTCTAAAATTTTCCGTGCTTCTTCATCTCCTGCTTTAACTCTCTTTAAAAGCTCTTTTCTCCATTCTTTTTGTTCATTTTCATATTCTAAATCACATTCTGTCTTTTCTACAGGAAGAATAATTGTACCCTTTGATGCTAAACCTACTACTTTAATTCCTTCAATAAATACTTCTTTATCATCTTTAATCTCAAGATATTCTATAATGTTTTGAAGTTGAAATACTATTTCTACACCGCTTTGTTCTTCCTCAGAAACTGCAAAGTAAAAATAATCCTCTTCGTCTTCCTCTACTTCTACTTCTGAAACATCCATTATATATTTTGAATCAAAATAGGGATCACATGTTTCAAAGTCAATATCTTTATCATTATCTAATAATCCTCTTAAAACAACTCCTATGTTTCTTCCATAACTCTTATAATATTCTATAAAAACATGATCTTCATCATGATTGGTTACGTATTGTTTATCTGCATCATTTAAAACTTCGTCTATTAACATATCCCATTGCTTCTTTTTTCTTATATTTCCAAAACCTATTGCACTCATATAGGTTTCCACTCTCATCCTCCTCCCCATAGAAAAAAATCCCCTATTGTTATAGGGGCATACGCACGCAGAAGGATTCGAACCCTCGACTCTCTGATCCGAAGTCAGATGCTCTATCCAGCTGAGCTATGCGTGCATCCACTGTTTAAGCGTAAATCATTGTAACATAAAAAAATATAAAATACAATGCTATTTTTATAGCTT
>JAAYRK010000097.1 GCA_012518815.1 Candidatus Epulonipiscium sp. | reverse complement strand
TAATTAGGGATATGGGGGTAATAATATGAATAAATTAAATGGTATAAAAATAGGCTTTGCATTATGTGGATCATATTGTACTTATGATAAAGTGATTCCTGCTATTCAAACACTAATTGATGAAGGAGCTGAAATATTTCCTATTATGTCTAACAATGCATCTAGTACAGATACAAGATTCGGCAAAGCAGATGAACATAAAGAAAAAATTGAAAAAATGACAGGCAAAAAAATAATTAGCAGCATTGTAGATGCAGAACCCTTAGGACCTAATAATCTTATAGATATTCTAGTAATTGCACCCTGTACAGGAAATACTTTAGCAAAACTAGCAAATGCCATTACAGATACTCCTGTACTAATGGCAGCTAAAGCATTGCTTAGAAATGAAAAACCAGTCGTTCTTGCAGTGGCAACCAACGACGGTTTAGGTTTAAATATGAAAAACATAGGAATACTAATGAACTCAAAGAACATTTTTTTCGTACCTATGGGCCAAGATAATAGTGAAAAAAAGCCAAATTCAATTATGTCCGATATGAATCTTATTTTAAATACAATAGAAAAAGCATTAAAGAAAACACAAATACAACCAGTAATTATAAAATTATAAAAGTTTTAATATAAGTTTTTATAGATTCCTTTGGAATCTTTTTTTTATGTATTTTTCTTCACGATTAGAGGAAAAATACTAAAAATAATTACTTTAGATAGGTGGAATTTAAATGAAGAAAAATGAAGACATTAAAAAAAAGCAAGATAATACAACAGAATCCATAAAAGAATTCGGGCAAATGCCTATAGATGAAGATAATGATGAAAATAAATCAAAAATTCACTGTCTAACTATTATAGGACAAATTGAAGGACATATTCTTCTTCCTCCTCAAAATAAAACAACGAAATATGAGCATGTAATTCCACAACTGGTTGCTATTAGAGATAATGATGATATTAAAGGATTACTGATTGTACTTAATACCGTTGGTGGAGACGTTGAGGCAGGGCTTGCTATAGCAGAGATGATTGCCTCCTTAGGTAAGCCTTCAGTTTCTTTAGTTTTAGGTGGAGGTCATTCTATAGGAGTGCCTTTAGCAGTATCAGCTAATTATTCATTTATTGCATCTACAGCAACCATGACTATACATCCAGTACGAATGAGTGGGACTGTTATCGGAATTCCTCAAACCTTTGATTACTTTGAAAAAATGCAAGAAAGAATAGTCGAATTTGTATCAAGGAATTCTAAAATAAGTCAAAAACGTTTTAAAGAATTAATGCTAGATACAGGCAAACTTGCAAAAGATGTAGGCACTATCCTAATCGGTGAAGAAGCTGTAAGAGAAAAACTAATTGATGAAGTAGGAGGACTTGATAAGGCAATTAAAAAACTATATGAATTAATTGATGAAAATAATAATAGTGGTGATATAAAATGATATACTCAATTATTTCTAATGACATCATTTTTAAAAATTTAGAAAATGAAAAAAGTATTCAATATGAAGAAATTAATTATAAAGGAAGTTTGCTACAGGTATGCTATAATGAAAATAAAAGCTATATTATTGAAAGACTTATATCAACAGACCCCAATGATTATCTAAACAATGAATTACAGCCAGGAAATATTATTAACATGTCAAATAAAATAGATTTTTAAATAAATAATAAATCTTTATTACAAAATTTAATAAACGTGCTATAATTAAATTAAATGTGTTAGCTAATGCTAGCACTTTTTATTTAAAAAGGAGACTGTATAATATGGGAAAAAAAATTGCTAAAAGAAAAAAAACTAAGAATTTTAAAGTTCAAAGAAGCTCACTTTCCCAAGAAATAAAAGGAATTATTATCTTTGCCATAGCTTTAATCCTTGGAGTAGGAATATATACAAAACAAGGGGGTATTTTTGGAAAGTGGATTAATAACTTTTCCTTAGGTTTATTGGGAATAGGGGCTTATCTTTTGCCAGTTGTCTTTAGTATTGTTGCTATTATCATTCTCCTAAAAAAGCAAGAAAAAATTACAAAATGCAAACTGTTTTCAGCTATAACTATGATTTTACTTTTATCAACTTTTATACATATTTTATATTTAAAACCTGACTCTGCTATTTCACCAGCAGATATGAATCTTTGGTCACTAATAAGTTATTATTATTATATTGGTGATTGGAATAACGGTGGGCTTCTGGGAGCATTTCTGGCTAATATTTTATTGAGCTTGGTAGGCATTTACGGAAGTTACATAGTAATTTTTTCACTTTTAATTGTTTTATTTATTATATTAACTGGGAATTCCTTTGTTGAAAAATTTGGACTTATTATTAATTGGTTAAAAAATAATTTATTTAAAAAAATCCTTAGTTTAAAGAGAAAAAAGAAAAAAGAAAAAACTGATAGTAAGCCAAAAATTAAAGAAATAGAACTATCTGAAAAGATTAATGAAGATATAATGGTTTTAGATTTTGCTGAAAAGAATGAAGACAGTGAGCTTGTTGAGGAAACTTTAACTAAGCAAGAAAAAGAATTTATTGAAGATAATAAAAAAGATAATATAAAAGAGGAAAATTCCTTTGATGATATTATCCCAACTACAAAGGAATATGTTGATTATCAATTTCCTCCAATTGACTTACTTCAATCAAATCCTTATTCTGTTACAAGTCATTCAAAAAATAAGATGTTAGATAATGCAAAAAAACTTGAAAAAACTTTATACAGCTTTGGAGTAGAGGCAAAAGTTATTCAAATAAACCGAGGACCAACTGTAACTCGTTATGAATTACAACCAAAGCAAGGTGTAAAGGTTAGTAAAATTGTAAGTTTATCTGATGATATTGCCCTTAATTTGGCTGCTTCAGGAATTAGAATAGAAGCACCAATACCGGGTAAAGCTGCTGTAGGTATAGAAGTTCCTAATGAGAAAGCACAAGCTGTTTATTTAAGAGAAGTTATTGAAGATGAAGAATTTAAAAAATTTCCATCTAAACTTGCTTTTGCATTAGGTAAGGATATTGCTGGTAATTCCGTTATAGCTGATATCGCAAGAATGCCTCATTTATTAATTGCAGGAGCCACTGGTTCAGGAAAAAGTGTATGTATTAACACTCTTATTGCCAGCATCCTATATAAAGCTAAACCCGATGAAGTAAAACTAATAATGATTGACCCCAAAGTAGTTGAGTTAAGCATTTATAATGGAATTCCTCATCTTATGATTCCAGTTGTAACTGACCCTAAAAAGGCTGCTAGTGCCCTTAATTGGGCAGTTCAAGAAATGACTAACCGTTATAAGCTATTTGCTGACAATAGTGTAAGAGATATTAAAGGTTACAATAATTTAATGCTTGAATTAAATCAAGAAATAATGCCTCAAATGGTAATAATTATAGACGAATTAGCTGACCTTATGATGAGTGCTCCTGGTGAAGTTGAAGATGCAATATGCCGTTTGGCTCAAATGGCAAGAGCTGCTGGAATTCACCTGGTAATTGCAACTCAAAGACCTTCTGTTGATGTCATCACAGGTGTTATTAAAGCAAATATCCCTTCTAGATTGGCCTTTGCTGTATCATCTGGCACAGATTCAAGAACTATATTGGATATGGCAGGAGCTGAAAAACTATTAGGTAAAGGGGATATGCTATTTTACCCAGTAGGTGCAAATAAGCCCATACGAATACAAGGAGCTTTTATTTCAGACTCAGAAGTAGAAGCTTTAGTAAATAGTATTAAAAGCATAAAAGAAGCTGAATATAATCAAGAAGTTATCGAAAATATCAATGATATCAACAATTTTTCTCCTAGTGAAGAATTAGATGAATATCTTGAAAAAGCCATAGAAATAGTTGTGGAAAAAGAAAAAGCATCTATTTCAATGTTACAAAGATATTTAAGAATTGGATTTAACAGGGCTGCTAGATTGATGGAAGAAATGGAGCAGCGCGGTATTGTAGGTCCTGAAGAAGGAAGCAAGCCTAGAAAAGTTTTAATAAACATAGAAGAATTTGAACAAATGAAACAAAAATCACAACAGACTTCTAATTTTAGTTAATATATATTTTTATAATATAGGAGGTTAATCATGAAAACAGATATAGAAATTGCCTTAGAAGCTAATATGAAACCAATTACAGAAATTGCATCCCAACTTGATATTGCTTCTGACGATTTGGAGCTTTATGGGAAATACAAAGCCAAAATCTCTGAAAATCTTTTTGATAAATTAAAGGATAAAAAAGACGGTAAGTTAGTTTTGGTTACTGCAATCAACCCTACTCCTGCAGGAGAAGGTAAAACTACTACCTCTGTAGGACTAGGACAAGCTCTGTGTAAAATGGGCAAAAAAGCAATTATTGCTCTTAGGGAACCTTCCTTAGGTCCTTGTATGGGAGTAAAAGGAGGAGCTGCTGGTGGAGGCTACTCTCAAGTAGTTCCTATGGAAGATATAAATCTACATTTTACAGGAGATATTCACGCTATCTCAACAGCTCATAACTTGCTTTCAGCCATGATTGATAATCATATTCAGCAAGGAAACGAATTACAAATTGACCCTAGACAAATTATTTGGAAAAGAGTTGTAGATTTAAATGACAGAGCCTTAAGAAACATCGTTGTTGGCTTAGGAGGAAAAGCCCATGGTATGCCTAGAGAAGACGGATATATGATTACCGTTGCCTCAGAAGTTATGGCAATCCTTTGCCTAGCTGAAGATTTAGATGATTTAAAAAAGAAATTAGGAGAAATAATAGTTGCTTATAATTATAAAGGCGAACCAGTTAGAGCTAAAGACCTTAAAGCAAACGGAGCTATGGCTGCCTTATTAAAAGATGCTATTAAGCCAAATCTAGTTCAAACTTTAGAAAATACCCCAGCTATTATTCACGGGGGTCCCTTTGCTAATATCGCCCATGGATGTAATAGTATCAGGGCTACAAAACTTGCTTTAAAACTTGCTGATATTGTAGTAACAGAGGCAGGATTTGGAGCAGATTTGGGGGCTGAAAAGTTTTTTGATATTAAATGTAGATTTGCAAATCTTAAGCCTGATGCTGTAGTATTAGTTGCAACCATCAGGGCTTTAAAATATAATGGTGGGATTCCAAAAGATAAACTAAGTATTGAAAATCTAGAAGCTCTTAAAAAAGGTTTTGCAAATTTAAGAAAACATATTGAAAATATAAAACTTTATAATGTCCCCGTGGTTGTTACCTTAAATGCATTCTTATCTGATACTAAAGAAGAAATTGATTATGTAAGAAAAGAATGTGAAAAGGCTGGATCTTCCTTTGCAATTTCTAAGGTTTGGGAAAAGGGAGGAGAAGGTGGCTTAGAACTGGCTCAAAAAGTTATAGATACTTTAGAAAATAAAAAATCAGATTTTAAACTACTATACGACCATAACGCAAGTATAAAAGAAAAAATAGAAACTATTGCTCAAAAGATATATGGTGCTAAAAAAGTTAGTTTTACATCAAAAGCTCTAAAAGATTTAGAAACAATTGAAAAGAATAATTTAGATAAAATGCCTATATGTATTGCTAAAACCCAGTACTCTTTATCCGATGACCCAAGTCTTTTGGGTTGCCCAAAAGATTTTGAAATTACCGTTAGGGAACTAAGAATTTCAGCAGGAGCAGGCTTTATAGTGGCTCTTACTGGTGAAATAATGACTATGCCAGGGCTTCCTAAGATACCTGCAGCAGTCAAAATAGATATCAATGAAAAAGGACAAATTATAGGATTGTTTTAGGAGGATTAAATATGAATACTTTAATAATTGACGGTAAAAAAATATCTCAAGATATAAAAAATGAATTAAGAGAAGAAGTTGATAATTTAAAGAAAACGGGTGTAAATCCTGGTTTGGCAGTAATCCTTGTAGGAAATAATCCTGCCTCTAAAGTATATGTATCTAATAAGAAAAAAGCTTGTGAATACATCGGAATCCGTTCCTTTTCATATGAACTTCCAGAAGAAACTACAGAAGAAGAATTGTTAAAACTTATTAATGATTTAAATAATAACCAAGAAGTGCACGGTATATTAGTTCAACTTCCTTTACCTAATCATATTAATGAAAACAAAGTACTACTTTCAATTGATCCTTCAAAAGATGTAGATTGTTTCCATCCATATAATGTTGGGATGATTTCAATAGGTGAACTAAATGGTTTTCTACCCTGTACTCCTGCAGGAATCATTGAATTAATTAAAAGAAGCAATATAGATATTGAAGGAAAGAAATGTGTTGTTGTTGGAAGAAGCAATATTGTAGGTAAGCCCGTTGCAAATCTTTTATTAAGTCATAACGGAACCGTTACTATTTGCCATTCCCGTACCAAGAATTTAGAAGAAATCTGCAAGGAAGCTGATATTTTAGTAGCAGCTATTGGAAAAGCTAATTTTATTACTGAAAATATGGTTAAAGAAGGAGCCGTTTTAATCGATGTAGGAATAAACCGCTTAGAAAACGGGAAATTATGTGGGGATATAGATTTTGAAAACTGTAAAAATAAAGCAATGGCAATCACTCCTGTACCAGGTGGAGTAGGTCCTATGACTATTGCTATGCTAATGAAAAATTGTGTAAAAGCTGCAATCATGTAGACCAAGGAAGGAGATTTGTTTTGACATTAAATATTAGTTTTATTTCATTAGGCTGTGATAAAAATCTGGTAGATAGTGAAGTAATGCTTTACTTGCTTAAAAAAGCTGGTTTCTCATTAATATCTGATGAAAGCCTGGCAGATATAATTGTTATTAATACTTGTTGTTTTATTCAAGATGCGAAAGAAGAAAGTATTGAAAATATTTTAGAAGCAGCTGAATATAAAAAACATGGAAATTGTAAAATACTAATTGTAACAGGATGCATGGCTGAACGTTATAAAGAAGAAATATTATCGGAAATTCCTGAAGTTGATGCCATTGTTGGTACAACGAGTTATAAAGAAATTGTTGATGTTGTTAAAGAAGCCATTAAAGGTAAAAAGGTCCAAAAATTTTCTGACATTAATATTAGATTAAATGAACAATATGAAAGAATATTAACTACTGCTGGTTATTATGGCTACTTAAAAATATCAGAAGGCTGTAATAATGCTTGTACTTATTGTGTTATCCCCAAAATACGGGGAACATATAGAAGCCGTTCTATAGAAAGCTTAATTAAAGAAGTAAACTATTTAGTTAATCAAGGAGTTAGAGAACTTATTATAGTAGCTCAAGATACAACTCGTTATGGCATAGATTTGTACGGTGAAAAACGTCTTCCTATGCTTTTAAAAGAATTATGCAAAATAGAAGATTTAAAATGGATAAGACTATTATATACTTATCCTGAAGAAATAACCGATGAACTAATTGAAGTCATCGCAACAGAAAATAAAATTTGTAATTATTTGGACATGCCTATTCAACATTCTAATAATTTTGTATTAAAAAGAATGGGAAGAAAAAGTACAAGAGAAGACTTAATAATATTAATAAATAAATTAAGAGAAAGAATACCTGATATTTGCCTTAGAACCACTCTTATTACGGGTTTTCCTGGAGAAACCGATGAAGAGTTTGAAGACATGAAAGAATTCGTAAAAACTATGAAATTTGACCGTTTAGGGGTGTTTGCTTATTCTAAAGAAGAAGGAACTCCTGCTGCTAAAATGAAAAATCAAATTCCTAAAAAAATTAAAGATTACCGTAAAGATATAATTATGGATATGCAAAGACTTATCTGTGCCGAAAAGTCTAAAGAGTTTGTAGGTAAGACTATGGAGGTATTGATTGATGGAAAGATAGCAGGAGAAGACGTATATTGTGGAAGAACTTATAGAGACGCACCTGACATTGATGGATTAGTTTTTGTAAAAACAAAAAATGAATTTCTTTCTGGAGAATTTGTTCAAGTTAAAATAAGTCAGGCACAAGAATATGATTTAATAGGAGAGATTATAGATGAATTTAGCCAATAAGTTGACTATTTTAAGGGTAATAATGATTCCTGTTTTTCTACTGTTGCTTTTGACTAGTTGGATTCCAGATCCCCAAAAAAGAATAATTTCAGTTACTATATTTGCTCTTGCCTCATTAACTGATTATTTAGATGGCTACATTGCTAGAAAATATAATATGGTTACTAATTTTGGGAAGTTTATGGACCCCTTAGCAGACAAGCTTCTTGTTACTTCTGCCCTTATTAGTTTAGTAGAATTAGGCGATTTGTCAGCCTGGATAGCAATTATTATTATTAGCCGGGAATTTATTATTACTGGCTTTAGACTAGTAGCCGCTTCAGATGGAATTGTAATAGCTGCAAGTTGGTGGGGAAAAATTAAAACCTTTTCTCAAATGCTTATGATTATAGTTTTATTGTTAAATCTAAATAACATTATATTTTATTATTTAGAGTATATTTTAATAGGGGCAGTAGTGGTATTTACTCTTGTATCTTGCATCGACTATATAGCTAAAAATAAAGAAGTACTAAAGCAATAGTTTTAATAACATTGTTATAAAAATCTTAGAAAAATTATTTACAAAGCTTAGCCTAAAATGGGGGGATAAATATGAAGCTAATATTTCTAGGAGCTGCACAAACAGTAACAGGATCTTGTTTTTTACTACAAGCTAACAACAAAAACATACTTATTGATTGTGGTATGTTCCAAGGTACTTCTCATGAAGAAAACTTAAACTTTGAGCCTTGGCCTTTTGATGTAACAAGCATTGACTATTTACTCTTAACCCATGCTCATATTGACCATAGTGGAAAAATACCTAAACTATGTAAAGATGGTTTTAAAGGAAAGATATATTGTACTAGAGCAACTGCAGATTTATGTGCTATTATGCTTCCTGACAGCGGATACATACAAGAATCCGAAGCCGAATGGAAAAACAGGAAAAGAAAAAGAGCAGGCAAAGCTCTTATAGAACCTCTTTATACATATCAAGATGCTTTAAAATCTCTTGAGTTTTTTGAACCTATTGCTTACCATGAAGTAGTTAATCTTAGAGGTAATATCACCATAAAATTTTCTGATGCTGGTCATATGCTAGGTTCATCTATCTTAGAAATCTGGGTTAATGAAAACAATGAAGAAACAAAGCTTGTGTTTACTGGAGATTTAGGTAATCATGATATTCCTATATTAAAGGATCCAGAAAGAATTTATAGTGCAGATTATTTAATTATGGAATCAACCTATGGAAACAGAATTCATAAAGAACGGGAAAATAAAGCTAGAAAGCTCCTTAATATTATTGAAGAGACAATAAAAAAAGGAGGAAATGTTATTATTCCTTCTTTTGCAGTAGGACGCACGCAAGAAATCATTTACGAATTATTTAAACATAATGAAGTCGATGAAGATGATGTAAATTTTTTAAACAGCGTTCCTGTTTATGTGGATAGTCCATTAGCAATATCAGCAACAGAAGTATTTAGAAATAGTTTAGATTGTTATGATGATGAAGCTAGATATTATATTAAAAACGGAGATAATCCTTTAGATTTTCCTACCTTAGCCTTTACAAGAACTCCTGAAGAATCTAAATCTCTTAATGAAGATAAAGAGCCTAAGATTATAATCTCTGCCAGCGGTATGTGTGAGGCAGGAAGAATAAAACATCACTTAAAACACAATTTATGGAGAGATGATAGTACAATCTTATTTGTAGGCTATCAAGCTCCTGGTACCTTAGGTAGGAGAATCCTATATGGTGCAAAAAAAGTTAAAATTTTAGGGGAAGAAATATCTATCAATGCCAGAATAGAAAATATTGAAGGGTATTCAGGTCATGCTGACCAAGAAGGCTTGCTAAATTGGCTTAAGAAGTTTACAAAACTACCCAAAAAAGTATTTATCGTTCATGGTGAACCAGAAGCTCAAGAAACTTTAGCAAAGCTATTAAAAAAACAATTAAATTTAGATACAGCAATTCCTGAAAGAGGAGACAATTATGAATTGACCTTGCATAAAGCAATACCTCAAAAGCCTTTTGGAGAACTCAAAGAAAACTTCCTTCGTTTACAACTCCTTGCCCAAGTAGATGCTTTATCAGAAGAATTATATTTCTTATCTAGAAGCCTTAATAAAGAGGTGTTAAATAGTAAAGAAGACGAAGAATTAATGTTTATTAAAGCTAAAATAGAAGATGTATATAATCAAATTGAACATATTAATAAAATAATTAACAATAAAGCCATATAAAAAATCAGCAGGTCTACTGCTGATTTTTTATATGCTATATTAGCTTTGACTTAATAAAATCTATACTTAAATTAATTAATTTTAATTTGTGATTTTTTATTTCATTATAATCAAATAAAATATAAGCGTCTTTTGAGTTATAGCTTTTTTTAAAAATTGGTAAATCCATACTCGTATCGAATATTTGCAAAAAAGCTCCCTTTTTCTTTGTATAACAATTTGAAACTTTAGCAGCTTTTCTTTTATCTTTTGGTAAGAAAATTCCCAAAGATTTATGGATTGCTTCATCTTCTTCAATCAGATAAAAATAGTCTTTATAATTAGGGAAAAAGTGATACATAATATCATTAATTATTGTCACATTAAAAGTAATTAAAGAACTATCTTTTTTTATGACACAAGACCAATTTTCATCTTCTAACACAAGAGATATAGGAGAAGGATTTAACAATTCTATGGAAAATATTAAAGTATTAGCCTTAGTAAAGTCTAAGGACTTTAGAGCCTTTATAAAATTAATATCTTTTAAATTATTAATATAATTAATTATGCCATATATTTTTACTGTTTTAATTAAGCCATATAAATCTTCTTCATTATGTAATAATATATTTTCTTTTAGTTTTTGTTTTTTATTTTCACAATAATTATTATATTGCTCAATTAAATCCTTGCCTGAATATATATCTTTTCTGTTTATTCCTAAAAACATTTCGATGGTTTTTAATTTACAATTTTCTAAACCAAGTATTTTTTGATATGGTCTGATATGTTTTAAAATATCAATACTAGACATTTTACTAAAAGGAGTCTCAATATCATATAAAGAAGCCTTTTTTTCTAAGTAAGGTATATCAAAATTATCTCCATTAAAATGTATAATATAACTATAGTTAGAAGCCAATAAGAAAAATTCTTCAATTATTTCTTTTTCTTCTGAAGGATTGTCAGCAAAAAATTGCTCTAAAATCCACTGATTATTTTTATAATATATTACCCCAATTAAATATACGATAGAGTATTCTATAGAAAAACCTGTAGTTTCTATATCAAAAAAGATTAATTCTCTTATATTATAATTTGAAAAAAAAGCTTCTTTATCATCAAATATATATTCCTTCTTTAGCTTAAACATATTCTATCTCCTTTGATATAATATATACTAACCATATGTATTTATTATCTTTAACTTTTAATAATAATTCAATTATTTATTGCATTATTACAATTAAAATATACACTATGAGTAACTATTAAAAATTATTCTTGAAATTGCAATGCTTTAGATATATAATTTCATGTATGAAACAATATAATATATTAATTAATTTTTTTGAATGGAGGAGAACAATGAAAAGGTTAGTTAAATTGATGTCTTTAACTTTAACCGGTGCACTTTTAGCTAGTTCCCTTGTAGGATGCGGCCAAAACGGTTCCGGTTCAAAAGACTCAGATGTTATTAAAATTGGTGGAATTGCTCCACTAACAGGAGATGTAGCTGTATATGGAGTAGCTGCAAATAATGGTGCTAAATTAGCTATCGAAGAAATTAATGCCAATGGTGGAATTTTAGGAAAACAAATCCAATATATCGATTACGATGATAAAGGCGACACAACTGAAGCTGTTAATGCTTATAAAAAATTAGTTAACAATGATAAAGTAGAAGCTATTATTGGTGCTGTAACTAGTAAACCTACTTTAGCTATTACACCTTTGGCTGCAAAAGACGGTATCCCAATGATATCTCCAACAGCAACAGCATTAGATGTAACTTCAGCTGGATCTAATATTTTCCGTACTTGTTTTATTGACCCTTATCAAGGTGAAAACATGGCTAGATTTGCTATTGAAAACTTAAATGCAACTAAGGCTGCAGTTTTATACAATACAGCAGACGATTATTCTATAGGAGTTGCTGAAGCTTTTAAAAACCAATTTGAAGCAAGTGGCGGAGAAATAGTTAGCTTTGAAGGATATGGTGCTGACGAAAAAGATTACAAAGCAATTCTTACCAATGTAAAAGGACAAAATCCTGATGTGTTATTCTTACCTGACTACTATAATACTGTTGGTCTTATTGCACAACAAGTAAAAGAAGTAGGTATTAATGCAACTCTTCTTGGTGCTGATGGTTGGGATGGCGTATTAGCCGTTGCTCCTGAAGCTGCAGAAGGTGCTTATTTCTGTAACCATTATTCAACAGATGATAGTTCCGAAGAAGTTCAAAACTTCTTAAAAGCTTATAAAGACAAATACAATGAAGAACCTGTAAGTTTTGCTGCATTAGGCTATGATACAGTTAAAATTTTAGCAGCAGCAATAGAAAAAGCAGGAACTACAGACTATGATGCAGTTGTTAATGCTTTAACAGAAACTAATATTACTACTGTAACAGGAACTATTACTTATGATGAAAATAGAAACCCAATTAAAGACGTTGCAATTATAAGAATTGAAAACGGTCAAAACAAACTTTATACAAAAATTAATCCTCAATAAAGGGAGAAGTTATTCTCCCTTTATCTACATTTAAGTGAAGGAGGACAAACATGAATTTGCTCGCAAACTTTCTTCAACAATTAATTAATGGTATTCACGTAGGAAGTATATATGCTTTAATAGCCCTAGGATATACAATGGTATATGGAATAATTAAATTAATTAACTTTGCCCATGGGGATATTATAATGATGGGGGCTTATTTTACTTTTGTCTGTATAGTTAGTTTAGGATTGCCACTTTGGGCAGCTCTTAT
>JAAYRK010000096.1 GCA_012518815.1 Candidatus Epulonipiscium sp. | reverse complement strand
ACACTATATATACCAGAAACAAAAAGAAAACCAATCCAATGAGGTGTTATATGGAAAAAAGGATTAACTTATTAAAAAGGATACCCGTTTTTTCAAAACTTTCCGATGAGCAATTAATGGATATAGTAGAATTAGAAATTAAAAAAGATTATAAAAAGGGCTCGATTATTTTTTATGAAGGTGATAAGGGAGATGCTTTTTATTATATTCAATCTGGAAAAGTTAAAATGTATAAGACAGATTATGAAGGAAAAGAGATAATACTAAATATTTTTGGTGAAGGTTCTATTATTGGCGAAGTTACTATGTTTAATGATATTGAATATCCAGCAACCGCAGAAGTGATTGAGGATGCTGTTGTAGGCATGATTTATAATAATGAAATTGAAAATTTAGTAGCCAATAATAAGGATTTAGCCTTACAAATTATTAAAGAGTTAACAAAAAGATTATACAATTCTCAAATGAATGTTAAAGAAATGGCATTAAGTAGTGTATATTTAAGAACAAAAAATGTTATTTTAAATCTTGCAAAAGATCATGGAGTAAAAACAACTAGGGGGATAGAACTAAATCTTGACATAACTAGACAAGATATTGCAAATATTGTTGGAACTACCAGAGAAACTGTAAGTAGGGTTCTTAGTGAACTAAAAAAAGCTGAAGATATTGATATAAAAGGAAAGAAGATAATTATTAAGGATATTGATGACTTTGTATAAAGATACAGCATTAAGATTATTTAGATAATTGCATTATTTACATCGACAAAATATTATTATATAATTAAAATAGATAATTGTAACCATGTCAGAAAATGTTGGATTTCCTAATAGCTATCCAAAATGGGGATGATGGTATGAAGAACAGCAGCAAAAGTAATAATAAAGGAATAAAAAATTCTAAAGAGTTTTCTAAGAACAATTTATTTCTTATCGATAATACTTACTATAAGATTACAATGATAGGCATACTTTTACTCTTATTAAGTATGTTTTTTACAATTACAATAAAATTTAACTGGAGTGACAATTTTTTATCCCAAGGGAATAAAGTCAGTAATTCATTAGTTATTTTTGTACTTTTGGCCTTAGAGATAATTATCTTTGCAGTTATTATTGCATTTTTAATATCTCAACAAAAGTCTCAACAAAAAATTTTCCAGTTAGCATATTTTGATAGTTTAACTGATCTTCCTAATAGAAAGTACTTTGAAGATGTTTTACCAGATTTTGTGGATGAGGTAAAAAAGTATAATTATAAAGTAGCATTAATATATATTGATTTAGACAATTTTAAAGTAGTAAATGATACCTTGGGACATGCTTTAGGAGATAAATTTTTAAAACAAATTGGACATTTAATAAAAAAATGTTTAAGACATAGTGATTTTGTATGTCGCTTTGAAGGTGACGAATTTGTAATTTTACTTCCTGGTATTAATAATAAAGAGGATGCCATCAATGTAGTTGAACGAATTATTGATGCACTTCAAATACCTTTTACTTCATATGAGAAAAAGTTTTATATTACTGCAAGTATAGGAATAGCAATTTATCCTGATGATTCTGATGATATACATACAATTGTGAAATATGCAACTATGGCTATGAATAGTGCAAAAGAAAATGGTAAAAATAGCTACTGCTTATTTGAATCACATATGAATACTAAACTACTAGAAAAGTATGAATTAGAAGAAGATTTAAGACAAGCCTTAATAAATCAAGAATTTGTTTTATACTATCAGCCTCAAATTGATATATCAACTGGCAAAATAGTGGGATTAGAGGCTTTAATCCGTTGGATGCACCCTATAAGAGGTTGTCTTGCTCCTATGGAATTTATTCCTTTAGCTGAAGAAACAGGTTTAATTGTCCCAATTGGTGAGTGGGTTATTCGTACTGCCTGTAGTCAAAGCATAAAATGGAAAAAGAAAGGAATAAAAGATCTTAGAATTTCAGTTAATTTATCTGCGAGACAATTTCAACAGCCGGATTTAGTTGAGGTTATAACTGAAATTTTAAATGAAACAGGCATGGATCCCCAGCTTCTCGATTTAGAGATTACTGAAAGTGTGGCAATGCGAGATATTGAATTAACCAAAAAAGTACTTGGAGAATTACGAGGAAAAAAGATTAATATTTCTTTGGATGATTTTGGTACAGGTTATTCCTCTTTAAATTATTTAAAACAACTTCCAATAAATACAGTAAAAATTGATAGAACCTTTGTTGATAATATTACTGATGATATTAATCAACAAACCATTGCAAAAGCAGTAATTGATTTATCTCATAACATGGAACTTCATGTTACTGCTGAAGGGGTAGAAACTTGGGAGCAATTTTCATTTTTGAAATTTCAAAATTGTGATAAAGTCCAAGGTTATTTATTTAGTATGCCTCTTCCTTTAGAAGATGTAGAAAGAATTCTTTATCAAGATAAAAAATTTATTGATAAAAGCGAACCTGTTTTATCAAAAAGTTATTGACAACATTTTTAAATACTGCTAAAATACATACAAATTTATTTTTCTGAAAAATGCAATGAAGGAGACCGATATTTTGCATCGCATAGGTTTTCAGAGAATCGGTGGTTGGTGCGAACCGATCCTATAGCAAAATATGAATCCCTCCTGAGCAGTTTCTTCGAAAGATAGTGTTACTATGAGTAGAAGGTAAACGGTAAGCCCCGTTACAGGCAAAGGTTTGTTGGAACCTAATAAGTGAACTTTATTGTAAAATGAAGTTAATAAGGGTGGTAACGCGTGGAGTATATCCTCGTCCCTGCAAGCAGGGATGGGGTTTTTTTATATCTGAAACAGAGTAAATTATTTGCAGGGAGCAAATTTTTTAATAAGAACAGATTAATTTTTTAGTAAGGAGGGATAAAGTGAAAGCCACAGATGCAATTGTTGAATGTTTAAAAAAAGAAAGTGTTAATTTGGTATTTGGATATCCGGGAGCTGCAATAATGCCACTATATGATGCATTAAGAAGATCGGATATTGAACATATATTAGTTCGACAAGAACAAGCAGCTGCTCATTGTGCTAGTGGCTATGCAAGGACTTCTGGAAAAGTTGGGGTTTGTATCGCAACATCAGGCCCTGGTGCTACAAATTTAATTACAGGTATTGCAACTGCCTATATGGATTCTATTCCTCTTGTGGCTATTACTGGGCAGGTAAAATCTACTTTAATAGGAAGAGATGTATTCCAGGAAGTTGATATTACTGGTGCAACAGAGCCTTTTGTTAAACATAGTTATCTTATAAAAAATTCAAAGGATATTCCTAGAATCATAAAGGAAGCATTCCATATTGCAAAAACAGGAAGACCTGGACCAGTATTAATTGATATACCTTCAGATATTTTAGTAGAAGATATTGACTTTTATTATGACGAAGAAGTAAACATTAGAGGTTATAAACCAACTTTTGTAGGTCATGTTGGTCAGGTAAAAAGAGCATTTAAAAGGCTTGAAAAAAGCAAAAAACCAGTTATATGTATTGGGGGAGGAATTATAACTGCTAATGCAGAAAAAGAACTTGCTGACTTTGTAGAAAAGGCTAAAATCCCAGTAGTATGTACTCTTATGGGTTTAGGGGGAATAGACCATAGTTCTCCTTACTATATTGGAATGATAGGATCTCATGGACATAATTATGCCAATAGAGCAGTAGCAGAAGCTGATGTTATTGTATTTATAGGAGCAAGGCTTGGTGATAGGGCTACAGGTGAGAATAAATTATTCAAAAACAATCCTGACATTATTCATATAGATATAGACCCTGCAGAAATTGGCAAGAATTTAGGGACTTCTATTCCTATTGTAGGAGATGCAAAAAACGTTTTAAATCAACTACTAGAGCTTGTTCGCCCTCTAAAAACCGAGGATTGGATTGATTATCTTACCAATTTAAAAAGAAACCACAAAAAAGCTAGTGAAGATAATGACTATGTTAATCCAAAGTACGCTATAGAACTTTTATCGGATATGCTAGATGATAATGCAATATTAGTTGGAGATGTAGGCCAAAATCAGATTTGGGTTGCATTAAATTATAAAGTTACTTCAGAAAGAAAATTCTTTATTTCTGGCGGTTTAGGGACCATGGGCTATAGTTTACCTGCTGCTATTGGCTCAGCTATAGCAGATAAAAAAAGACAGGTAGTAGCTGTTATGGGTGATGGCGGTTTCCAAATGAGTTTACAAGAATTAGCTACGATTAAGCAGAATAAGCTTAAAGTTATAATTCTTTTATTTAATAATGAAGGTTTAGGTATGGTTAGGGAAATGCAATATAGAACCTATAAGTCAGAGTATGCAGTAGATTTGAGCAGTAATCCTGACTTTATTAAACTTGCAGAAGCTTATGGCATACAAGGAAAAATAGTTAAGAATAATGAGGGTTTAAAAGAAGCATTTGATGAAGCAATAAATTCTAAGGGTACTTTCTTAATTGAATGCATGGTTAATCCTAAAGAAAGCACTCTTTAATATACTTATTTATATAAAGTGAGGAGGATAATATGAAGAGGTATGTTTTATCTGTATTGGTTGAAAATCATTCAGGAGTATTAAGCCGTGTATCAGGATTATTCAGCCGTAGGGGATATAATATTGACAGTCTTTCTGTTGGTGTTACTGAGGACCCTGGGATATCCCGTATGACTATAGTTGTCAAGGGTGATAAATATATCGTAGAGCAGATTAAAAAACAGCTAAACAAACTTATTGATGTAATTAAAGTTATTGAGCTAAAACCTGATTCATCAGTATATAGAGAATTAATATTGATTAAAGTGGCTACAACTACTAAACAAAGAGCAGAAGTTATTGAGATTGTAAATGTATTTAGAGGAAGAGTAGTAGATGTAGTTAGTGAATCTTTAATCATTGAATTAACTGGTGATGAATCTAAGATTGAAGCATTAATAAATATGTTAGAACCATATGGAATAAAGGAAATAATCCGCACCGGGCTTACTGCCTTGGAGCGAGGAAATAAAGTAATAAAAGAGCATAATTAATATAAAATTTAAGGAGGAATTTTAAAATGGCAAAATTATATTATGAACATGATTGTAATTTAAGTTTATTGAAAGGAAAAAAAGTAGCAATTATAGGTTATGGTAGCCAAGGTCATGCCCATGCCCTTAACTTACATGAATCAGGGGTTGATGTAATAGTTGGACTTTATAAAGGAAGCAAGTCTTGGCCAAAAGCTGAAGCAGCAGGCCTTAAAGTAGCTACAGCAGCTGAAGCAGCAGCAGAGGCAGATGTTATTATGATTTTAATTAATGATGAAAAACAACCTAAATTATATAAAGAAAGTATTGAGCCAAATTTAACTGCAGGAAAATCCTTAGTATTTGCTCATGGATTTAATATTCATTTTGGACAAATCGTACCTCCAGAAGATGTAAATGTATTTATGGTTGCACCTAAAGGACCTGGTCACACTGTAAGAAGCCAGTATCTTGAAGGAAAAGGAGTTCCTTGCTTAGTTGCAGTATATCAAGATGCAACAGGTAATGCTAAAGATTTAGCACTTGCTTATGCAGCTGGTATTGGTGGAGCAAGAGCAGGAATTCTTGAAACTACATTTAAAGAAGAAACTGAAACAGACCTTTTTGGAGAACAAGCAGTACTTTGCGGGGGAGTTTCAGAGCTTATGAAGGCTGGTTTTGAAGTATTAGTAGAAGCAGGATATCAACCAGAAAGTGCTTATTTTGAATGTTTGCATGAAATGAAATTAATCATTGATTTAGTAAACCAAGGCGGATTAAGCTATATGAGATATTCTATTAGTGATACTGCTGAATACGGTGACTATAGTGTTGGAAAACGTATTATTACAGAAGAAACTAAAAATGAAATGAGAAAAGTGTTAAAAGAAATTCAAGACGGTACTTTTGCTAAGAATTGGATACTTGAAAATCAAGCAAATCGTCCAGCATTTAATGCAAGAAGAAGAATGGAACAAGAACATCAAATTGAAGTTGTAGGAAAAGAACTTCGTAAGATGATGAGTTGGATTCAGGATAAATAATTTATCCGAAGGGCGGAGTGGTGGTTAAAATGACAAGAGAAATAGCAATTTTTGATTCTACTTTACGTGATGGGGCACAAGGGGAAGGAATATCTTTTTCTGTTGCTGATAAATTAAAGATTGTAGAAACCTTAGATGGGTTAGGGGTTGCTTATATCGAAGCTGGCAACCCCGGCTCAAATCCAAAGGATTTAGAGTTTTTTGAAAGAGTGAAAAAGATTAAACTAGCAAATGCAAAGTTGGCTGCATTTGGAAGCACAAGAAGAAGAGATATTTCTGTAGAAGAAGATGCTAATATTCAATCCCTTTTGAAAGCCGACACACCGGTAGTGGTTATATTTGGTAAGAGTTGGGACTTTCACGTTACTGATATTATAAAAACAACTTTAGAAGAAAATCTTGCAATGATTAAGGATACTTTAAAATTCTTTAAAGAAAAAGGAAAAGAAGTTATTTTTGATGCAGAACATTTCTTTGATGGCTATAAATCAAACCCTCAGTATGCCATGGAAGCTCTGTCAGCAGCTGTAGAAGGTGGAGCGGATTGTCTTGTGCTTTGTGAAACCAATGGAGGAGCCTTTCCTGATGAAGTATACGAAATTACTAAAAAAGTAGCAGAAAGATTTGATGTACCTATTGGAATTCATCCTCACAATGACGGAGGTATGGCTGTTGCCAATGCCATTATGGCTGTTGAGGCAGGAGCTAGTCAAGTTCAAGGAACATTTATTGGTATTGGAGAACGCTGCGGTAATGTTAATTTATCAACTGTAATAGCAAATCTTCAACTTAAAAAGAGTTATCAATGTATACCTGAAGATAAAATGGTAAGCTTAACTAAAACTGCTAGAAGAATTGCAGAGATAGCAAATGTTAGCTTAACAGATGGAATGCCTTATGTTGGAAAAAGTGCTTTTGCCCATAAAGGTGGTATGCATATTGATGGTGTTTCAAAAGCTAGTCATTCTTTTGAACACATTAATCCAGAATTAGTAGGGAATGAAAGAAGATTCTTAATGTCTGAAGTGGCAGGAAGAAGCACCATTTTATCAAAAATTCAAAAGTTCAATGAAAGTATCGATAAAGATTCTCCAGAAACAAAGAATATAATAGATAAATTAAAAAGATTAGAGCATTTAGGTTATCAATTTGAAGGTGCAGAAAGCACATTTGAACTTATTATTAGAAAAGAATTAGGGAAGTATAAACCCTTCTTTGAACTAGAACACTTTAAAATTATCGGAGAACATCCTGCAGGAGACGAGAGTTTTAGTTCTTCAGCTATGATTAAAGTAAAAGTAGATGGTCAGACAGAAATTACTGCAGCAGAAGGAGACGGTCCTGTAAATGCTTTGGATAAAGCCTTAAGGAAAGCTTTAGAAATATTTTATCCGGAGTTAAGAGATGTTCATTTAACAGATTACAAAGTTAGGGTATTAGATACTAAACAAGCAACAGCAGCTAAAGTAAGAGTATTAATCGAATCAACTGATGGGGAAGATATTTGGACTACAGTTGGAGTTTCTTCTGATATTATTGAAGCTAGCTGGATTGCTTTAGTAGATTCAATAGAGTACAAGTTGATTAAAGATATAGAAAAAAAGTTTAAAGCATATTTGTAACAAGGAGATGATACTATGGGAATGACAATGACACAAAAAATTTTGGCTGCACATGCAGGTCTTGATAGTGTAAAAGCAGGACAATTAATAGAAGCCAATTTAGATTTAGTTCTTGGTAATGATATAACAACCCCAGTTGCTGTAAAAGAGTTTCAAAAAGTAGGAATAGATAAGGTATTTGATAAAAGCAAAGTAGCTATTGTACCTGACCATTTTACTCCTAATAAGGACATTAAAGCAGCAGAACAATGTAAATTTATTCGTGAATTTGCTTATGATAAAGAAATAGAAAACTACTTCGAAGTAGGAGAAATGGGAATTGAGCATGCTCTTATACCAGAAAAGGGCTTAGTTGTAGCAGGGGATGTAGTAATTGGTGCTGACTCTCATACATGTACCTATGGTGCTTTAGGAGCTTTTTCTACAGGTATCGGTAGTACTGATATGGCTGCAGGAATGGCAACTGGTAAGGCATGGTTTAAGGTACCTTCTGCATTAAAATTTGTGTTAAAAGGAAAAATGTCTAAATGGGTAAGTGGAAAAGACGTTATCCTTCATATTATAGGCATGATTGGTGTAGACGGAGCATTATATAAATCTATGGAATTTACGGGAGATGGAATTGCTAATCTTACTATGGATGACCGTTTTACTATAGCAAATATGGCAATTGAAGCAGGTGCAAAAAACGGTATTTTCCCTGTTGATGAAAAAACAATAGCATACATGAAAGAGCATTCTACAAAGGAATATAAGGTTTATGAAGCTGACGAGGATGCAGAATATGAAAAGGTATATGAAATAGACCTTAGCAAAATCCGTCCTACTGTTGCATTTCCTCACTTACCTGAAAATACCTGCACAATTGATGAAGTAGGAGATATTAAGATAGATCAAGTAGTTATAGGTTCTTGTACTAATGGCCGTATGGAAGATTTAAGAGTTGCAGCAAAAATTTTAAAAGGTAAGAAAGTTGCTAAAGGTGTTCGTTGTATTGTATTTCCAGGAACACAAAAAATATATCTTCAAGCATTAGAAGAAGGTTTAGTTGCAGATATTGTAAAAGCAGGAGCAGTATTTAGTACTCCTACATGTGGACCTTGTCTTGGAGGACATATGGGTATCTTAGCAAAAGGAGAAAGAGCAGTTTCAACTACCAATAGAAACTTTGTAGGTAGAATGGGACATCCTGAATCCGAAGTATATTTAGCAAGTCCAGCGGTAGCTGCGGCATCTGCTCTTACAGGTAAAATAACTAATCCAGAAGATATACAATAACAAGGAGGCATATTTATGAAGGTACAAGGAAGAGTGTTTAAATATGGAGATAATGTAGATACGGACGTAATCATACCTGCCCGCTATCTAAATACATCGGATCCTCAAGAATTAGCAAAACATTGTATGGAAGATATTGATGCTGAATTTGCTAATAAGGTTCAAAAGGGAGATATTATCGTAGCAGATAAAAACTTTGGTTGCGGTTCTTCAAGAGAACATGCTCCTATAGCAATTAAAGCTTCAGGAGTATCTTGCGTTATAGCTAGTACTTTTGCAAGAATTTTTTATCGTAATTCAATTAACATTGGTCTTCCAATACTTGAATGTGAAGAAGCAGTAAAAGGCATAGATGCAGGGGACGAAGTTGAAATTGATTTTTCAACAGGTACAATTACTAATAAAACAAAAAATGAAACATATAAAGCTCAGCCTTTCCCAGAATTTATGCAAAAAATAATTGCTTCAGATGGATTAATTAAATACATTCAACAAAAAGCTTAAAGGATAAATATATAAATATATTTATGAATTATTACATTTTAGATTATTAGGCTTAGAGTTTCTTAGTTTTAATAAAAATATTTTAAAATAAATTAGATTTTCGCACGAACTAAGAAACTCTTTGCCTTAAAAAGTTAATAAAAGCTTAAATATGTATTTTTTATAGAAACAATAAACAGAATTTTCGATAAATGGAGGCGGATTTAATGAATTTCAACATAGCAACTATTCCTGGCGATGGAATAGGACCAGATATTATTGAGCAAACAATTTTAGTATTAAATAAATTAGGTGAAAAGTATGGTCACAGCTTTAACTTTACAGAAGTTTTAGGTGGAGGTGTAGCTATAGATAAAACAGGCGAGCCTCTTCCAAAAGAAACTATAGAAATTTGTAAAAAAAGCGACGCTGTATTATTAGGAGCTGTAGGAGGCCCTAAGTGGGATAACCTTCCTGGAGATAAAAGACCAGAACAAGCATTGTTAGGTCTTAGAGGAGAATTAGGACTTTTTGCAAACCTTAGACCAGCATTACTTCATAAGCCATTAAAAGATGCTTGTCCTCTAAAACCTGAAATTATTGGAGATAGCTTGGATATTCTTGTGGTAAGAGAATTAACTGGTGGAATATATTTTGGGGAAAGAGGAAGAAGAAACGGAAAATATGGTGAAGAAGCTTACGATACTGAGGCTTACTCTGTAAAAGAAGTAGAAAGAATTGCAAGAGTTGGATTTGAAGCAGCAACGAAAAGAAATAAAAAGGTAACAAGTGTTGATAAAGCCAATATTTTAGAATCTTCAAGACTTTGGAGATCTGTAATTGAAGAAGTAGCAAAGGATTATCCAGAAGTTGAAGTTAATCATATGTATGTAGATAATGCATCAATGCAGCTAATAAGAAATCCAAAACAATTTGATGTTATTATTACAAGCAATATGTTTGGAGATATTTTATCAGATGAAGCTAGTATGCTTACTGGTTCTATAGGGATGTTGCCTTCTGCTAGTTTAGCTGAAGGAAGTTTCGGACTTTATGAGCCAATTCATGGTTCAGCTCCTGATATTGCAGGACAAAATAAGGCTAATCCTATAGCAACTATTCTTTCTGCAGCGATGATGCTTCGCTATTCCTTTAATTTAGAAGAAGAAGCATTAGCTTTAGAAAATGCAGTAACTAAAGTATTAGAAGAAGACTACCGCACAGGTGACATAATGAGTGAAGGCATGAAATTAGTTGGAACCAAAGAAATGGGAGAACTAATCATTAATGCGTTACAATAATTCTAAAAGTTGGAGGTAGTAAAATGTCAAATGAATTAATTATATATTTAGACGGAGAGTATGTTAAGGAATCCGAAGCAAAAATATCTGTGTTTGACCATGGGGTATTATATGGAGACGGAATTTTTGAAGGTATTAGAGCTTATAATGGCCGTATTTTTAAATGTAAAGAGCATATTGACAGACTTTATGCAGCGGCAAAAGCAATTATGTTAGAAATTCCTTTAACAAAAGAAGAAATGAAAGAAGTACTCCTTGAAACTTGTAGAAAAAATAACTTAAGGGATGCATATATTCGCTTGGTTGTTACAAGAGGAAAAGGAGATTTAGGTTTAAACCCAAATAATTGTGAAAAACCATCTGTTTTTTGTATTGCATCTAATATTACATTATATCCACCAGAAATGTATGAAAAGGGTATGCCTATTGTGACTGCGGCACAAAGAAGAAATATGGCAACTATTGTTGACCCTCAAATAAAGTCATTAAATTATTTAAATAATATTTTAGCAAAAATAGAAGCAAACCGTGCAGGAGTTCCTGAAGCATTAATGCTAAATCATGATGGAATAGTGGCAGAATGTACAGGAGATAATATTTTTATTGTAAAAGATGGGGTTATATATACACCTCCTATCCATATAGGAATTTTAGATGGAATAACTAGAAAAACTGTTATTGAGTTAGCAAGAGAAATGGGTATTGAAGTATACGAAAAAGAATTTACTTTATTTAATGTATATAATGCTGATGAATGCTTCCTTACTGGTACTGCTGCAGAAGCTATTGCAGTTACTAAGGTTGATGAAAGAGTTATTGGAAATGGATTTGCAGGTCCTATAACAAAGAAAATATTAGAAGCATTCCAAAAGTATGCTAATAGTAATGGCGAACCTATTTATGAATAAGGAGTGATAGAGTGAGAAGTAATCGTGCTAAGAGTGGCTTAGAAAAAGCACCTCATCGTTCCTTATTTAAGGCGATGGGCTATACTAATGAGGAAATTAATCAGCCTTTAATAGGTATTGTTAATGCAAAAAATGAAATTATTCCAGGACATATTCATTTGGATACTATAACAGAAGCTGTTAAAGCTGGAGTTAGAATGGCTGGAGGAACACCTATTGAATTCCCAGCTATAGGTGTATGTGATGGAATAGCTATGGGACATATAGGGATGCACTATTCTTTGGCTTCTAGAGAACTTATTGCAGATTCTATAGAAGCTGTAGCCATGGCTCATGGTTTTGATGCTTTAGTTATGATTCCAAATTGTGATAAGATTGTTCCAGGAATGCTTATGGCAGCAGCTAGGGTAAATATTCCTACTATCGTGTTTAGCGGTGGAGCTATGCTGCCAGGCAAATTAGATGGCCAAAGATTAAGTTTGACGGATGTATTTGAAGCTGTAGGTGCTGTTAAGGCAGGAAAAATGACTGAAGAAGAACTTTTAAAATGTGAAGATTCTGCTTGTCCAGGTTGTGGTTCATGTTCTGGTATGTTTACTGCAAATAGCATGAATTGCTTAACAGAAGTATTAGGTATGGGCTTGCCTGGAAACGGTACAGTTCCAGCAGTTTATGCAGAAAGAGTGCGTTTGGCAAAAAAAGCTGGAATGATGGTTATGAAGCTTCTTAAAAAAGATATAAGACCTAAAGACATTATGACAAAAGAAGCTTTTTACAATGCCCTTACAGTTGATATGGCATTAGGTTGTAGTACTAATAGTATGCTTCATCTGCCTGCAATAGCTTATGAAGCTGGGGTTGAGTTAAATCTTGAAATTGCTAATGAAATTAGCGAGAAAACTCCAAATCTTTGTAGATTAGCTCCTGCTGGGCCTCATTTTATAGTTGATTTATATGAAGCTGGCGGAGTTCAGGCAGTAATGAAGGAATTATCAAAGAAAAACTTATTAAATCTATCTTTATTAACAGTAACAGGTAAGACTTTAGGAGAAAATATTGCAGCAGCTGTTAATAGAGATACAAATATTATTCGTCCTATTGATAATCCTTACAGCAAGACTGGTGGTATAGCTGTACTTAAAGGTAATTTGGCTCCTGATGGTTGTGTTGTAAAAAGATCTGCAGTTGCAGAAGAAATGCTTCAACACAGAGGACCAGCAAGAGTATTTAATTCAGAAGAAGAAGTTAATGAGGCAATTTTTGCTGGAAGGATAAATAAAGGTGACGTTGTAGTTATAAGATACGAAGGACCTAAGGGTGGTCCTGGTATGAGAGAAATGCTTACACCTACTTCCGCTTTGGCAGGAATGGGTCTTGATAAAGATGTGGCTCTTATTACAGATGGACGCTTTAGTGGGGCGACCAGAGGAGCTTCAATTGGACATGTATCTCCTGAAGCAGCAGAAGGCGGACCTATAGCTTTAGTAGAAGAAGGAGATGTTATTGCTATAGATATGATAAATGGAACAATTGAATTAGAAGTTTCTGATGAAGAATTAAGACGAAGAAAAGAAAAATGGATAGCACCAGAAGCAAAAATTAAAACAGGTTATCTTGCTAGATATGCTAAACTAGTTACTTCAGCAAGTACTGGAGGAGTATTAAAAATTTAAACGGGGTGTTTGTACACCCTGTTTTTGTAAAGGAGGAAATCTATGCAGTTGACAGGTGCACAAATTTTAATAGAGTGTTTAAAAGAGCAAGGTGTGGATACTGTTTTTGGTTATCCAGGAGGAGCTGTTTTAAACATCTATGATGAATTATATAAACATAAAGATGAAATAAGACATATTTTAACAGCCCATGAGCAAGGAGCTGCCCATGCAGCTGATGGATATGCAAGGGCAACAGGTAAGGTAGGAGTATGTATTGCAACATCTGGTCCTGGGGCAACTAACTTAGTTACTGGTATTGCAACGGCTTATATGGATTCAGTTCCCTTAGTAGCCATAACAGGAAATGTTGCAGTTCCCTTACTTGGAAAAGATAGTTTCCAAGAAGTAGATATAAAAGGAATTACAATGCCTATCACCAAGCATAATTATATTGTAAAAGATGTAAATGATTTAGCAGATATAATAAGAAAAGCATTTTATATAGCAAAAGAAGGACGTCCTGGTCCGGTATTAATAGATATTCCAAAAGATGTTACAGTTTTAAAAGCAGAATATAAATATCAAGAACCTAAGGATGTTCCTGTATATACAGAAAAAATTAGAGAAAAAGATATTGAAAGAGCAATTAAGCTAATAAATAAAGCAAAAAGACCTTTTGTTTATGCAGGTGGGGGAGTTTGTTATGCAGGAGCAGGAGAAGAATTATTAACTTTTGTTGAAAAAATTAAGGCTCCTATTGCCTGTAGTTTAATGGGGCAAGGTGCATTCCCTGCAACACACAAGCTTTATACAGGTATGATTGGAATGCATGGAACCAAAGCTTCAAATATTGCTGCTACAGAATGTGATTTACTCATTGCTATAGGTGCTCGTTTTAGTGACAGAGTTGTCAGCAATTTAGAACGTTTTGCTCCAAAGGCTAAAGTATTGCAAATAGATATTGACCCTGCTGAAATCAATAAAAATGTACGTACTTTTTCTCATATATTAGGAGATATAAAATCAGTACTTACTATTCTTAATAATAAATTAGGCCCAAGAGAGTCTAATGAGTGGAACGAAAAAATTGAAAAAATAATGGAAGAGTTTCCTATAACATATACTAAAAACGGAAAGCTAAAGCCTCAAACAATTATTGAAAAGATATATGAAAAAACAAATGGAGAAGCAATTATTACGACAGAAGTTGGTCAGCATCAAATGTGGGTTCCACAGTATTATAAATTTACTAAACCAAGAACATTTTTAACCTCTGGCGGTTTAGGTACAATGGGATATGGAACCGGAGCTTCAATTGGAGCTAAAATAGGAATGCCAGACAAAAGAGTTGTACACATTGCAGGGGATGGAAGCTTTAGAATGAACTGCAATGAGCTAGCTACAATAAATGCCTATAATCTACCTATAGTAATAGTTGTAATTAATAACGGTACCTTAGGAATGGTTAGGCAGTGGCAAACCATGTTTTATGGAGGCAGGTATTCTGCAACTACCCTTGATAGAGGACCTGATTTTGTAAAACTAGCAGAAGCTTACGACATAAAAGGTTATAGAGCAACCAATGAAGAAGAATTAGAAACAGCTTTAAACAAAGCATTTTCAACAAACGAACCAGTTATCTTAGATTGCCATGTGGGCATTGATGAAAAAGTACTGCCAATGGTGCCTCCAGGAAAAGCAATAGAAGATATAATAACAGACGACTGTTAATAAACTGAAGAACCGTCCCCTTGCTTCACCCTCTTTCTTCTTGAATTTGAAATTGCTTAGTGATACAATAAAAATACAAAATTAAATATCAAAGTTTAAGGTGCCTGTTTTTCAGGGTAAAAGGGAAAACGGTGTGAATCCGTTACAGCCCCCGCTACTGTATTGAGGGATGAAGTCCAAGTACCATTGGAAATTTTCCGAGAAGGTTGGATGGAAGATGATCTCTAAGTCAGGAAACCTGCCTTAAACTATGTTTTAATTCAACTCGCGGAGGGAGGGGTGGAATATAATGAAATTATATCCACACTGTCAGTGTGGTTTTTTATTGCAAAAAATCAAGTCATTTAAAGTTCTTTATTAAAATAAGTTTTTAAAGGAAGGAGAGGGGTGTATTTAATATAAATACATCTTTAAGGATATGAAAAAGAATTTTAGTATATTATTAATTATTATTTTAAGTATTAGTTTAGTTTTTACTGCTTGTGAAAACAAAGAAGATTTTAATGATGAAACAATTGATAATAGCATTTCAGAAGAAAACCAATTTGCTATTAAACTTACAGATGCCCATGGCAGGGAATTTGTTCTTGAAAAAGAAGCTAAAAGGATTGTGTCTGTATCTCCTGATTTAACTGAAATTATCTTTGCTTTAGGAGAGGAAGAAAGATTAGTAGGAAGATCTGATTTTTGTAATTATCCTGAAGACACTAAGGAAATTCCATCTGTAGGAGCTATTGATGATCCTAATATAGAAAAAATTGCTGAATTACAGCCAGACTTGGTTATTGGATCTAGAATTTTTCCAAGAGATTCTGATGCAAAATTGCAAGAATTAAATATTCCAGTTCTTATTTTAGATAGTCAACAAAGTTTTGAAGGTATTTATGATATGATAGAAAGCATGGGACAAGTATTAAGTGTGCCAGATAAAGCAGAAGCTCTTGTTATGGAAATAGAAAACAAAGTTCAAAATGTGTCAGAAAAAGTAAAGGATGTTTCAAGACCTAGAGTTTATTATGTGGTTGGTTTTGGTGAAGCTGGTGATTTTACGGCTGGAGGAGATACCTTTATTGGAACAATTATAGAAATGGCTGGAGGGGATAATGTTGCTAAAGACCTGCAAGGCTGGCAATATAGCTTGGAAAAGCTTATAGAGCAAGATCCTGATATCATTATATGTTCAAAATATTATGATGCAAAAGCAGGAATAGAGCAAGCTCAAGGATATAAAGATTTGAGAGCTGTTAAAGAAGGAAGATTATTAGAAATTGACAATAATTTATTAGACAGGCAAGGACCAAGGCTAGCAGATGGTTTAGAAGAGTTAGCAAAACTTATACATCCTGAATTATTTGCTGATTAAAGGTTGAAAAGAGGATATTCATGGAGCTAATTAAGAAAAGAAAACATTATTTTTTAATATTTGTTTTTGGCTTGTTAATATTATCTATAGTTATTTTTATTTCTGCCAGTTTTGGCAGTGCTGATATTACTTTTAATCAGTTTATGGCCATTATATTAAATAAAATTCCTTTTTTAAGGGAAAATTTTCAAAGTCAAGAAATTATAAAATCCCATGAAATAATTATTTGGAATATAAGACTTCCAAGGATTATTTTAGCTGGACTTGTAGGGATGGCTTTATCTGTAGTAGGAGCGGTTTTTCAGGGTATTTTTAAAAATCCCATGGCAGATCCATATGTTATAGGTATTTCTTCTGGTGCTGCCCTGGGAGCAACTATAACTATTGTATCAGGTCTAAGTAGTAGTTTTTTTGGTTTTGCTTTTATTACTATAGGTTCTTTTTTAGGAGCAACATTTACTGTATTTTTAGTATATAAAATTGCAAAAGCTGGTACAAAACTACCAACGGTTACTCTCTTACTGTCAGGTATTGCTATTAGTCAGCTTTGGTCTTCCCTAAATTCAATCTTAATGATTTTTAATAAAGATAAAATAGAAAAAATTATTTTTTGGGTGATGGGAAGTATTTCTGCTGCCAGTTGGAGACAGGTACTGCTAGTATTTCCTGTTGTAATTATTGGTTCTGGTATTTTATATATTTTTTCAAGGGATTTAAATGTTATGCTAATGGGAGACGAAACTGCAAAGACACTAGGGATAAATACAGAAGCAATTAAGAAAATTCTAATAGCCGTATGCTCCTTAATTATAGGAACTGTTGTATCTGTAAGCGGTCTTATTGGTTTTGTAGGCTTGATTATTCCGCACATTATAAGGCTTTTAATAGGACCAGATCACAGACTATTAATTCCTTTTTCTGCATTAGGAGGGACTATATTTCTTATTATTTGTGATACTATTTCAAGAACTTTACTAGCTCCTTCGGAAATCCCTGTTGGTGCTGTAACAGCCTTATTTGGTGCTCCTTATTTTATTTATCTTTTAGATAAACATAAGAAGGTGAAAATATAAAATGATAAAAATTAAAAACCTTCATTGGAAATATGGCGAAAAGAAAATATTAGAAGATATTAACTTAGAAATTGAAAGAGGAAAGTTTTATAGCATTATTGGTCCTAATGGCTCAGGGAAAACAACTTTATTAAGAAACATAGCAAGAATACTTGAGCCCCAAAAAAACACTATTTTAATTGACAACAAAGATATAATGGATTTTCAAAATAAGGAATTAGCTAAAAAGATTGCTTCTGTACCTCAAAATACAGAGATTAGTTTTGATTTTTCTTGTCATGATATTGTGATGATGGGAAGAACACCATATCTTAAAAGATTTGAGACGGAAAAAGCTGAGGATAAAATAATTGTTAGAGAAGCTATGGAAACCACAAATACTTGGGAATTAAGAAACAAAAGTATAAACGAATTAAGTGGTGGTGAAAGACAGAGGGTTATAATATCTAGGGCTTTGGCACAAGAACCAGATATTATTTTATTGGACGAGCCAATATCTCATCTTGATATTCATCATCAAGTTAGAATTATGGATAATATTAAAGCTTTAAATCAAAAAAAGAAATTTTCTGTTATTGCTGTCTTTCATGATTTAAACTTAGCGGCTCAATATAGCGATACACTAATTTTGCTTAACCATGGAAAAATAATATCCTTAGGTAAACCTGAGGAAGTAATAACAAAAAAGAATATAAAAGAAGTATATCATATGGACGTATATATGATGAAAAATCCTACTAATGGTAAGCCCCATATGATAGTACTTCCTACTGTTAATAAAAGCTTTTCTGATGATATCAATTTTTAATATTAAAAATAATATATAGTATTAATAAAAATATAGGTTGATGAATAAGATAAACTATAAGAGAGTGTCTTCCAAGAAAAGAAAGAAAGTTTTTTCTATATGGTTTTTGGAGGATGCTCTTTTTTTCTTTATATACTGTTTTTCCTATGATAGTTCCGATTAAAAAAACTCCAAACCAAGGGAAAAGAGGATAAAAATCCATAGATACAAAATCCAAGCTTGTAATTCCAAAAGGAATAAGAAGCCAAGTATTAAGATAAATATTATTGAATATATATCCTAAAAAAATAATTATTAATGATAAAATAAAGATAAAAGTAAGAGGGAGATTTCTAATAAAATAATAGATAATCATTCCAGAGCCCAACATATGAAGAATACCAAAACGTATATATTCTGAAGGCATAAAAATATATGTACCAAGACTTAAAGCCATTCCTATAAGAAAAATTCTAAAGCCTCTTTTTAAGTTGTTTTTGCTAAAGGTACTGCTTATTCCAGCTAGAATCATAAAAAGAATGGCAGAAAGTTTTCCTTCTAAAGTCCAAAAACTATTCCAATAAGGTATGTTTATATTATAGAAATAACACAAGTCATATAAAAGATGAAAAAGCATCATAAGAATTAGAGCTAATCCTCTTAAAAAATCAATTTCCCATATGCGGCTGGCATGAGTATTTTGTAATGTTTTCACTTTTGTACTCCTTTTATAATTTTAATAAAATTATAATACATTTTTTCTATAATTGTCTAGTTTATCGGAGTGAAACATGGGGACGGTTCTTTTGCTTCATTCTTTTTAAAGAATGAAGCAAAAGAACTGTCCCCATGTTTCAGACTTTTTACTAAAGATATCGTATTTATAAAAAACATTTTTAGGAGGGGTAATATGTTTATGTTAGACCTTGTTTTAACTGTACTTATTGTATGTGCGTCTATAGTAGCAATAGTAATATCTACACTTTATTTTAGGCATAAAGAGAAAATTGAAGAAATTCGCGCAAATGCAAGAATAGACAGTTCAACCGAAAGAAAAGAGGATAGTTTTGTTGATTTAAGGGATGATGAATTACGTCCCAATTAATAGATGTAAGAGGACTTTGAAGCACGGGGACGGTTTTTTTGAAGCACGGGGACGGTTCTTCTGCTTCATTCTTCAAAAAGAATGAAGCAGAAGAACCGTCCCCGTGCTTTATGCAAATGTAACAATAGATTTGTAGAAATATACAATGTTTTGTAACTTAGTTGCATTGACAACTAAATGCATCCGTGGTATAGTTGTTGATGCAACTAATTGAAAGGAGCAGATTATGCAGCAGCCAAAATCTATTGGAAAATCAATTTCAATTATATATAGACAAGGGCAATGTTATATTAATAAAATGTTAGAACCCTATGGTATTAGCAGCGGTCAGTTTATTTTTTTAAGTATTCTGTATCAAAAAGACGGTATAAAACAAGAAGAAATGGCATCTAGCTTGAATATTGACAAGGGAACTACTGCAAGGGCTATTAAAAAACTTGAAGAAGAAGGCTATATATACAGACAAAAAGATAAGGAAGATAACAGAGCTCAATTAGTTTTTTTAACTCAAAAAGCCCATGATATTAAAGATGATATATATAAAATATTAAAAAGTTGGACAAACATATTAGTAAGTGGATTTTCAGAAGAAGATACAATTAAATTAGTGGAACTTCTTGAAATGATGACAGAAAATATACGAGACTACTATGAAGGGAAGGAAAGCAAATGAACCGACAAGAAGAGCTAAGAAATGAAAGAGTAGGCATATTATTACTTAAATACTCAATTCCTGCAATAGTAGGAATGCTTGTAAATGCCTTATATAATATTATAGATAGAATGTTTGTAGGTAAAGGAGTAGGGGAACTGGCTTTGGCAGGCCTGGGTGTAACCTTTCCTTTTATGACCATAATAATGGCTTTTTCTATGCTTGTAGGTATTGGTGGGGCAGCTCTTACTTCCATTAAACTAGGAGAAGATAAAAGGGAAGAAGCAGAACATATTCTTGGAAATTCTTTTGTCTTAATGCTTATAATAACAGCTATATTAACCATATTAAGCTTTATTTTTATGGAACCTTTGTTATATTCATTTGGAGCAAGTGAAGATACTATACATTTTGCAACAGATTATACCAGGATAATAATATTTGGTCTTTTTGGCAATACCATAGGCTTTTCAATGAGCCATGCAATCCGTGCTCAAGGTTATCCTATTATATCAATGATTTCGATGCTCATTGGAGCAATTACTAATATTGTTCTAGATGCAGTATTTATTTATATCTTTGATATGGGAATTAAAGGTGTAGCTTATGCAACCATTATTGCACAAGCATTAAGTGCTATTTTTGTACTAGCATTTATACAAAGTAAAAAAAGCACCTTAAGAATTCATTTAAGATATATGAAATTATCAAAAAAAGTAGTACTAGGAATTTTTTCAATTGGTATGTCTCCCTTTGCAATGCAGTTGGCAGCTAGCGTAGTTACAACTATATCCAATCGTTCTCTAAAAAATTATGGGGATGACTTGGCAATTAGTGCAATGAGCATAATTTCAAGTGTGGCAATGATTTTCTTTATGCCCATATTTGGAATCAATCAAGGCTCACAACCAATAATAGGTTATAATTATGGAGCAAAGCAGTACGATAGGGTTAAAAAAGCATTAAAATTAGCAGTAACTGCTGCAACTACAATTTCAGTTTTAGGCTTTATTGTAGTACAGCTATTTCCAGAGTTTTTAATATCTTTCTTTAATGATTCCCCAAGGCTTATGGATATTACTAATTATGGCATGAGAATTAATTTAATAACATTTCCTATTATTGGTTTCCAAATAGTAACATCTAATTATTTCCAAGCTATTGGTAAAGCAAAAATATCTATGTTTTTAAGTCTATCTAGACAAGTAATATTTTTAATACCAGCTTTATTGTTGCTTCCACCAATATTTAAACTAAATGGAGTATGGATGGCAGCACCAGTAGCTGATGCGATTGCTACCATAACTACTGGCCTGCTGATATGGAGGGAAATGAGAATGTTAGATAGAAAATATCAATTACTATTTGAAAATTAAATATATTAAAAAGAACTTTTATTAAAAATTAATTAAATAGAAAAATTATAAAAAATGCTTTCTTGATAATTCAACTACAAGAAGGCATTTTATTTTCAATTTATTTGAAATAAATTGAAATATGAAATATAATTGGATATGGTGAGATGTAATTTAAAATAATAAATTTTTACTATTTGATATTAAAAATATTTATTAATTTTAGGGGCAAATACTATGAGTTATGATTTAAAAATATATACAATAAAAAAACAAGATTTTAATTTATTAACCAATCAGTTTAATCTTGTTGAAAATAATGAAGGCTATGTTTTAGCTCATGATGATTATCAAATTGTAATAAGTAGAGAAATTAAACTTGATGATGAAGATATAGCACAAGATATTAGTAGTAAATTACCTGGAATAAAATATCTTATTGAATGTAGCCTTGAACCTATTACTAATGATGAAAAGAAAATTGAAGAATTAATTAAAATTGGAAAAGCCATAGCAAAAAATGGTGTTGGTCTTATAGAAAATCCACAAACAAAAGAAGTTATTTTACCTAGAGGAATAAAACGTGTATATGATATAGAAAAGACAGAAAGGTTCTCTATTATAAAATTATCTTGGTGGTTTAATCATAATCCTATTAGCAATGAAGAAAATATTGAAAAATTACTTATAGCTATTAAAAGACATATCCCAGAAGCATTACCAAGGCGATATGGCTTATATGAGCCTCCTAAAGAAATATTTACGACCTTAGATGTTTTTAAGAATTTTATAATAGAAAATTATAATGGTATAGTATGGTATCCCAATAAACCTGTTGAATATGTTAATTTAGCTATTCCCAACCCCATTGGTCCTGCAAAAATTGGCTACCGTTTTAGTCATTTTTCTATATCAATTGATGCAGGGGTTTTATCTATGGCGGGATGGGAAACAGAAATAATAAGATTATTTAAAAGCATTAGTGAAGTATTAAATCCATTTTATGGGGATATATTCATTTTAAATAATTACATACGTTCACGTACTATTTTATCAAGTGATGATAAGACAGAAAAGCACCCTATTATGGCTTGGTGGTGGAATGGTATACCAAAAAAATCTGGATTAGCCTTAGTCCTTGGAACAGAGATTCATAAATATTTAAAAATTAATAGGGAATATGATTTGTTAAACAATGATTGTAAGTTATTTATTAAAAATAAAGAAAAGGAAAATGATGAACTATATAAGGGTATTCAGATACCTAAGAATCTTTATCAGCCTCAAGAAAGCTTTTTAAAACTTTTTAGTTTAGGAGGTTTTTCTGGGAAATATCCAAAGATTTGGCCTTTTGAAGGTCCAAAAAGAAAATAAGATTATATTATTTATTAATTTAATTTTGATAAAGGAAAGATTGCAAAATGAAGACGGCAGTAAAAACTAAAGAAAAAAAGTGCTTAAGAGATTAGTAAAAATATTAATATTTATTGTTCTTATTCTTGTTATAGGATTTTTAGCATTTAGTTATTATATAGGTAAACAGGTTGCTGTAAATTTGGTTATGCAAAATGAGGGTCTTGATACAAAAGCTAATAGTGTCAAACAACTAGAAGAGTGGGGATATGATTATAAAAGCTTTCAATCATTATATAAAGGTAAAAATATAATTTTAGTATCAGAGGGTGGAAATGAAGTTCCTGTGACATTTTTTAGCATTGATGGCAATTATGATAGAGATACTGTAATATTAATTCATGGAGCAGGTGGAGATCATACGTCAATGTATCCAATTGCAGAATTCTATTTAGAAAATAATTGGAATGTAGCTGCCATTGATCAAAGGGCTAGCGGAGATTCAAAAAACACACTTGTAACATTTGGACATTTTGAAAAAAATGATATAGTTCCTTTAGTTGAATATATAAAAGGGAAAACAAATAATAAAAAGATTGTTCTTCATGGGCAGTCAATGGGAGCAGCAACTGTTGGCTTATATGTAGCAACAGAACATGCAAATCAAAATATTGATTATTGTATTATGGATTCTTCCTATGATAGTATGAAAGGTATTTTTTTAGTCATATGGCACTCAATGGATACAGGTATTCCTGACGATTATGTGATTACTTGTGGAAACTGGTATCTAAAACGTCACTATACTTTTGAATTTGAAGATGTAGATGTAGTAGCTGCTCAAGCTAATAATATGATACCTACATTAGTAATACATGGTACAAAGGATGACTTTTGTTTCTCATCTATGGGAGAAGAAATATATAACAATATAGCTGCTGAAAAAAAGGAAATTTGGTTAGTAGATAGCGGACATATTGAAGCATGTATTGACTATCCTGATGAATATGCAAAAAAAGTTTTGACATTTATAAATAAGTATTGATACTAAGATTAAAAAAATACTCCTTAATAAGGAGTATTTTTTATAAAATAAAATATTAAACTAATACTGTTTCTTTAATGTCAATATTTTCAATAACTTTATCAACTTTTTCCTTTGCTTTTTCGATAGCAGCAATTCTTTCTTCTTCAGTTGTACCAGTTCCGTCAACTAATATTTTTTCAAATTGATTAATACCCATTAATTTCATAATATCTTCAATATAGTCTAAGCCTTTATTAAATATTGGCCTCATTAACCAAGGAATAGTTCCACCCGAGGATTGAATATATATTACTGTTCTAGGCTTGTCATTTAAAAGCCCTTCTGGTTTCTCACCTTTTTGTGGAGAGCTTATTGTTTTATGAGTTTGCACAATACAGTCTATATATTCTTTTAATGGAGCTGGAAAAGCTAAACTCCACATAGGAGAAGCAATTACATAAATATCTGCTTCAATGAATTGATTACAAAGTTGATTAATTTTATGGACTTCTCTTTGTTCTTTTTCTGGTAATTTGTTTAATGCTTCTTTACTAATAACACAATTTCTATCTTCAAAATATTCATATTCTAGTCTAGGAATATGTTCTTTATACAAATCTACTTCTTCAATAAAAAAGTCAGGATATTTTTCAAGAAATTTATTTATAAAGGCTCTTCCGACAGTTTTACTTGCTGATAACTTTTCAGGTTTTGAATTAACGGTAATATACAATAGTTTCTTCAAAGTAACATCTCCTTTAATATCGTTAGCTTTAATAATAGTATGTTAATCTTTTAATAAAATATATCTAGAAATTTATGAGGACCAAGATAATAATAGGAAAGAAAAATAATTGTTTTATATCGTAACAATTTAAAATTTAAGTTTCATTAGCACTATTTAACAATAATAAAGAAGAACTAAAGAAATTTCTTATAATTATTAATAATTATTAATTATGCAATTTACAAATACTTTTTTATAAGTTAAAATACTAAATGGAATTATAATTACATAAAATGCTTTTAATTATTATTTATAAAGATTTTGAAGCATTTAACTGTTTTTTACTTATAATAAAAGCATTTGTAATTAATACACATTATTTAAAAAAGGAGTTGATTAGTTTGGACAGAGCAGTTTTTTATAGAACTTTTGCCTTAGCTATAGCTGTAATTTGTGCAGCGGGCTACTTTCACTATAAGAATACAAGTCATCACGATTCTAAAGAAGATGCATATATTTACATTATGTCAGATGTAACATCTTATATTGTTAATATGGAATTCTATTTTGAAGCAACAGGAAAAAATGAAGAATTGGATCTTGACAAACTACTTAAAGTCGGAAGTCATCAAGCTAGAGATCCATTTAATCTTCGAGCTATTACATTTGAGTCATATGATATAATTAATTCTGCTGGAAAATATGTTAATAAGAAGCCTAAATATGAAGGGCTTGATGAGAATATGAAAAGCCTTATGAAAGAATTCAAAAAATCATTGAAACTTACAGAAGACATGGTTCAATATTATTTAAACAAAGAATACGAAAAGGATAATTTTGAAAAAGCTAGAAAATTTCATAGAGAGCAAATAAAACAAATTGAAGCTCTTAGAGAAATAAGAGATAAAACATATCCAAAATTTGATGAATACTTTCCTAATGAAGTAAAAATAAAAGATAAAAAATAAATAGCCCATAATAGAAGCATGGGTAAAGCATGTTGACGGTTCTTCAGAAGAACCGTCAACATGCTTCTAGATAGTATTATAATAATAAAAGAGGTATAAGTATGAGTAAAAAATCAGTGGACAAAAAGTTTATAGTAGATATAGTTTTTATTATTGCAACAGCAGTTGTATTGTTTATTATCTTTAATAATATTGACTATCCTGTAACTAATTTTATAATAATAAGCTACTTGATTTTTGTTTTTGTATACTTCTTAATTAATCTTTTTAAAAGTTTCCGCTATATAAAGAAATATAAATGGATTTTGATAAAAAAAATATTGATAAGATTTATAACTGCTTTTTGTATTCTTTTCATTATACTAGTTGCTTTTGAACGATATATAAGGGTAAATGGAGAGGATTATTTAAGAGCTTTTGCTAATGCAATAGGTATAGCTTTTGGAATTTCTTTTTTTGATAGCAATATAGAAAAAACAATGGAATAATTTATTTTTCAAATAATACTATAGCTAGTATTATTTTTTTCAAAAAAACTATTAAGGTCACAGAAAATAAAATTTAGATATATTTAATCAGATATTGTGATAAAATAACCTTAATACTATGATAAAATATCAAAAATTGTTAATAAGTCATTGCTTATAAGTTACTTATTATACTAGAAAGGAACAAAGATTATGGACGTTAAAAAATTATTTACAAAAAAATACTATGTTGCAATTATTGCAATATTTTGCTCTATTTTATGGGGGAGTGCATTTCCTGTTTTAAAAGTAAGTTATAAAGAGATTGGACTAAGTTCAGATGATTTATATGGAAAAGTAGTATTTGCAGGTATGAGGTTTTTTCTAGCTTCGATGATATTGTTTATAATTATCAGGTATGTAATGAAATTTTCCCTTCGTATAAACAAGAAACAATTTTTACTTTTTTTGAGTCTAGGAATATTGAATACTAGCCTTCAATACTTCTTTTTTTATAATGGACTTGCCAATGTTTCGGGGATAAAAGGATCTGTATTGGGTTCTATTAGTACATTTTTTATAGTATTATTTGCCCACTTTATATATAGGAATGACAAAATAAATATTAGAAAGATAATTGGTCTTATTGCTGGCTTTGGAGGTATTATTATTGCTAGTTTAGGAAAGGACAATCAATTTTCCTTATCCTTTTCTTTTTTTGGAGAAGGTTTTATGATTTTAGCTGGTATTTCTAGTGCTTGTGGTGCTATTTGGTCAAAAGAATTATCAAAAAAGTCCCATCCCTTTTTGATAACTGCATGGCAGATGTTTTTAGGTTCTATTGTTTTACTTTTATTTGGTTTTGGCAAGGTGTCAGTAGAAACTTTTACCTTTACCCCTAAAGCTTGGTTATTATTTATATATTCTGCATTCTTATCTGCAACAGCCTTTTCTCTTTTTAACACCTTATTAAAATATAATAAAGCAGGAGAAGTATCTATTTATAAAATTGCGATTCCAATTTCAGGGAGCATACTATCAGCAATATTTATCCATGGAGAAGCTTTTACAATCAAACTTTTCATAGGACTTATTTTGGTATCCCTAGGAATTGGAGTAGTTAACATATCCAAAGATAATAATAAGTTGAGTTAGAAGGTGATAAGGTGGATAGACATTATTAGAGTGTGTGCAGTAACCCTATAAAAATCTTAGCTTGATATGGGAAGAAAAATAATTATATATAGAGGTGATATTTTTGAAGAAAATGCTTAATCTTCTTACAAAATTGCTGATTTTATTATTTTATATTTTTACTTGGTCGATGGTAGAAAACAATAGCAATAACTTAAATAAAGGGCTTATGTATTTTTATTTGTTATTATTTGTTGCCAGCTTAGTCTCTGATAGATATTTTTATAGTGGACAAAAATCACAAGATAATAAAAAATATGAAATAACAAGTTGGCTTATATATATAACTTGGTTTTGTTCTTTAATAGTTCCGCTTTTAGAGCATGTATATTTTAAAAGGGAAAATATCTTCTTAACAATTATAGGAGCAGTGTTAGTAGTTACAGGGATTGCTATAAGAGGAATAGGAATTAAAACTTTAGGCAAGTATTTTTCAAGAGATGTAGAGACATGGGATAATCATGTGATTGTTAAGACAGGTATTTACAAGTACATACGCCATCCAGCCTATGCAGGAAACATAATGCAGTTAATAGGATTTCCTTTAGTATTAAATTCATATTTTTGTTTGATCTTATCGTTTATTACTATAGCTTGTTATATGTGGAGGATTATCGTTGAGGAAAAGTTTCTTTCAAGTAAAATACCAGAGTACAAGGACTACATGAAAGAAACATATAGAATCATACCCAAAGTATGGTAAGTTTAAGTATAGTATAGAAGTCTAATTTTTATATTAGTTATTATTAAATGATAGGAGAAAAGAGCATGGGAATAATCGTAAAATTAGTAGAAGCAAAAGACTATTTAACAAAATCAAATTTACCTGATTGTGATTATGTTATTAATCCTTACATTGGTTGTCCTCATGCTTGCAAATATTGTTATGCCTGTTTTATGAAGCGTTTTACAGGGCATAAGGAAGAGTGGGGCAGCTTTATTGATATCAAACAATGTGAAAAGCCCATTAATTTAAAAAAGCTAGAAAACAAATCAGTATTTCTTTCTTCAGTTACAGATTGCTACAATAGTTTCGAAGAAAAATATCAAATTACTAGAAAAATTTTAGAACAGCTTGTGGATGCTAATTGTCATATTGGAATTTCTACAAAGTCTAAATTGATATTAAGAGATATTGATTTATTAAAAAAATTTAAAGACTTAACAGTATCTATCTCTATAAACACATTAGATGAAAAATTTAAAAATGATATGGATAATGCAAATAGTATCCGTGATAGAATTAATACCTTAAAAGAACTACATAATCAGGGAATTAAAACTGTTTTATTTATGTCCCCAATATTTCCTTATATAACAGATTTTAAAGCAATTATCGAAGCAACTAAGAACTATGTTAATGAATATTGGTTTGAAAATTTAAATCTTAGAGGAAGCTACAAAAAGATAATATTAGACTACATTAAATCTAATTATCCTGGAATTTTTAATGAATATGAAAAAATTTATCTTTTTAGTGATAAACAATATTGGATAGATTTATCATTTGAAATTGAAGCTTATTGTAAGCAAAATACAATAAAGTATCTTAATTATTTCTATCATGATGAGCTAGTAAAAAATAAAAGAAAGAGTTAAAATATTGATTATT